>JBCDCW010000164.1:0-8304 GCA_039180995.1 Pseudomonadota bacterium
CCGCCGCTGCCGCCTTGGTATCGACCCCCGCCATCGCACAGGACGCCGCGCCCGAGCCGCTCTTCCCCGATCTGCCCATCATCGGCACGCCGGTTCCCGGGGGCATCGGTTTTCAGCCGGCCGCGACATCGCTGGCGACCGATTTGCAATGGCTCGATGGGTTTCTGCTGGTCATCATTACAGTCATCGCGCTGTTCGTGACGGGCCTGCTGGCCTGGTGCATCGTCCGCTACCGGGAGGGGTCGAACCCCGAACCCGCGCGCTTCACGCACAACTCGCCGCTGGAAGTCACCTGGACGGTCGTTCCGATCCTGATCCTGGTGGCCATCGGAGCCTTTTCGCTGCCGGTTCTGTTCGACCAGCAGCGCATCCCCGAGGGCGATGTGGTCGTGAAGGTTACCGGCTATCAGTGGTTCTGGGAATATGAGTATCCGGACGAAGACATCACCTTCGCATCCTACATGATCGGTGCCGATCAGGGGAATATGATGACCGAAGAAACCAGCGCCCAATTGCAGGCCGCTGGGTATTCGGATGACGAGTTCCTGCTGGCGACCGATACCGCGATCGTCGTTCCGGTGGGTGCGACGGTTGTGATGCAGGTCACGGCAGGCGACGTGATCCATTCGTGGACGATCCCCTCCTTCGGCGTGAAGCAGGATGGCATCCCAGGCCGCTTGGCCCAACTCTGGTTCGAGCCCGAGCAAGAGGGCGTTTATTTCGGCCAATGTTCGGAACTTTGCGGCATCGCGCATGCCTACATGCCGATCACCGTGAAGGTTGTGTCGGAGGAGGATTACGCCCGCTGGCTGGACGTCATGAAGGGCGACGAGCCCCCAATCGTCTGGTGAGCCATGGCTGACGCCGCCCTCCAGATCGCTTCGGCCGCCCGGCCCGCCGACGAGGCAGGTCTTCGGGACTATTGGCGACTGCTCAAGCCGCGGCTGATGTCACTGGCTATCTTCACGGCGGTTGTTGGTTTACTGGTCGCGCCGGGGCAAATGCATCCGTTCCTGGCCCTGACGTCGATCCTCTGGATCGCCGTGGGTGCGGGGGCGTCCGGCGCGCTGAACATGTGGTTCGACGCCGATATCGACCGGGTGATGAAGCGGACGCGGTCGCGGCCGGTTCCGGCGGGACGCGTGGCGCCGGGCGATGCCCTGGCGCTGGGGTTGTTCCTGTCGGTTGTGTCGGTGACCATGCTGGGGCTGACGGCGAATTGGGTCGCGGCTGGCTGGCTGGCCTTCACCATTTTCTTCTACGCCGTGATCTATTCCATGTGGTTGAAGCGGACCACGTCTTGGAACACGGTAATCGGCGGGTTGGCGGGTGCCTTCCCCCCGATGATCGGTTGGGCCGCCGTGACGGGCGGTACACCGCTAGAGGCTTGGTTGCTGGTCGGCCTGATCTTTATGTGGACGCCGCCGCATTTCTGGGCGCTCGCGTTGTTCGTGAAGCTCGACTACCACAACGCGCGCATCCCGATGCTGACCGTGACCCATGGCCGGACCGAGACGCGGCGGCAGACCTTGTTTTGGGCGCTGGGTCTGGCGATCGTGTCGACCTTCGCGGCGACCACCGCCATGGGCGGGCCGCTGACCTTGGCTGTGGCGTTGGTCTTGAACGCCGTCTTCTTGCGCCTGGCTTGGAACATCTACCGCCGCGATGATTCCGACAGCGAGGCTGATGGCCACGGCACCGAGAAGGCGCTGTTCAAATGGTCGCTGTTCTACCTTTTCGTACATTTCTCAGTATTCGTGGCCGAGTCGGCGCTGCCCTTCGGAGGCTGGTGATGCGTGTCGAACATGAACTTCACTATCGCCGCCGGGGCCGGAACTTCGGGGTCTTGTTCGTCCTGATCGCCTTCATCGGGGTCGTATTTGGCGTCACGGTCGTGAAGGTGCAGACCGGCGGCCTGTCCGAAGGGTTCGACCACGTGCTGCGTCCGACCCTGGTTCCGGCCGAGGAGGCGTCGCAATGAGACGGTGGTGGCGCAACCTGAGTGGCAATGGACGCGCGGTCGCCATGACCGTTTCCACGGTCTTCGCCTTCGGGGCTTTGGGCTGGGCCGCGGTGCCGCTGTACGATCTGTTCTGCCGGGTGACGGGTTATGGCGGGACGACCGGCGTGGCCGAGGCGGGTGCGACCGAGATTCTGGATCAGACGGTTCTGGTGCGCTTCGACGCGTCGCGCGAACGGGACATGCCGTGGGACTTCCGGCCGTCCCAGACCAAGATGGAGGTGCGGATCGGCGCCACCAACATCGCCTTCTACGAAGCCCACAATCCGACCGATCAACCGGTGGCGGGAACGGCCAGCTATAACGTCGCGCCGTTCGCCGTCGGTCCGCATTTCGTCAAGATAGACTGCTTTTGCTTCGAGGAGCAGGTGTTGATGCCGGGTGAGACCGTCTCGATGCCCGTGACCTTCTTCGTCGACCCCGAGATTGTGGACGACCCAGAAGCCAAACACATGCCGGAGATCACGCTCTCCTATACGTTCCACACTATCGAGCTGCCGGAGGATTATGCCGCGCTCGACACACGAACGCTGAACTGAGGACAAGATGGCCCACGTCAAAAACCACGATTACCACATCCTGCCACCCTCGGTCTGGCCGTTCATTGGCGCCCTGTCGGGGTTCGTGATGCTGATCGGCGCCGTCATCTGGATGTCGCCCAACATCTCCAACAACCATCCGTGGCTGTTCCTGGCGGGCCTGGTGGGCGTTCTGTTCACCATGTTCGCCTGGTGGTCAGACGTGGTGCGCGAAAGCAATACGGGCGACCACACACCGGTCGTCCGGATCGGTCTGCGCTATGGCTTCATCTTCTTCATCATGTCCGAGATCATGTTCTTCTCGGCTTGGTTCTGGTCGTTCTTCAAGCACGCTCTATACCCTATGGGACCGCTGTCGCCCGCCGTGGACGGGGTTTGGCCGCCCGTGGGGATCGAGACGTTCGATCCGTGGCATCTGTCGTTGATCAATACGCTGATCCTGCTGCTGTCGGGGGCTACGCTGACCTGGGCGCACCATGCGCTTGTCCATGAAAATAATCGCCAGGACGTCAAATGGGGCCTGATCCTGACGGTGGCGCTGGGTGCGATTTTCACTGCCTTCCAGGCCTACGAGTACAGCCATGCGGGCTTCGGCTTCGGCGGCAATATCTATGGCGCGAATTTCTTCATGGCGACTGGGTTCCATGGCGCCCATGTGATCATCGGCACGATCTTCCTGGCGGTGTGCCTGTTCCGCCTAATGTCGGGGCATTTCACGCCGGAACGTCATACCGGGTTCGAAGCCGCCGCTTGGTACTGGCATTTCGTGGACGTGGTCTGGCTGTTCCTGTTTGCGTCGATCTATATCTGGGGCGCCTAAGGTCCCAACCAAAGTCTTCGAAGACTTTGGTCAATTCCTTTGAAGGAATTGAGCGCGGCGCGGGTGATCTCGCGCCGTTATCAGTTCCAGGGTCATGCTGATGCGGTTTCTCCTCCCCCTTCTGTTCGGCCTGGTCGGCGCCGCCGTTCTAATCTGGCTCGGCCTATGGCAGCTCGACCGGCTCACCTGGAAGAAAGGTGTCCTTGCCGAAATTGAGACCCGCATCGCCGCAGCGCCAGGACCGGTGCCCCTGGCGCCGGACCCGGAAGCCGACCGGTTCCGCCCCGTGACCGTCGTGGGGCAGTTGGCGGGCCCGCCGCTGCGGGTCCTGGGCGCCTGGCGCGAGGGCGGCACGGGCTATCGGATCGTCGCACCGCTGGCCCTGGGTGAGCGGCGCGTTCTGGTGGATCTGGGTGTTGTACCGTTCCAACCCGGCGAGGTGATGCTGCCCCAAGGGCCGCTGGAGATCATCGGCAATCTGGACTGGCCCGACGACGTCAATTCCGGCACGCCCGAGCCCGACGGCACCACCTGGTTCGGCCGCGATACACCCGCCATGGCCGCCGCCCTAGGCACCGAGCCAGTCATGATCGTCGCCCGCCATGTCACGCCTCAGGCCGAGCCGCGCCCTATCCCCGTTGGAACCCAGGGCATTCCGAACAACCACCTGGGCTATGCGATCCAGTGGTTCGGGCTGGCCGTGGTCTGGCTGGGGATGACAGCGTTCCTGCTGTGGCGTATGACGCGCCGCACCGTCTGAGCAGGACACTCCCATGCGCTACGTTTCCACCCGCGGACAGGCCCCCGTTCTGGGCTTCGAGGATACGATGCTGACCGGCCTGGCCCGCGATGGCGGGCTCTACGTGCCCGAGGACGTGCCGGTGCTGTCCCAGGGCGATATCGCTGCCCTGGCCGGGCTGTCTTACGAGGAGGTGGCGGTCCGCATCATGAGCCCTTTCGTGGCCGATGCGTTCTCGGAAGCCGACTTCGCCGACATGGTGACCCGCGCCTATGCCGGGTTCGGCCATGACGCGCGGGCGCCCTTGGTTCAGCTGGGCCCCAACCACCATTTGTTGGAGTTGTTCCACGGGCCCACGCTGGCCTTCAAAGATTTCGCCATGCAACTCATCGGCCAGATGTTCGAGCATAGTCTGCAACGCCGGGGCCAGAAGGTCACTATCGTCGGCGCCACCTCGGGCGATACCGGCAGCGCCGCTATCGAGGCGTTTCGGGGCCTTGATGCGGTCGATGTCTTCATTCTTTATCCCCATGGCCGCGTCTCGGACGTGCAGCGCCGCCAGATGACCACCCCATCCGAAGCGAACGTTCATGCCTTGGCCCTGGCCGGCCATTTCGATGATTGTCAGGCCCGCGTGAAGGACATGTTCAACGACTTCCCCTTCCGCGACCGGGTTGGGTTGGCGGGCGTGAATTCGATCAACTTCGCCCGTGTTCTGGCCCAGGTCGTCTACTACTTCACCGCCGCCACGGCCCTGGGTGCGCCGCGCCGCCCTGTCAGCTTTACCGTGCCGACGGGCAATTTCGGCGACATCTTCGCGGGCCACATCGCCAAACGCATGGGCCTGCCAATCGAGCGTCTCGTCGTGGCGACGAACAATAACGACATTCTGCACCGGTTCTTTGAATTCAGCGGGGAATATCGAAAGCATGGCATAACTCCGACGACGTCGCCGTCCATGGATATCGAGGTGTCTTCAAACTTCGAGCGCGCGCTCTTTTGGGCGCATGGCGGAGACGGGGCTGCCATCACACGCTTGATGGCGGAATTGGATCAGGAGGACGGCTTTCGCGTTTCGGCGAACGCACTGGTCGAACTACAGCGGCATTACGATAGCATGGCGGTGGACGAGCCGAGGGTCTCTGCGGCGATCACGGAGGCGTTCCATGCTCTCGGCGAGACGATCTGTCCCCATACCGCGGTGGGCTTTCACGTCGGCAAACGCCATGCCCGTCGAAATTTGGGCGTGCCCATGGTCACTCTGGCCACCGCTCACCCCGCCAAGTTTCCCGACGCGGTCGAGGCCGCCACTGGCATCCGTCCACCGCTCCCGTCCCGGATGGCCGACCTGTTCGACCGGGACGAACGCCTGACCCGCGTCGACAATAACCTCACCGACATTGAGACCCTGATCGAAGAGAAGCGCGCCGCATGACGACCCAGCTCCACCGCCTGGCCAACGGCCTTCGCATCGTGACCGAGCATATGCCGGGCCTGGAATCCGCCTCGGTCGGGATCTGGGTTGGGGCAGGGGGGCGGCACGAGGCGCCCGAGCAGAATGGTATCGCGCATTTCCTGGAACACATGGCCTTTAAGGGGACCGAACAGCGAACGGCCTTGCAGATCGCCGAGCAGATCGAGGATGTGGGCGGCTACATCAACGCCTATACGTCACGGGAAGTGACGGCTTACTACGCGCGCGTGCTGGGCGGGGACGTGCCATTGGCCGTGGACCTGATCTCGGACATCGTTCTCAATCCGATCTTTCTAGAGGATGAGATCGAGACCGAACGCGGCGTGATCTTGCAAGAGATCGGCCAAGCCTTGGACACGCCCGACGACATCATCTTCGACTGGCTGCAAGAGGCAGCCTACCCGGAACAACCCATGGGCCGCACGATCCTGGGGCCGTCCGAGCGGGTGCAGGCCTTCACCCGTGCCGACTTGCACCAGTTCACCGGCCAGCATTATGGCCCCGAACAGATGATCCTGTCGGCGGCGGGCGCCGTCGATCACGATGCGATCGTGCGCCAGGCGGAGGCATTGCT
Source organism: Pseudomonadota bacterium (assembly GCA_039180995.1). GTDB lineage: Bacteria > Pseudomonadota > Alphaproteobacteria > Rhodobacterales > Rhodobacteraceae > Jannaschia. Next base: position 6,167 of record JBCDCW010000164.1, read on the forward strand.
GGGTCACCTGACACCCCAGCCCCAAGCCGCCCCTGTCCCATCGCTCTTCCAAGGCGGCGAAGCCCGCCGCGTGAAGACCCTTGAACAAGCCCACATCGCGCTCGGCTTCGCGCAGCCCGGTTACCGCGACGATGCGATCTATACCGCCCAGATCTTTGCGGGCGCGATGGGCGGCGGCATGTCGTCTCGTCTGTTTCAGGAGGCGCGGGAAAACCGGGGTCTGTGCTACACGATCTTCGCCTCCGTCGGGGCCTATTCCGATACCGGCCTGCTGACGATCTATGCGGGCACGGGCGAAGAGGACATCGCGGACCTGGCTACCCTGACCATCGACGAATTGAAGCGGGCCGCCGATGACATGTCAGAGGCGGAGATCGCCCGTGCCCGCGCCCAGATGAAATCGGGCATGCTGATGGGCCTCGAATCTCCGTCGTCTCGCGCTGAACGCTTGGCTCGCGTGGTCGCTGTCTGGGACCGGGTTCCGCCGCTTTCGGAAGCCGTCGAAAAGATCGACGCCGTCGACGTGGCTGCCATCCGCGCCCATGCCGCCGCGCTGACACAGGGCGAGCCCGCTCTGGCGCTATACGGCCCCGTCGCGGGCGCGCCCGATGCCGCCACGCTCAAAGCCCGGCTCGCCGCGTGATGTTCGCGTCCTTCCGCCGCCCGCGGATCGAGACCGACCGTCTGCTTCTGCGCCTGCCGCAGCACTCGGATTACCGGTCCTGGGTTGGCTTGCGCGATCAATCTGCCGAGTTCCTGCAACCGTGGGAGCCCGCCTGGGCCGACGACCACCTGTCCCGCAAATCCTTCACAAACCGGGTCTATTGGGCCCAGCGCAGTCATTCCCAAGGCGCGGCCCTGGCCCTGTTTTTGACCCGTAAGACCGACAGCGCGATCCTGGGCGCCATCACGCTGGACAATATCCGGCGGGGCCCGTCGCAATCGGCGACGCTGGGCTATTGGATCGGCCAGCCCCATGCGCGCCAGGGCTACATGCGCGAGGCCATTGTGGCCCTGTCCCATTACGCCTTCCGCCGCCTGGACCTTAGCCGGGTCGAGGCGGCCTGCCTGGAGGAAAACGCGGCGTCCCGGGGCCTGTTGGAAAAAGCGGGCTTCAAATATGAGGGCGTCGCCCAGGCCTATCTACAGATCGCTGGGCGGTGGCGGAACCACGTTTTATACGCCCAATTGCGGTCCGACCGCCGGGGCCGGGCGGACACCTAACCTGCGCCCAAATTCCGTCAGATTGCGCGCGTAACCCGGCAGCGTCGTAACAACATGGAGTCTGCCATGAACGTTTGCACCATGATCGCGTCCGGCCCGCTGGACGTGGATACGTTCCTCTTCGTCGTGGGCATGGGCATCACGGCCATTGCCCTGTCCTTCGCAAAGGCGGAGCCGAAAGAAGAGGTCGAGGCCATCGAGGCCTGATCCCTTTGGGGCCGGACGCCAGGCGTCCGGCCCCAATCCAGTCGCGGGTTGAATTCAGGTCGAGTAAATCACCTGCGCCGCCCCGAACCGCGTCAGCCGCCGAACCTCCGCCATGCCGAGCCTTGCCAGCAACCGGCGCGACGCGGCGTTGGCCACCTGCGTCTCTGCGATGATCCGGTCATGCCCCAGGTCCTCCAAGGCGAAATCCAGGAGCTTCCGCGCGGCCTCGGTCGCATAGCCCTGGTCCCAGGTGTCGGGGTGGAATTGGTAGGACAACTCCGTATCGGGCCCGTCATGGTGCTCGGACAAAGACACCAGCCCAATGGCCCGCCCGGGCGCCTTCGTCTGGACGATCCAAACCGTCTCCTCGGCGCCCGCCCGCAGATACTCGGCCACCCGCCCTGCCCGCTGCGCCAGAGGGACCGGCCCGCCAAGAAAGCGCCGGACGTCCGCATCCGACAGCAGGGTGTCGATCAGACCCGCGTCGTCGCGAAGGGTCCCGCGGAGGATCAGGCGGTCGGTCGTCAGGACGCGCGGCATCTTTCAACTCTGCCACAGGAACCGGCCATAATCCTTGAAGAAAGGATTTTTCCGAACTCTTCGCGGAAGAGTTCGGCCTCTGCGACACCTGAAACCTTTGCACGATCTGCCGATGTTCTATCTTTCGATTGAACCAAGGGAGAGATGTCATGCTCCGCGCCCTCGCC
>JBCDCW010000165.1:0-8230 GCA_039180995.1 Pseudomonadota bacterium
GTGTGACCGTCCGCAAACGCGGCGCCGGTATACAGCACCGCAATGGCGGTGCCGGTCAGAAACTTATTCATTTGTCCTCCCTGCGGATGCCCCGCATGTCGTTGAAGACGCCGATCTCCCCGACGTCTGTATCGTCGCGTTTTGACACCCGGACTCACGCCCACCACCAAACCGCTTTGATAGCATTACGTTGTGATCAGCCTCGCGGGAATGTCAACGCCGCGTCGCCGCATCCGGTCGCCCCGCAGATTGCCCCTTGCCAGCCGCCCCCTGTCCGGGTCACGATTCAGGGCTAGACCCCTTTGTTCGCTGGGACCAAAGCGCTTTGGGGCCTCTGGGGAGGGGGCGCATTGAACTTAAAGGAGTTATCCGACCTGCTCGGCCTGTCGCCGACGACCGTCAGCCGGGCGTTGGGGGGCTATCCCGAGGTCGGCGCCGAGACGCGCCGCCGCGTGCGCGCCGCCGCCGCGGAACATGGATACCGGCCAAATCGGCGGGCCGCTGCCCTGGCCACGGGGCGGTCGATGGCCATCGGCCACGTGATTCCCACCAACCAGGGCAATGAGATGGTGAATCCCGTCTTCGCCGATTTCATCGCCGGCGCGGGCGAGATCTATGCCCAATCGGGTTATGATATGACCATGTCCGTCGTCTCGGATGGCGACGAGGCCATGGCATATCGCCAATTGGCCATGGATCGCGGCGTGGACGGCATGATCGTCCACGGCCCGCGGCAAGACGATCCTCGATTGGATTTGCTGCGCGACACCGGAACACCCTTCGTCGTGCATGGCCGCGTTCCGGGATCGGATCGGAATTACGACTTCGTCGACGTGGACAATTCCCGGGCCTTTCAGCGGGCCACCGACCTGCTGCTCGATCTGGGGCACCGCCGCATCGCCCTGCTCAACGGCCCGGCCCATATGGATTTCGCCCGCCGCCGCTTCGACGGCTTCACGTCGGCACAGCAAGCCCGCAGCCTGGCAGTCGACAGAAATCGCGTGCGGCATTCCGAAATGTCCGAACAAGCCGGATACGAGGCCGCGCGCCACATGCTCGGGGGCTTGGACGCGCCCACGGCCTTCCTAGTGTCGTCGTTGATCATGGCGCTTGGCGTGCGCCGCGCCGTCCACGACCTGGGGCTGACCCTGGGGCAGGACGTGTCTATCGTGACCCATGACGACATGCTCAGCTATCTCGCCAATGGCGACGATGTCCCGATCTTCACCGCCACGCGGTCGTCGGTCAGATCCGCCGGCCGGCGCTGCGCCGAGATCCTGCTAGAGCGAATCGCGGCCCCGCAAGCCGATCCCGTCCAAGAGGTCTGGGAGAGCGATCTGGTCCTCGGCGCCTCCTCCGGGCCGGCGCCAGACTAAATCGCCCTGCCCCCTTCCCGCGCCATCGGCGCCGCAACGGGAGACGATCCATGCCCGACACACTCGACCCGCTTGCCGATTTCACCGTCGCGCGCAGCGATTTCCCGCCGGGGTTTCTCTTCGCCACGGCCACCAGCGCCTATCAGATCGAGGGCCATGCCCATGGCGGTGCCGGGCGCACCCATTGGGACACCTTCGCCGAGACGCCCGGCAAGGTGGATCGCGGCGAAACCGTCGCCATCGCTTGCGACCACTATCACCGTTGGGACGAAGACCTGGACCTGATCGCCGCCGGTGGGTTCGACGCGTATCGGTTTTCGACATCCTGGGCGCGGATCATGCCCGATGGCGTGAAGGTCAATTTAGAAGGCCTTGATTTCTATGATCGGCTTCTGGACGGAATGGTGGCGCGGGGCATTCGCCCCATGGCCACCCTTTACCATTGGGAATTGCCCGAGACCCTGGCTGCCGAAGGGGGCTGGACCGTGCGGGACACGCCCCAGCGGTTCGCCGATTTCGCTGCAATCGTGGCCGACCGCCTGGGCGATCGGCTGTTTTCCGTCGCGCCGGTGAACGAACCGTGGTGCGTCGCCTGGCTGTCCCACTATCACGGCTATCATGCGCCCGGACTGGCCGATCTGGGTGCCGCCACCAAGGCGATGCATCACGTTGGCCTGGCCCACGGCCTGGCGGTCGAGGTTCTGCGCGCCAAAGGCGTCTCCAACGTGGGCGCGGCCTGCAACATGGAATACGCCCTACCCGCCCGCGACACGCCGGCCGACCGGGCGGCCGCGACGCTATATGATGGGATCTACAATCGCTGGTTTCCCGGTGCGATGATGGCAGGGATCTATCCCGACGATGTGCTGGACGGACTGGCCCCGCATATGCCGTCCGGTTGGCAAGACGACATGAAGGTCATCTCGCAACCGCTTGATTGGTTTGGGGTGAACTACTACACCTGCAAGCGTCTGACCTGGGGTGACGGACCCTGGCCCGATATCGCCACCGTGCCCGGCCCCCTCCCCAAGACGGATATGGATTGGGAAATCTGCCCCGACGGCCTCGACTGGCTCCTGTCCCGTCTGGCCACGGATCTGACCGGCGACACACCGCTCTTCATCACGGAGAACGGGCTCGCCAACCCCGATGACGCCGCCCGGCCCGACGGCGAGCGCATCGCCTATCTCGACGCCCATCTCAGGGTGGTGCGCCGCCTGATTGAGTCCGGCGTTCCGATCCAGGGCTACACGGTCTGGTCGCTGCTGGACAATTACGAATGGACGCTGGGCTACGACAAGCGGTTCGGCCTGGTCCATGTGGATTTCGACACACAGGTCCGCACGCCCAAGGCAAGTTATCACGCCCTTGCCCGGGCGCTGGCCCGTTGATAGCCCGCCCGCATGTCTGCTGATGCTCCCCTCTTCCTTGTCGCCGATGTGGGCGGCACCAATACCCGCGTGGCCATGGCCAGGGGGCCGTCGGTTCTGACCGAGACCATCCAGCGCTACCGAAATCGCGACTTCGCCAATCTGGCCCCGGTCTTGCGCCGCTACCGCGAGGAAACGGGCGGCCCCGCCCCGGAAGGCGCCTGCGTCGCAGTCGCGGGGCCCGTCGCCGATGGCGTCGCCGCGCTGACCAATCTCGATTGGTCGATCGACCGGCCGCGCCTTTTGCAGGCCACGGGGGCCCATCGCGGCGATATCCTGAACGATCTTCAGGCCCAGGGGCATGCCCTGGGTCATCTGGGTCCTGAATCCTGCGAGACCGTCATCCCAGCCTCCGAACGCGCGGGCGCGGCCCGTCTGGTCATCGGCGTCGGCACCGGGTTCAACGCGGCGCCCGTCCACGATACGCCGTCGGGCCGGTTCGTTCCCCCCTGCGAGGCGGGGCATGCCAACCTTCCCATCCGCACCGAGGCCGAACTGCGCCTATGCAGCTTCGTTTCCACTGCTCACGGTTTCCCCGCAATCGAGGATGTCCTGTCGGGACGCGGTCTTGAACAGGTTTATCGCTGGCTGTCGACCGAGGCCGGATCGGAGGACGAATTCCTCGCCGCCGAGATCATGGCCCGAGTGCAAGATGACCCGCGCGCCACGGACGCGGTGGCCCAGTTTGTCCGAATCCTGGGGACGGTGGCCGGAAACCTGTCGCTGATCCATCTGCCGCTGGGGGGCGTGTTCCTGGTCGGAGGGGTGGCGCGCCATATGGGGCCGCATCTGCGGGAAATGGGCTTTCAGGAGGCCTTTCGCGACAAGGGTCGCTTCGCCGGCTTCATGGCGAATTTCCCGGTCTCGCTGGTCACAGACGACTTCGCCGCCCTCACCGGCTGTGCCGCGTTTCTTGCCGAACGCGCGCCGTGAAAGCGGCCCGCCAGTAACGCTTTCTAAACCTCCAACGGGGTATCGCCGTCTCCATCGCAGATTGCAGGAGGCGGCGCGGCGGCGCGCTGGCAGGCATGGCCCAGACCGAGATCCCCATCGACCTTCCGAAACGCTCGGACCTCACATCTGCCGGTGCCTTGCGCAAAACGCTCCTTACCGCTGAGGTTGGGGTCGTCTTGCGGGCGGGCGAGGTCGAGTTGCTGACCTCGCCGGTCCTGCAAGTGCTGATGGCCGCCCGGCGCGATTATGGGGAACGCGGGCGCGACATCACCTTGGTCGCGGCCTCATCGGCCTTCGACGATTGCCTGACGGTGCTGGGCGCGTCGCGAGGGGATATCTGCACGATCGACCGGGTGGGGACGGCGCAATGAAGGTTCTGGCCATCGACGACAGCAGAACCATCCGCGATATGGTCAAACTCGCGCTCAGCCGTGAAGGGATCGAGATCGAGCTAGCCGAGGATGGGCATCATGGGCTGGAAGTCCTTGAAACTCTCGATCCCCGGCCGGATGCCATCCTGACGGATGTGAACATGCCGCGCCTCGACGGGTTCGGCTTCATCAACAAGGTGCGCGAAAATCCGATCTATGCGGGCATTCCCATTCTGGTGCTGACCACCGAAAGCGCCAAGGCCATGAAACAGCGTGCGCGCGCGGCAGGCGCGACGGGATGGATCGTCAAGCCGTTCGATCCCGCGCGGTTGGTCGGCGCCCTCCGGACCGTGACAGGTCTCTGATGTCCGACCCGATGGATACGATCCGCGCCGGGTTCTTCGAGGAATGCGGCGAGTTGATGGAGGTTCTCGAAGCCGGCCTGCTCGCGCTACAGGACGGCACGTCAGACGCCGACACGATCGCTTCGATCTTCCGGGCCGTCCATTCGGTCAAGGGCGGTGCCGGGGCTTTCGATATGGCATCGCTGGTCGCCTTCGCCCACGATTTCGAGACCCTTCTAGATGGGGTCAGATCCGGCACGGTCGCCCAGAGCCCCGCCTTGGTCGCGACGTTGCTGCGCGCGGCGGATCGCCTGTCGGACCTGATCGAACTGTCGCGCGACGGACGTGAGCCGACCGACGATTTCGACGAGTTGGCGGCACATCTGCGCGACCTGGAAACGGCGTCTCCGCCTGTCGGCGATTTCACCCCGGTTGCGCTGGATTTTGGGTTGGACCCGGACCCGGAGCCGGAGCCCGCCGAACAAGCGGCAGCCGCTTCGGACGCGCCCCAAGACATGCTGACCTGGCAGATCGCGTTTCGCCCCCATTCCGAGCTTTTCTCCAGCGGAAATGAGCCGCTCTTTCTGTTTCGCGCGCTGGCCGTGCTGGGCCGGATTGCCGTGTCGATCGACGATTCCGCCCTTCCGAACCTAGCCAATCTCGACCCGGATCTTGCCTCGTTGGCTTGGCGTATCACGCTGATCCCATCGGCCAACGACCTCACGGAGACCGAGATCGAGGCCATCTTCGAGTTTGCCGAGGATCTCTGCGACATCACACTCGAATGCGCCATGGCCCCGGCCTCCGTCGCCCCGGCATGGCCCGATGCCCAACTCCCGACGACGACCGCCCCTCCCGCGGCGGCGCCTCCGCCGCCAGCATCGCCCGCCAAGCCGGTGCCACCTGCTGGCAGCGTGACCCCGCCGCCCGCCGCGAAGACGATCCGCGTGGATCTCGACCGCGTAGATCGCCTTGTGAACCTGGTCGGCGAATTGGTCATCAGCCAATCCATGTTGGCGCGCTCCATCTCTCTGGCGGGGCATGACGGCCAGTCGGATATCATGGACGGTCTGGATGGGCTGCAACAACTGACCCGCGATATCCAAGACAGCGTCATGTCGATCCGGGCCCAACCCGTGAAATCCCTCTTCCAGCGCATGACCCGCATCGTCCGCGAGGCGGCCCAGGCCACCGGCAAAGAGGTCCGCCTTGAGGTCGTTGGCGAAGGGACGGAAATCGACAAAACAGTGGTCGAGCGTCTCGCGGATCCGCTGACCCACATGATCCGCAATGCCATCGACCACGGCCTGGAATCTCCGGCCGAGCGGCTGGCCGCGGGCAAACCCCAGACCGGCATTGTCCGGCTCAGCGCGGCGCAGCAATCCGACCGGGTCGTCATCGAGGTGACCGATGATGGCCGCGGCATAGACCGTGGCCGGGTCCTGGCCCGCGCCGTCGCTCGCGGTCTCGTCGAGCCAGACACCCGGCTTGAAACCCATGAAATCGACCGATTGCTCTTTCGGCCGGGCTTCTCGACCAATGATGAGGTATCGCAGCTATCGGGTCGTGGCGTCGGCCTGGACGTGGTGCAGAAAGCGATCCGAGACCTGAATGGCGTGGTCTCCATCGCGTCCGAAGATGGCATTGGGTGTTCTATGTCCGCAAGCCTGCCGCTGACACTTGCCATCTTGGACGGGATGGTCGTGACGGCGGCGAACCAGCGCATGGTCATCCCGCTTTCCGCTATCGTCGAGACACAGACCTTGGCCTCCGCCAAGATCCGCAATCTGGGTCCGGGTCGGAACGTCGCCGCCCTGCAAGGTGTCTTCGTTCCGATGGTGGACCTTGCGCAGGGCATGGGCTTCCCGCCGACCCAAAACACCCGCGATGACGATCGCGCAATTCTCTTTCTGCGCCCTGGTGAAGCGGCGGCCTATGCCTTGCAAGTCGATGCAATCGATTCCCAGGGCCAGGTCGTCATCAAAGGCTTGGCCGATGCCTTCGGGCGCGTGCCCTGCGTCTCCGCCGCGACAATCTTGGGCGACGGTCAAGTGGCGTTGATCGTCGATCCGACCAGCCTGGCCGAAGCTGCGGGCCTTGCGCGCGCGCCCCGTCCCGCGACACATCTGGAGATCGTGGCATGACCATTTCGGACCCAATCCTCGACACCGCCCCCGATCAGCCGAATGTCAGCGCGGCGGGGCGCACAGAGCTTCTGACCTTTCAATGCGGCGGACGCGCCTATGCCGTGGACATCATGAATGTGCGCGAGATTCGCAGTTGGAGCCCGCCAACGCCCCTTCCCCATTCCCCCGCCTACATGTTGGGCATGGTCAATCTGCGCGGCTCGGTCCTGCCGGTCATGGACCTGGCCCAGCGCCTGGGCGCCCAAGCGACCGAGGATCACCCCCGAAACGTGATCATTGTCGTCACTGTCAATGACCGGGTCCATGGTCTTCTGGTCGATGCGGTTTCGGACATCGTCCATCCCGATCTGAACCAGCTTCAGGATGTTCCCCCATCAGGGGCGACTGGCCATGTGGATATGGCCGACAAGCTTTTCGTCGAGGGCGAGGCCATGATCCAGATCCTGTCCATCGACCGCGTCCTCCCCGCCCGCATCCTGGCCGACGAGGCGGTGCTACCATGATCCAAATGACTGATCGGCAGTTCCAGGCCCTGGCGGATATCGCGCGGCGCGAGGCGGGGCTGGACTTTCCGCCGACCAAGAAGGTCTTCGTGGCCGCGCGCTTGCAGAAGCGCCTGCGCGCTGCCCACCTGTCGGATGTCGACGCCTATCTCGACTTGGCCCGCAGGCCCGACCCGGACGGCGTGCGAGAACGCGAGGATTTGATCTGCGCGTTGACGACCAACGTCACCTCGGTTTGGCGCGAACCTCATCATTTCAAGCTCCTGGCCGACGGTCTCCGTCACCTGGTGCCGCCCAACACGCCGCGCACGGCCCCTATTCGGATCTGGTCTGCCGGATGCGCCTCGGGCGCCGAAATCCTGTCGATCGCTGCCACATGCCGTGCCGTGATCGGCGTCAACTGGGCCAAAAGCGTCTCGATCTTGGGAACCGATGTGGATCGCCACATCCTCACGGAATGCGCCGCCCGGCTCGAAGCGAGTGCTCTCGCCGATTTGGCCGACGGCGCGCCGGTCGCCATCGACCCGGGCTGGCGTTGGACAGGCGCGCTATCCGTGGCTGTGTCGCTGCAACGGCACAACCTCCTAACGCCGCCGCCCAGCCTGTCGTACTTCGACATGGTTTTTTGCCGCAACGTGACGATTTATTTCGACCGAGTGTGCCAGGAGACCGCGCATCGAAATCTGATCAAGTCCCTGCGGCCCGGCGCTTTTCTGTTCCTGGGACATTCTGAACGGCTGCTAGATACCGGTCGCTCGCTCACGCCGATCGGGCGAACGGCATTCCGAGCAATAGAAAGACCTGATGGGCGGTCCTCGCAATGAGTGTACGGGAAAAACTTCGGGTGCTGGTCGTCGACGATATGTCCACCAGTCGCGGTATTCTGCTGCAAATGCTCGACAAACTGGGGATCGCGCAGGTCGAGTATACGGAAAACGGTGTCCGGGCCGTGGAAAGAACCAAGGTATCGCCGCCACATCTCATTCTCTCGGACCTCTACATGCCCAAGATGAAACCGGTCCGTTTGGTCGCCGGATCGGCCCGTAATCGTTGGAGCAATTGCAGGCCGTTCATCTCGGGCATGTAGAGGTCCGAGAGAATGAGA
>JBCDCW010000166.1:0-8119 GCA_039180995.1 Pseudomonadota bacterium
GACCGGTCGAGACAGAGCCGCACGTTTACGCGACGTTAGGCCTGCTAGCCAGCTTTTACAGATTATTCTGGTAGAAATAGATGAAGAGTATTTCGATCCTCACCGGATAGAATCCGAGGCGTGGCCAACCAAGGCTGACCCCTGGCGGATACATGGCGAGGTAGAGTTACACCTTGATCATACGCGTAAATGTTAGGTCCGTTCTGCTTTCACGAACGACCCATGCGTTGCCTAGGGGGGTCTGAGCGTGGACGATTTTTGCCGATCATCGGACCAGACTGTCGCGGAAATGATGGACGTGATGCAGGCATATATCGACCGGTCAAATCCCGAGGATCGTGCCGGCCTCGCCGTGTTGATAGCCGGCCGTCTGGTCGACGTTGCAGCCTATTATGCAGTGCAGGTCGACCCTGACGCGCCGCGGCTTTTGTTGTTCGATCTTTCGGCTGCCCTGGATGCAGCGACAGAGAAGATCAGCGGGCAATCGGGGTGATCACATCTTGTGGCCGGCTGCGGACCGGGTGGACCCCCAACCTTTGTATTTGAGCCGACGCATTCGTCACCCTATGCCCTGACCAACGAATTTCCTCCGGCGTCTCGACTTGTCTCTGCCAATAATTCAGGCGCCGCTGGTCCCGTCCGTGCCCGCCGCTAAGCCTGTCACGATGCGGCGGACCGAGTTGTCGGCGGCTGGGTAAGGATCGGGTGAAACCCCATCCTACGGGTTTGGAACCTGTCAGGCGCCGGGCGGCTCCGGCAACAGGATGTCGCGCTTGCCGACGTGGTTCGCGGGGGTGACGGCGCCTTCTTCCTCCATCTGCTCCACCAGGCGGGCGGCTTTGTTATAGCCGATGCCCAGTTTGCGCTGGATGTAGGAGGTCGAGCATTTGCGGTCCCGCGCGACGATGGCCACGGCCTGATCGTAGAGTGCGTCCTCGCCGCCGGTATTGCCGCCGGTCAGGCCCAGGACGGTGTCGATGTCGCCGGCCGTGTCCTCGGAAGGGCCCTCCAGGACGGAGGCCGCGTATTCGGGCGGACCGAAGCTCTTGAGGTGGTTGACGATCTCTTCCACCTCCTCGTCCGAGCAGAAGGGGCCGTGGACGCGGGTGATCTTGGAGCCGCCTGCCATGTAGAGCATGTCGCCCATGCCGAGCAGTTGCTCCGCCCCCATCTCGCCCAGGATCGTGCGGCTGTCGATCTTGGAGGTGACGTGGAAGCTGATCCGCGTCGGGAAGTTGGCCTTGACCGTGCCGGTGATGACGTCGACCGACGGGCGCTGCGTCGCCATGACCAGGTGGATGCCCGAGGCGCGCGCCATCTGGGCCAGGCGCTGGATGCAGGCCTCGATCTCCTTGCCCGCGACCATCATCAGGTCGGCCATCTCATCGACGACGACGACGATGTAGGGCATCTTTTCGGGCACTGTCTCTTCGGTCTCGAAGACGGGCTCGCCGGTCTCCTCGTCGAAGCCGGTCTGCACGGTGCGGGTGAACATCTCGCCCTTCGCGAGGGTTTCGGCGACGCGCGCGTTGTAGCCGTCGATGTTGCGGACGCCCATCTTGGACATCTTGCGGTAGCGTTCCTCCATCTCGCCCACGGTCCATTTGAGGGCGACGACGGCCTTCTTCGGGTCGGTGACCACGGGCGACAGCAGGTGCGGGATGCCGTCATAGACGCTGAGTTCCAGCATCTTCGGGTCGATCATGATCAGACGGCATTCCTCGGGCGTGAGCTTGTAGAGCAGCGACAGGATCATGGTGTTGATCGCCACCGACTTGCCCGAGCCCGTGGTGCCCGCGATCAGCAGGTGGGGCATCTTGGCAAGGTTGGCGACCACCGGGGCGCCGCCGATATCTTTGCCCAAGGCGAGCGGCAGGGCCATGGAACTGTCGCCGAAATCGCGGGCTGACAGGATTTCCCGCAGGACGACCTTCTCGCGCCGTTCGTTGGGAAGCTCGATCCCGATGACGCTGCGGCCCGGCACGGTGGATACGCGGGCAGACAATGCCGACATGGACCGCGCGATGTCGTCGGCCAGACCGATGACACGGCTGGCCTTCAGGCCGGGGGCCGGCTCCAATTCGTACATGGTGACGACGGGGCCGGGGCGGACACTCACGATCTCGCCTTGAACCCCGTAATCCTTCAGGACGGCTTCCAGCATGCGGGCATTCTCGCGCAGGGCGTCTTCGGACAGGTGGTGGCGTTCCACCGTGCTGGGATCCGCCAACAGGGCGAGCGGCGGCATCTCGTACTCGGCGGCCTTGTCCTCGAAGGCGAGGCTGGGCTGCGCCTCGGCCTTGGCTTGGGTCGAGGGTTTGATCGGCTTGGCCGGGGCTTGGACGACCTGGCGCGTCTGGGCGGGAACGGGGGCCGGGGTGGCGGCGCGCTCGGCCACCTGCGGTTCGGTGTGATGGAAGGTCGGGGCGGACGGCTCGGTCGGCTCCGCGACCGGAGCGGATAGGGACGGCTCGGTGCGGTGGCTGGCGAAGGTCGGCTCGGCCCGAGGCGCATCGGGCGCGGCGGGGGTCAGGGCCTGGGCGATATTGGCCCGCCGGACCCGGGTGCGCACGGCGCTGGAGATGCGGGCGCGGACGCGGTCTTCGGTGGGCGCATCGGGGTCCAGATCGGCCAGATTGGGTTCAATTCGCGGCCCCGTCGTTCCGCCCTTGCCGCGACTGGTCAGGAAAGAAAGCAGACCGTGGCGCGGGGTGTCGTCGGCCAGGGGTTCGTCGTCGATCACGTCTTCTTCGGGCAGGTCAGTGTCGGCGAGCCGTTCGGCCCGGCGAGCGCGCAAATCGGCCAGCTTGGAGGCGGAGGCGGCGGTGCCCTTGGCGGTGGCGCGAACGGCCTGCCCGGTGGCGATGCGGAACAGCAAGGCAAGGCTGCCTATGCCCGCTAGGAAGAACACGCCAAAACGGCGAAGGTCGTCGCGCGTGAACCCCAGGACCCAGGCACCGGACACGATGGCCGTGGCGGCGATCAGAAGGGTCAGGACCTTCAGGCCGATGGCGGCAGAGATCGGGAGAACGGACAGGAGCGCGCCCATCACCGTGTCGCCAAAAAGGCCGCCGAGGCCGAAATCATGCGCCCATTCGGGCCCGGGGCGGAGCGAGGCGGCATAGACCGACAGGATCAAGACCCAGCCTGCGACGAAGAGCGCGCGGGGCAGCGCCCGCTCCGAGCCCAGATGGGCGGCGAAGCGAATGCCCCAGACCACCAAGCCCGCGGCCAGACCCCAGGCGCCATAGCCCAACACCAGGATCATCGGCGCCGCCAGCGAGGCGCCCGTGACGCCCAGCCAATTCGTGGCGGGCGCATCGGTGGCGGCCAACCAACTGGGATCGGCGGGGTTGTAGCTCAGCAGCATGGCGGCGATCCCAAGGCCCAGCAGCGCCATCACGATGCCCAGCCCCTCGCGGCCCCGGCGGGCGAGACTGATCTGCATGTTGGTGTCCAGAAGCGGGTCGCGCTGCCTGACCTGATACGCCATCCGGGGGCCTCCTTAGCTGTAAAAGCGGTCGTTGAGGCGCGTCAGGCCCTCGACCGTCTGATCTCGCGGGGCCACAAGCGCCACGCGGATATGGTTGGTGCCGGGGTTTCCGGCGTCTGTGTCCCGGGCAAGATAGGCGCCAGGCAGCACCTTCACGCCGATCTCGGTCCACGCTTGCAGCGTGGTTTGTTCGCCGTCTTGGCCCTCGGGCGTCGGCAGCCAGAGGAAGAAACCTGCATCGGGTGTCAGATCCGCGCCGAAAAGCTGGCGGGCGACGTCGAACTTCTCGGCATAGAGTCGGCGGTTCTCTTCCACATGGGTTTCCTCGTCCCAAGCGGCCGCGGCGGCCATTTGCAGCGGTAGCGGGAGCGGCGCCCCCGCATATGACCGCAATTGCCGCATCCGCACGATATTGCCCCGACCGGAGACCGCGAAGCCGGACCGCAGGCCTGCCAGGTTCGACCGTTTGGACAGCGAGTGGAAGGCCACGACGCGGTCCGGGTCGGTGCCATTGGCCTTCACGGCTTCCAGAATGCCGGTGGGCGGCGTGTCGCGGTAGATCTCGGCGTAGCATTCATCGGCCAGGATCTTGAAATCGTGCTTGTCGGCCAGGGCCAAGAGGTCGGACCAATAGGCCAAATGCGCCGCGGCACCTTGGGGATTGGCGGGCGAACACATGTAGACCAGCGCCGTGCGGTCCAGCAGGGCAGGATCGAGGGCTCCGAAGTTAGGCAGGTGACCCGTCTCCGCCGTTGCGCTGACATAGACCGGTTCTGCCCCGACAGAGAGAGAGGCCACGGCATAGACCGGATAAAAGGGGTTCGGCGTCAAGATCGCGGGGCGCTGGCCGTTCTTCTGTTCGGGGCAAAGCGCCATGGCGACGTTATAGAGCCCTTCGCGCGTGCCGTTCACGACCATCAGGTCGGTCTGCGGATCGGCATCGTACCCATAGCGGCGCTTCAGCCAATTGGCGCAGGCTTGCAGCAATTCCGGCGCGCCTTCGTTCGGCGGATAGCCGCGGAACCCAGCGGCATGTTGCGCGATGACCTCGGCTACGAAGGCGGGTGCGTCATGGCGCGGGTCGCCGATGGTCATCTCAATGGGGTCGCGACCCGATTGTAGGTCACCAAGCAACGTCCGCAGGCGCGGAAACGCGTATTCTGGCAGTTCGGAGAACCGCTGCGGTGAATTCATTGCCTGTGCCTCGATCGACGGATGCTCTAACGGCCCCGTTCAACGGGGACGATAGCCTTAGAGATGGGGATGGATCAACGGAAAGGCGAGGCGGATGAAGGGTGTGTGGCTTTCGGGTCAGGCCAGTGCCGCCTCCATGGCGGCGCCCAACCGAAGCAGGCGTTCTTCCTGCATCGGCGCGCCCAGGGCCATGACACCGCAGGACGGCACCCCCGTCGGTAGGGTCAGGCCACAAAGGCCCAAGACGTTGCCGACGCGGGTATTGCGAAGGGCGAGAAGGTTCTCTTGCACGTAATATTCGTCGTCTTCCGCCAGACGCTTGGCATCCGGCGGTGTGATCGCCGAAGTGGGCAGCAGGACCGCGTCGTAACCTGCCGTGTCCGCCAGATACGCGGTGCGGGCCGCTTCCATCCTGCGATGGGCGACCAACACGTCGGCGGCATCCATGTCGCGGCCCGTGCGGAAGCGGTCCAGAATACGGTCGTACATGAGATGCGGCGCGGCCTCGATGGTTTCGCGCCAAGTGGCATAGGCCTCGGGCGAGAACAGGAACGGCGTCAGGTCCATGGCGTCGTTTGCGGCCTGGTTCTCGGCCCGGTCAATGGTGGCGCCGGCGTCTTGGAAACGCTGGACGGCGTGGGTCAAGGCGGCGCGGGGCGCGTCGCGGCTGGATTCTGTGTAATCGGCCAGGACCAGAAAGCGGCGTCCTTCGAGCGTCGCGCCAGTCAGATCCGCGGATTTGGCCCCCTCCATCAGGGCCAGCGCCAGGGCACAATCTTCAACGTTGCGGGCCAAGGGGCCAATCGTATCCATGCTGGAGACCAGCGGCACGGCGCCTGTCAGCGGCAAGCGGCCATGCGTGGTCTTGAGGCCGGTCAGATCGTTCCAGGCCGATGGGTTACGGACGGATCCGCCGGTGTCGGACCCGATCGAGAGCGGGGCCAAGCCGAACGCGACCGAAGCGGCCGAGCCGGACGAGGACCCGCCGGGTACCTTCGCGGGATCGTGGATATTGGGCGGCGTGGCCGTCGACGGATTCGCGCCCAGGCCCGAGAAGGCGAGTTCGGACATATGGGTCTTGCCCAGGCAGACCGCGCCGCCATGGGTGGCGGCCGCGAGAACCGTCGCATCCTCGCGAGGGATGCGCCCCTCTAACAGCTTGGAGCCCGCCTCGGTCGCGACACCCGCGCTGTCGAAGAGATCTTTCCAGGAGATCGGGACACCGTCCAGGGGCCCTCGTCGGATGCCGGACTTCGCGCGCATGGCGGCGGCTTCGGCTTCGGCGCGGGCCCGGTCTTGGGTGGTGCGCGCATAGATCAACGGGGCGATGTCACTCGACTCGATAGCCGTCAGATAGGTTTCGGTCAGGTCGCGCGGGTCGATCTCTCCCGCCGCTATGCCGCGGCCGAGATCGCCAGCCGTCTTCCAAAGCCAATCCTGCATGGCGCCCTCCCGTCAAATCGTCGCGGGCCACGGTAGGGGGGGGCGGTCCGTTGGACAATGGCTGCCCTGCCCCGCATATCCGGGCCATGGATTATGATGTGATTATCGTGGGTGGCGGGCTGTCGGGGCCGCTATGTGCCCTGGCCCTGGCGGATGCGGGCCTGACCAGCGTGGTGATCGACGCTCGGCCCCGTGCGGATTTCGATGCGGGCGGGTTCGACGGCCGCAGCTATTCGCTGGCTTTGGGATCGGTGCGCGTGTTGCAAGCCCTCGGGCTTTGGGACGGGGTGGCGGCGCAGCCCATCACCGGTATCCGCGCCTCTGACGGGCGCGCGGGCGAGGGCGCGTCGCCGTTGCACCTGGCCTTCGACGCGGCCGAGATCGGTGAGCCGTTCATGGGGCAGATGGTCGAGGATCGTCATCTGCGGGCGCGGCTCTTGGCGGCTTGCGATGCCAACGACCGCGTCGAGATGCGGTTCGGCGCGTCGGTGACGGGACAGGTCGAGGAGGGCACGTCAGTGACCGTCGAGACCCCCGCCGGGCCGCTCGCGGGCCGGCTGCTGCTGGGGTGCGACGGGCGGGGATCCGGCGTGGCCGCGCGGGCGGGGATCACGCGGACGTTCAAGGATTACGGGCAGACATCGCTGGTCTGCGCGGTGGAACATGAGTTGCCCCATAACGGCGTGGCGCATCAGTTTTTCATGCCGCCGGGGCCGCTGGCGATCCTGCCGCTGACGGGAGACCGGTCGAGCATCGTCTGGACGGAAGCAAGTGCGGCGGCGGACATGCTGAATGCTCTGCCGGACGACGACTACCTGGAGGTGCTGCGCCCGAGGTTCGGCAGTTTCTTGGGCGATATCAAGCTCGTGGGGGCGCGTTGGACCTATCCGCTGAACATCACCTTGGCGACGTCCTATGTCGCGGATCGGCTGGCGCTGGTGGGGGATGCGGCCCATGGGATTCATCCGATTGCGGGACAGGGATTGAACCTTGGGGTGAAGGATGTGGCGGCGTTGGCCGACGTATTGGGCGCGGCGCGGCGGCGGGGCGAGGACCTGGGTCGGCATGACGTGTTGGAGCGGTACCAGCGCTGGCGGCGGTTCGATTCGGCGGCGATGGGCGTGTTCACGGATGCGGTGGATCGGCTGTTCTCGAACGACGATCCGGTGCTGCGATTGGGGCGCGACCTCGGCATGGGGTTGGTGTCGGCGCTGCCATCGGTGCGGCGACGGTTTATCCGGGAAGCGGCGGGGATTTCGGGGGATTTGCCCGAGCTGATGCGGGGCTGACAGGGCCCATTTGGGGGCAAACGTTAACGGCCGACCGTGATTTTCCGGAGTCTTCTTCCGGATCAAAGGTTTGCCGCGATTCGCAGCCGGATTTCGACGGGTGAACACCGATGCACCCCCCGTACACCCCCCGTACACCCCCCCGTGCAGACGGGGGTGTACGGGGGAGGCCGTTAAGGCGCGTTACACGGTCTCACGAGAATTGGAGCGCCGGTCGTGTCAAGATCGCAGGCGGCGTTGGGGCGCTTTCGGCGAGAGGCGCCAGAGCATCGGCATGATGCGGGGCGGATGTGTCGTCTTTGAGCGGGGGTCGTTCTGCGGGACGAAACGGTCTTTCGCTGCGGCCATTCCAATGGCTGCTTTTAGCTTGGGCGAGCAACCTGCTTTAAGTTAAGCTCCAGTAAGTTGTGCCTGTCGTGATAGTTTCACAAAGTCACAGCGAGAACCTGCGGAGGTAGCTCAGCGTGACAAACAACATTCTCAGGTTCTGGCAGAACATCGGCTCGGAAGATCCGCTTGAACCGCTCTTTTCAGCAGCACCCATTCTTATGCATTCGATTGATGGCGATGGTGTTCTGCTAAAGGTCAGTCGCTTTTGGGCGCATAAGCTGGGGTATGCGTCAGACGAGTTGGTTGGGCGCAAGTCAGTCGAGTTTCTGACGGAAGAGTCGCGAGTTTATGCCAGAGATGTGGTTCTGCC
>JBCDCW010000167.1:0-8119 GCA_039180995.1 Pseudomonadota bacterium
AGCGCGTTCATGGTGAAGTCGCGCCGCGCCGCATCCGTGGCCGGATCGTCCGAGAAGGCGACCTTGGCGTGACGGCCATCGGTCTCGACATCCTGGCGGAACGTGGTGATTTCATGCGGGATGCCGCCCGCGACCAAGGTCACCGTGCCGTGGTCGAGTCCGGTGGGTATGGCCCGCAGATCGGCGGCCCCCGCCAGGGCCAAGACCCGATCGGGGCGGGCATCGGTGGCGATGTCGATATCGCTGACCGGCACGCCGAGCAGGGCGTTGCGGACGCAGCCGCCCACGGCCAGGGCTTGGTAACCGGCCTCTTCCAGCAATCCCATAACCGTCTGGGTTGCCGGGGCCGTCAGCCAGCTATCCGTGATCCGCCCTGTCATGCGCCCGGATATAGGGGCAGCCGGGCCGCGAACGCCACCGCCATCCGGGTGACATTCCTTAACACTTTGTAAATGCGAAATTGTTTCGCGCGCGAAACATCCACCGCTAGGCCGCGATCCGGTCCGCGAGCCCGCGCAGGATGCGCGCTGTCGCACCCCAGATGTAGTAAGGCCCATGGGGTGCTGCGTAATAGCGGCGCCATTCGCCGCGCCAGCGTCGAGCCTCGACCGCGTAATTGGCCGGGTCCAGCACGTGGCGCAGCGGGACGGTGAACACCTCCTCGACCTCGCCTGGCTCGGGCACGGGATCGAAGGCGCCGACATGGGCCACGACGGGTGTGACGGTGAAACCGGTCACCGTCTCGTGGCAGGGCAGACAGCCCAAAATGCGGGCCTGGCCGCGGGGAAGGCCAACCTCTTCGCCCGCTTCGCGCAGGGCGGCATCTTCCGGCGTCTCGCCCGCTTCGGTCTTACCGCCCGGAAAGGCGATCTGGCCCGGATGATGCTTCAGGCGCGACGACCGCTTGGTCAGCATCAGGCGCATGCCACGCTCCGTCTCGACGAACGGTACCAACACAGCCGCATCCCGCAGGATGCGGCGGCCGGGCAAAACCACGTCGGGGTTCAGGTCGAAGTCGGACGAGGCCGCCGTCGGCTTGGTCAGCGCGGCCTCGATCCGGTCGATCATATGTCGGCGTCCTTGGTCGCCTCGAAACCCAGGGTCTGGGGATCGAACTCGTAATGGGCGCCGCAGAATTGGCAATCGGCGGTAACCGTGCCTTCGTCGGTCGTCATGTGGCCGATATCCTTGGCCGAATAGATCGACAGGCTCTGACGTACCTTGTCAGCACTGCACGAACAGCCGAAGCGCACCGGCTGCGGGTCGAAGACACGCGGCCCTTCCTCGTGGAAGAGGCGCATCAGCAGGTCGGTGGGCGCCAGATGGGGCCCGATCAACTCCATCTCCTCACTGGTGTCGAGCAGGATGTTGGCCCGGCGCCAATTCTCGCCGTCGTCTTCGTCCAGGATGTCGGCAGCCGTCAGCAACCCGCCCTCGCCCGAGCCCCCGCCGGTGGCGAAGGGGGACGCCTTCGGCATGTGTTGCAGCATCACGCCGCCCGCGCGCCAACCCTCGACCCCGCCGGGGGTCTGGCTGCGGCCATAGGCCAACGCGAAGCGGGTCGGGATCTGCTCGGACTGGGCGAAATAGGTTTCCGCACAGGATGACAGCGACCCGCCAGCAATGGGGGTGATGCCCTGATACGGCTCCATCCCCTGCCCCTGGTCGATCAGGATCGCGAAATAGCCCTTGCCGATCAGGTCGAACGGCTCGGCCCCGGCCCGCGTCATCTCCGCCTGGCGGGCGGCATCATAGCTGGCATAGGCGCGGATCCGCGCCGGAGCGCCGTCTTCGCTGGGGCCATAATAGTCCGTGGCGATCAGCCGTGCGGGCCCGTCGCCGCGCACCTGGAGCGACAGCTTCCAGCGCAGCTTGACGGTCTGGCCGATCAACGCGGTCAAGAGCGACATCTCGGCCACCAGCGCCTCGATGGCCGGTGGATAATCGTGCTGCTCCAGGACCTGGTCCAGCACGCCGTCCAGGCGGGCGACGCGGCCCCGGATGTCAGAGGCGTCCAGTTGGAACGGCAATACGGTATCGTCCCAGAGATGGGTGGTGGCGTCGGTCATGACGGGGACCTCTTGGTTGTGCCGCCCGGGCGGAGGCTGGCATATCCGGCGTCATATAGGCAGCCGCCGAAAAGGACCAACCCCATGATCCGCCGCATCGGGGGCGCGCCCCGCGCCCATGTCGACTATCGCCGCCGTCCGGGGGCCTATGCGATTCTGGTGCGGGGCGGGCGCGTGTTGCTGACCGAGCAGACGACGCCGGACTTGCAGGAGATCCAGTTGCCCGGCGGCGGCATCGACCCGGGCGAGAGCGCCCGGCCCGCCCTGGCGCGCGAAGTCCTGGAGGAGACCGGATGGACCTGCCAGATCGGGCGACGGATCGGGGCGTTCCGGCATTTCACCTGGATGTCGGAATACGGGCTTCATGCCGAGAAGCTGTGCCATGTCTACCTGGCGCGGCCGGGCCAGCGGTTGGGTCCGCCGCGCGAGGCGGGGCATCGGCCCGTCTGGCTTGCGGGGCGCGCAGCCGTGGCGGCCTTGGAAAGCCCGGGAAACCGCTGGTTCCTAGCGCGCGCATTGGGCTTGCGCTGACCCGTGATGGCCCGCCGCCCGCTGAGGCGCTCTGGCGGGCACGGGCCGCGGGAGGAGCCTCGATGCGGCTTAACTGGCCGCCACGGCCCGCGCCGTGAGCCAATCACAGCGCAGCAGCATCGAACTGTCGGCATCGAAGCTATCTTGGCGCAGGCTTTGGGCTTGCGCTGACCCAGGGAAGCCCGCCGCCCGGTGAGGCGCCCTGCCCGGCACGTGCCGCGCAAGGCGCGATCTGGCTTACCGGTCCGCCATGGCCCGCGCCTTGGGCTGATCATAGCGCAGCAGCATCGAAATATCGGCATCGAAGCGATCTTGGCGCAGGTTTTGGGCTTGCGCTGACCCAGGGAAGCCCGCCACCCGCTGAGGCGCCCTGCCCGGCACGGGCCACGCAAGGCGCGCGATCTGGATTATCGGGCCGCCATGGCCCGCGCCTTGGGCCGATCATAGCGCAGCAGCAGCATCGAGACGTCGTCATCGAAGCCATTTATGCCGACATGGGCCCGTAATCCCCCCTCGATCTCGGCGATGACGTCCTCGGCCTCGGGCGAAATGCTGGCGAGGAGGGACATCAGCCCCTCCTCCTCCAACATGTCCCCCCAGGTATCCGTGCATTCCGTAAGACCGTCGGAATAGGCCAATAGGGCATCGCCGGGATGCAGCTGGAACGTTACGGCATCGAATTCCGTGCCTTCGATCAAGCCCACCGGCGGACCACCTTCCCCGATCTGCACGACGGTGCCATCTGCCGAACGGACCAGGGGATGAGGGTGCCCCGCCTGGCACAGGACGACCTGCCCGCAGGATAGATCGACATAGGCCAAGACGGCGGTGAAATAGATGTCGGACGCCAATTCCTGAAGCATGAAGTCATTGAGATGCCCCATCACCTGGTCGGGCGGGATGACGGTGCCGTCGGCGCGAAAGGCAATGTTGCGGGCGCGAGAGCGGGACGAGAACAACCCGGACAGCCGCCCCGTCAGCAGGGCCGAGGCGATGCCATGGCCGGAAACGTCGATCGAAAACAACGCGATCGCATCGCCCGGCAAGGGAAAATAGCCCACCAGATCGCCACCGATCTGGTTGCAGGCCAGCAGGCTGAGGTTAAGTTCGGAAGCACCGGCCTTATGATGGCGCGGCGGAAGGAAGGCGCGTTGCAGGCGCCGCGCCTCGACGAGATCGCGGGCGATGGCGTCGTGGATCGACTGGAGGTCGGCATAGGCGGTCTGCACCTCGTGATTGCGATGGATCAGCTGTTCCTGCATGCGCAGAATGCGACGACCGGCCCGGATGCGTGCCCGCAGCTCGGCCAAATCCACCGGCCGGGTCAGGAAATCGTCCGCCCCCGCCTCCAACCCCTTTGCTTTGGCGGATCGGTCGGTCTCGGACGTCATGAGGACGAAATAAGTATAATTGCTGCGATCCAACCCCCGAAATTCTTTGCAAAAGGTCGGCCCATCCATCCCAGGCATTTGCCAATCGCTGAGGATCATTCCGATATCTTGGCCGCCGGGCGTCGCACATAGGCTGAGCGCCGCTTCGGCGGAGGCGGCGCTGACGACATCCAGATCCAGCCGTTTGAGAACCGCCGACATCAACCGTCGCTGGGCCGCACTGTCATCGACGACGAGAACACGCAGGCGGTCGCAGTTGGACGGCAAGGTGCCGAAGGATGTGTCATCATGGGTCATCGACGGATGTCGGCCTTTTTCGATCGCCCCATCCTGAGTCGGGCCGAGTTAAGACCAGATGAACCGTCCAATTTGATCCATTTCACCCACCCTGTTAACGTGTCGTTCATCCGTCGACCTCCATGATCTGTGCATGATTGATCAGACCCGAATGACGGAATTGCGCGCTGAGATCGGCTCCGAAGACTTGGCGATGATCCTGGGCGTTTACCTGGACGAGGCCGAGGAGATGTTGGCGAGCCTGGGCACGCCCCTCTCCGATGAAGACCGGGGGAAGGCGCTGCACTTCCTGCGAAGCGGCGCGCTCAATCTGGGGCTCAGCGGTCTTGCCAGCGCGGCGAACGGTGCCGATGTCGACCGCACGGCCTTGATTGCCGCGTTCGACGAAACCCGGCGCGTCATCACCGCCCATGCGTAGACGTCCTCGGCTGCCAGGACGTCTCGGCGAGACGACGCACCCGTCATCCTTCGGATCGGCTTACGCCGCGACGCCCATGTATCGCGGAGGTCTTGGCCAACGGATGATGGGCGACGCCCATCGCCGGCGCGGGGCGGCAGATTGTCTTAAAACCACTTTGCGTTTGCTATGGGTCACAAGGCGCTGCATGGCCCTTCGGCCAAACGCGCCTTGCAATGAAAGCGCGTCAGACAAAACGCAAAACGTTGTGGAGTGCGTCGCGTTCGACTGAACTCACCGAATGGGCCGAACATGTTGGAACAATCAGACGCCGCCTGAACCTGTGCGGGAAATGCGGGGCTCCGGCTAGAGAACTTTGCGTCTGTTTTGGGTCGCAAAGCGCTGCCTTCCCCTGCGGTCGAACGGGCCTTGCGATGAACGTGCGTCACACAAAACGCAAAATGCCGTAAACGCGGAACAGCCTAGATGACCAACTCGCTCAGCATCGGGCTCGACGTCAGGTCTTGCCAGGCAAAACCCAGCGCATCCATTCGCACCTGCAACCGGTCGAAGGCTTCCGGATGCGGCGACTCGATGCCGATGAGAACGGTGCCGAAATTTCGAGCGGATTTCTTCAGATATTCAAACCGGGCGATATCATCCTGGGGGCCCAGCGCATCCAGGAATTCCCGCAAGGCGCCGGGCCGCTGAGGCATGCGCAACACGTAGTATTTCTTGGTCCCCGCGAAGCGCATCCCACGCTCTTTGACATCCGGCAGCCGCTCGAAATCGAAATTGCCGCCGGTCGTGACGCAGAGAACCCGCCGTCCCTCGATCTCGGGACCCAGATCCCGAAGGGCGTCGACGGACAGGGCGCCAGCGGGCTCCAGGACGATGCCTTCGGTGTTCAACAGCTCTTGCATGGTGATGCAGACCCGGTTTTCCGGCACGCGCAGGACATGCTGCGGCGGAATGTTCCGCAAGATCGCGAAGGGCCGGTCGCCGATGCGGGCGACCGCGGCACCGTCGACGAAGTTGTCGAGGCCGTCCAGGGTCACCGGCGCCCCTTTGGCCAAGGCCGCCATCAGGCTGGCGCCGCCCAAGGGCTCGACATAGCGCAATTCCACATCGGCCTTGGTCGCCCGCAGGTAGGACAGCATCCCGGCCGAGAGCCCGCCGCCGCCCACGGGGACGACGATCAGGTCGGGTGGATCGGCCATCTGGCGCATCAGCTCGACGGCGACGGCGGCCTGACCTTCGATGACATCGTCATCGTCGAAGGGCGACAGGAAGTGGGCCCCCGTCTCGGCACAGAACGCCTTGGCGGTAGCCAAGGTGTCGTCGAAGAAATCCCCGGTCAGCCGAATCTCCACATGGTCGCCACCGAACAGGCGGGTCTTGTCGATCTTCTGACCTGGCGTCGTCACCGGCATGAAAATCACGCCATGCATGCTCAGATGGTTGCACATCCAGGCGACGCCTTGGGCGTGGTTCCCGGCCGAGGCGCAGGCCACCCGGCCGCCGTCCAGCTTGCGCATGGCATTGAAGGCGCCGCGCAGCTTGTAGGATCGGACGGGTGTCAGATCTTCGCGCTTCAACCAGACCTCCGCGCCGAAACGGTCGGACAGATACGCGTTTCGCTGGCACGGCGTGGCCGGAAACAGGTCGCGCATGGCCGCCTCGGCGGTCTCGGCGCGGGTGACAGCGTCAGTCAAGCGGGCGGCCTTCGACGAAATGGCCGTACAGCGTGGACAGCATACTGACGCCGACCAGCAAGACGATCCAATTCACCACGAGGTTGTAGACCAGCGAGACCGGCGAAGTGGCCGCCGACAGCATCTGCGACGCGTCCCCTGCGGGATCGACGGCGCCCGACGAGATGCCGTCAAGGATCGTGGGCAGCTGGAGCAGCAGGGACGCGAAGAACGAGATGAGCGCGAGTGCGACGACCGTGGCCGACTGACCTTCCGTGGCCGTCCAGGCTTCGCCGATGGTGATCGGTTTGCCGACGGCACCGGCGGGCAAGATCAAGCCCAGCCGATAGAACAGGATGATGCTGACAATCGAGGCGACCGCCACGGCGAAGAACGGCGCAATGAAGCCAAGCGCCACCACGATAGCCACGAGGACCGCCGCAATGATCAACCCCAACAGGATGCCGCGCCCCAGATAGCCGAGCATGTAGCCGCCCTGGAAGGCCGGGATCCAACCGTCGCCCCCTTCTTGCAGCAGGACGTAGCGGTGCCAGGCGACGGCGATCCATAGAAACACCACGATTTGGACCAGGGCATTGAAGAACATGGCCTGCGCGGCCCCGGCATTCAGGGCCGGCATGGTATCGGTCGACAGAATGACGCTCGCCGTAACCGAGTCGAGGAAGTAGAGGTTCACGACCGCGAGCAGCGCATACGGCACGGCCGAGATGCGCAGCGCCCCGCTGATATTATCCACGATCAGAAGCACCGCTTTCTTGAAGATGTCCCATGCCAGCATGATGATCGCCCTTTCCCCGACCCTCCTCGGTCCGATGCCAGCCCTATGGCGCCCCCCCGGCCCCGTCAACGTGGGCGGGGCCGATGGCTTGCGGACAGGGGCGAAGCGGCCTACGCGGGGCCAAACATCGGAGGCTTCATGGACGCGCCCAAGAAAGTGGTGCTCGCCTATTCCGGCGGGCTGGACACCTCGATCATCCTGAAATGGTTGCAGACGGAGTATGGCTGCGAGGTGGTGACCTTCACCGCCGATCTGGGCCAGGGCGAGGAGTTGGAGCCCGCGCGCAAGAAGGCCGAGATGATGGGGGCCGCGTCGATCCATATCGAGGATCTGCGCGAAGAATTCGTGGCCGATTTCGTGTTCCCGATGTTCCGGGCGAATGCTTTGTACGAGGGGCTGTATCTGCTGGGCACGTCCATCGCGCGGCCGCTGATTTCCAAGCGCCTGGTCGAGATCGCAGCAGATGAGGGCGCAGATGCCGTGGCCCATGGCGCGACGGGCAAGGGCAACGATCAGGTGCGGTTCGAATTGGCGGCCTATGCGCTAAACCCCGACATCAAGGTGATCGCACCTTGGCGGTTGTGGGATCTGAGCAGCCGGACCAAGCTGATCGACTTCGCCGAGAAGCACCAGATCCCTATCGCGAAGGACAAGCGGGGCGAGGCGCCGTTCTCGGTCGATGCGAACCTGTTGCACACCTCGTCCGAGGGGAAAGTGTTGGAGGATCCGGCCGAGGAGGCGCCAGATTATGTGCTTCAGCGCATAAGACGGCCCGAGGAGGCCCCCGACACGCCCGAGATGGTCGAAATCACCTTTGAGAAGGGCGAGATCCACTTAATCAGAAGTGGCTGTGCACCCCTGAAAGTGCGCCTTGATCCGCCCGTGCATCGCCGGCGGATGGTGTGGCGGCGTCTGGCAGCGCGGGGGAGGGGGCAGCGGAG
>JBCDCW010000168.1:0-8096 GCA_039180995.1 Pseudomonadota bacterium
AAATTTCCGGACATCTACGTCGATGTGATCGCGACCAATCGGCTGTCAGATTTGTCGCGACAGGAAGCGGACGTTTCGATAAGGGCAGCCCATCGCATTGATTAAGACTTGGTGGGACGGCGGCTGGTGGATTACGTGATCGCCGCCTTTGCAACACCAGGTTATTTGGACGCCCATCCCGATCTGGTTGCGACCCAAGGCGCCGGAGCGCATTGGATCAGCTGGGGCGAGGATGATGATTGGATCGCCGATACCCCGCTGCCGCGCGCGCGTCCGCGCCATTCGCTGCCCGAAGTGTTCATGCAGACCGGCGCCGCCGTGGCGGGCCTCGGCATGGCCTGGGTGCCCGCCTTCTTGGCCGACCCGATCCCGGAACTGGTCCGCGTGCCGGGCGTGCCCACAGGGCCGGGGCGGGGCGTCTGGGTCTTGCTCCACGGCGATCTCAGGCGCACGGCCCGTGTACGGGCATTCGTGGATTTCATCAGCGACTGGGTCGTCGCGCGGCGGGCCTTGTTCACGGTGTGACCCAGGACAACTCTGCGCGAGGTATCCTGACGCGCGATGGCGGTGGCTGGACGCTTCCCGAGGCGGTCGCTAACCCTGTCGGAATAGCAGGAGCGGGTTCGATGTTGCGACTTATCTTTGCTGGTCTGGCGCTCCTGCCCGCGCCCGCCTTCGCCGACATAACGTTTCACTTCTACGGTGCGGAAAACTGTCCGCCCTGTATGGCCTTCAAGCGGGACCATCTGGCTGGCGTCCAGGCGATCGGCAACGCCGATGGCTTCATGGTCCACGAGAACGTCATCCGCGACCTCCGCGACATGCCCGAGATTGGCATCTATGGCGATTCCGACCCGATCCTACGTGCGGCGCTCGATGTCGGTGGGCGCCCCTATCCACCGGTCTTCTTCGTCTCTGACGGAGACACGGTTCTTTCGGTCCACGGACAGGATTGGCAGGCCGCTCTGTTGGCCGCGCGCGACGCGGAGTGAGCCCGCGGGGGTTCCCCCGGCGATGATTCGGGCCCATATCGGCTCTCCGCGAGGCAAGGAGGCCACCCATGTCCGAGACACGCCATTCCAAAGTCCTGATCGTCGGCTCTGGCCCGGCGGGCTATACCGCCGCCGTTTACGCCAGCCGTGCCATGTTGGAGCCGGTCCTGGTGCAGGGCATCCAGCCAGGCGGGCAACTTACCATCACCACCGAGGTCGAAAATTGGCCCGGCGATACCGAGGTCCAAGGCCCCGATCTAATGGTGCGGATGGAGGCGCATGCCAAGGCCGTCGGCACCGATATCGTGTCGGATCACATCGCCGCGCTGGACCTGTCCAAGCGGCCCTTCACGGCCCAGGGCGAAAGCGGGACAAGCTACACGGCTGACGCGCTCATTCTGGCGACGGGCGCCCAGGCCAAGTGGCTTGGCCTGCCGTCCGAGGGGCATTTCAAGGGCTTCGGCGTCTCGGCCTGCGCGACCTGCGACGGGTTTTTCTATCGCGGCAAAGAGGTTGCCGTCGTCGGTGGCGGCAACACCGCCGTGGAAGAGGCGCTGTTTCTGACCAACTTTGCCTCAAAGGTCACGCTGATCCACCGCCGCGACAGCCTGCGTGCCGAAAAGATCCTACAGGACCGCCTTTTCAAGCATCCCAAGGTGGAGATCATCTGGGATCATGAGGTGGATGAGGTTTTGGGCGCCCATGATCCCCGGGGCGTCGAGGGCCTGCGCCTGAAGCACGCGACAACCGGGGAGCCGCGGGAAATCGCGGTTCATGGTTTCTTCGTAGCGATCGGGCACGCTCCGGCCTCCGAATTGGTGAAGGATTGGCTGGATCTGCACAACGGCGGCTACGTGGTCACCAAGCCGGATTCGACCGCGACCTCGATCCCCGGCGTGTTCGCGGCCGGCGATCTGACCGACCACATCTATCGCCAGGCCGTGACCTCCGCCGGGATGGGCTGCATGGCCGCCCTCGAAGCCGAGCGGTTCCTGGCCGAACAGGGCTTGGACAGCGAGATTGTCCAAGATCAGACCGAGCCGTTGGGTCATGGCACCCCGGTCGATGAGCCCGCCGAATAGATACGGGCCGGTTGCCGCTGATCGGGCCCATCGGCTGTGGGGCCGACCGCGATGGCGGCCTTTGGGCCCGGTTCCCCCGGCTTGAGACCGCCCGGCGGGCGGGGCAGGATCGGCGGATACGGCCACCCGATCGGATGACACATGCGCGCCACGCTCCCGTTTG
Organism: Pseudomonadota bacterium; assembly: GCA_039180995.1. GTDB lineage: Bacteria > Pseudomonadota > Alphaproteobacteria > Rhodobacterales > Rhodobacteraceae > Jannaschia. Next base: position 2,238 of record JBCDCW010000168.1, read on the forward strand.
CCCTTGCCTCCGCTTTGTCCGCCTGCGTGCCATCGCCGGCACCGGATAACCCGTCCCCGACCGGTCTGCCCCAGGTGACCGGTACCTGCCCGTCCCCCGATCCGATCCGTGACGGACCACTGGTCGATGCGATCCGCGCGGATGATGCGACCAGCGTCGAGGCGCAACTGGCCCGCAACCCAGGTGACGCTCGGGCGCGGGCGGCGCTGGTTCTGATCTCCGGCCAAGGACCCTTGGATGAAAACGAAGCGGCCTGTTTTGTCCCCTATCTGACATGAGCCCCTGCCGGCTGCGCGCGTCGATCGCGGGACAGGAAACATGCCGTTCACCCTTGCAAAACATCGGACCGGTTGATCTGCCCGAGACGAAGGGCTAAGCGCGCCCGAGTTCCAGCGCCGAGCGGCCCGGCCCGCTCCCGACGAAAGCGATTTCCATGACAGCCCAGAATTTGGCTCCCGTCCCCGAACTCTACGTTAGCTATGACAGCGCCCAGAAGCTGAAGTCGGAGGCCGCAGATCTTCCGTCCATCGACCTGACGCCGCGTCAGATATGCGATCTGGAGCTTTTGATGAATGGGGGCTTCAACCCCCTGAAGGGCTTCTTGGGAAAGGCGGATTACGACCGGGTCGTCGACGAGATGCGTCTGACGGACGGGACGCTCTGGCCGATGCCGATCACGCTGGATGTCACGCCCGCCGTGGCCGCGACCATCGAAGAGGGCCAAGACATCGCCCTGCGCGACCAGGAGGGCGTCATTCTGGCGATCCTGTCGGTGTCGGACAAATGGACACCCGACAAGGCGCGCGAGGCATTGAAGGTCTTCGGAGCCGACGACCTGGCCCATCCGGCGGTCAACTACCTGCATAACAATGCGGGCGAGGTTTATCTGGGCGGCCCGATCACCGGCATCCAACAGCCCATCCACTACGATTTCCGCGCCCGCCGTGATACGCCGAACGAGTTGCGCGCCTATTTCCGCAAGCTGGGCTGGCGCCGCGTCGTCGCCTTCCAGACCCGCAACCCGCTGCACCGCGCCCACCAGGAACTGACCTTCCGCGCCGCGCGCGAGGCGCAGGCCAACCTTCTCATCCACCCCGTCGTCGGCATGACCAAGCCCGGCGACGTCGACCACTTCACCCGCGTTCGCTGCTACGAGGCGGTGCTGGACAAGTACCAACCGTCGACCACCACGATGTCGCTTCTGAACCTGGCCATGCGCATGGCCGGCCCGCGCGAGGCCGTCTGGCACGGGATCATCCGCCGCAACCATGGCTGCACCCACATGATCGTGGGCCGTGACCATGCCGGCCCCGGCAAGAACAGCCAGGGCGAGGATTTCTACGGCCCCTATGACGCGCAGGACCTGTTTCGCGAGCACGAGGCCGAGATCGGCCTGGAGATGGTCGATTTCAAACACATGGTCTACGTCCAGGAACGCGCGCAATACGAGCCCGCCGACGAGATCGCCGACAAGGACAGCGTCACCATCCTCAATATCTCGGGGACGGAGTTGCGGCGTCGCTTGCGCGAGGGGTTGGAGATCCCCGAATGGTTCTCATTCCCCGAAGTCGTCACCGAACTGCGCCGCACCTCGCCGCCCCGGTCGCAGCAGGGCTTCACCGTGTTCTTCACGGGTCTGTCGGGATCCGGCAAGTCGACCATCGCCAACGCCATCATGGTCAAGCTGATGGAGATGGGCGGCCGTCCCGTCACGCTGCTGGACGGCGATGTGGTCCGCAAGCACCTGTCATCGGAACTGACGTTCTCGAAGGAACATCGCGACATCAACATCCGCCGGATCGGCTATGTCGCGTCCGAGATCACCAAGAACGGCGGCATCGCCATCTGTGCCCCGATCGCGCCCTACACCGCCACCCGCCGGGCCGCGCGCGAGATGATCGAGGCGTATGGGGCTTTCGTCGAAGTCCATGTGGCGACCTCGCTTGAGGAATGCGAGCGGCGCGATCGCAAAGGGCTCTATAAGCTGGCGCGCGCGGGCAAAATTCCCGAATTCACCGGTATCTCGGACCCCTACGAGGCGCCGACCAATGCGGAATTGGTGGTCGATACCGAAGGCGCCGAGGTCGATACCTGCGCCCAACAGGTGCTCCTGAAGCTTGAGGCTATGGGGCTGATCGCCGGATAGGGTCCTGTTTGTCGGGCCTGGCCTTAGACGATCCGGCAATCACGTCTTGTCACGTGGCGGGTGGAACGGGTCGGCATGCCGAGCGTGGGCGTGCCGTCCGATCGGGGGCGAGCCACGACCACCACGCCAACCATCCGAGAGAGTCAGGTCGCGGGATCCGGGCTCCGTGCAATGTGGCTGTCGGAGCCGATCACCCAGGATGATATGACGGCCCTGGGCGACGGGATGGGAAGGTCAACGTCCGCTCATCGTTGGCGGTCAGAGCACGTCCGACACCCGGTCGGCCCGATCAACTCCGCCGTCAAGGCACGGGCGCGGGCCCCTTGTCAGGCGGCAAGGTGCAGAGATGCCATCGCGTCGCACAGCGCATCGACCCTTTTTGCCGTCTTAGGCATCACCGTCCCGCTCGAAAACCATCCCCTCGGCACCGAGGGCCGCGGCGCGGGCCCTCTTCGAGATGGCCGATCCGGCCGGCTAACCGGGATATCCCAAGGCGTCAGCCGGATCGGTCCGACAACCCGCAATTGACACTCTGTCAGTGTACGCTGACGGGGGTCAGATCGTTTTGACGGGCCAGTGTGAAGGCCAGCCCCCGGTTGCCCACCAGCGCGACACGCGCGCCATCGGCTCGGTGCAGCGCATAAAGTTCATCCAGACCGCCATCGCGGGCTTCCTTCTGGACGGCTTTCGGCAAGTCTTCGACATGGACCTTGCGGACATAGACGAGGGCATCGTTCACCGCGTCGGGCGTTCCTTGCATCGACATGCTTCGGTCTCCTCTCAAGCGGCGCGGATCACGCACCTGGGTTCGGTCCCGTTCTAATCTTGATTTGCTCCACCACGTTCTCAGGTTCGGACCGCCGTAAATCAACGTGAAGTAAGCCATTTTCCATGGCGGCGCCTGCCACATCGACACCATCGGCTAAAACATAGGCACGTTGAAACTGCCGTGCCGCGATGCCCCGATGCAGATAGGTGCGTTCGGCATCGTCCTTGGCTTTGCCGCGGATCACCAATTGACGATCTTCCAGCGTGATGGACAGATCGTCCTCGCCGAAGCCCGCCACGGCCAGCGTGATGCGAAAGCCGTTCGGTCCGGTCTGTTCGATATTATAGGGCGGGTAGCCATCGTTCCCGGTGCGGGCGGTGCGTTCGACCAAGCGTTCCAGCTGGTCAAATCCCAGAAGATAGGGATGTGTGGCAAAGCCGAGTTTGGTCATGTCCTGCGGGTCCTATGTCAGCGATCCGATCAGGGCCGACCCGATTGCGGCATCGACCCTATCGTCAATGTGGGAAGGCCGCGGCCCCTGCGCAAGATGCTGGGCAATGGGTGGGCTGTGATGCTAGATGACGTGCAAACCGCGTCGGAGCTTATGCAAAACCGTGACCGCCCCACCTGAAGAGATGACCCACGAGGAAGTGCTCCGCGTCAAGCTGGAGGTCCTTCGGCAGGAACATCGCGACCTCGACGCGGCAATCCGGGCCATGGAAGAACAGGCGCGTCCCGATATGCTGGCGATCAAGCGGCTCAAGAAGAAGAAGCTAGAGTTGAAAGACCGCATTTCGCGGATCGAAGACCAGCTGACCCCCGACATCATCGCCTGAAAGGGATCAACATGGATGTTCCCGTGGGCATCATCATGGGCTCCACGTCCGACTGGCCGACCATGAAGGAGGCGGCGGACTTGCTGGATGTCCTCGGCGTGGGGCACGAAGCGCGCATCGTCTCGGCCCATCGCACGCCGGATCGGTTGTGGGATTACGGTCGCGAGGCCGTGGATCGCGGCCTGAAGGTCATTATCGCGGGGGCAGGCGGCGCGGCGCATCTGCCGGGCATGATGGCCTCTAAGACTCGCCTGCCGGTGATCGGCATTCCCGTACAGACCAAAGCGCTTTCGGGCGTGGACAGCCTTTATTCCATCGTCCAGATGCCCCGGGGCTTTCCCGTCGCGACCATGGCCATTGGCGCGGCCGGGGCCGCGAACGCGGCCCTGATGGCCGCTTCGATCCTGGCCCTGTCGGACGCCGCCTTGGCCCAGCGGCTCGAGGCATGGCGGGCGGACCTGTCGGCCTCCATCCCAGAAACCCCCAGCTAAGATGCAAACGGGCGCGATCCGCAGGGCACGCCGTCGGTCAACTTCGTCGTCCTCAGTCTCGGACAGGGAAACCAGACGTGGCCGAGCGGTTCGGCAATCACCTCGTTTCTGACCTTCCTCTGACCATAAACACCTCGGGACCCGCGAGAGGAGACCTTTCGCGCCCACCGCCTGCCCCAAGCGCAGGCATCGAACGTTTAAGATCGCGTCACCAAAACCGTACAGACGCACGTCTGTACGGGGGGTGTACGCCGGATGTACGGGGGGTGCCCCCCATAAAACTCTGAAAAACAAATGAATCCACGGCGGGGGTCTCACATTGTCCTGATCCGGGGAAACCACCGCACGACCATCCCAAGCCCCAAGCATGCGCCGCGGGGTCGTCCATCCGGCCTCCGCTGGGACGCGCGAGGGGCTGGCCCCTCGCGCCCGCCCGTGCCACAGGCGGGCGTGTTCGATCCAGGAATGTGGCCATGACATCCCCTCTCTCGCTCGGCAGCACCATTGGCATCCTCGGCGGCGGCCAGCTTGGCCGCATGCTGTCCATGGCCGCCGCTCGCCTCGGCTATCGCACCCATATCTTCGAGCCCGGCGCCGCGCCTGCGGCCCAAGTCGCCAATGACTGGACCCGGGCCGACTATACCGATGGCGCGGCACTTGCCGCCTTTGCCAGCGCCGTCGACGTCATCACCTTCGAGTTCGAGAACGTCCCCGCCACAACCCTCGACCTGCTGGACGCGAGCCGCCCGATCCGACCCGGCCGCGATGCCCTGGCCGTCAGCCAGGATCGCCTGGACGAAAAGACGTTCCTGAAGAACCTGGGCCTGGCGACCGCGCCGTTCAGGGACGTTCCCGATGCGGGTGCCTTGGTCGCCGCCTTGGTAGAGATCGGTACGCCCGCGATCCTGAAGACCCATCGACTGGGATATGATGGTAAAGGGCAAGTGCGGATCGACGATCCCGTCGATGCCGGTGCGGCTTTCGACGCCATGGCAGGGGCGGATGCCATCCTCGAAGGATACGTGTCTTTCGACCGCGAGGTCTCGGTCATCGCCGCTCGGGGCCTGTCGGGTGAGGTGGTCTGCTACGATCCCGGTGAGAACGTTCACCGGGACGGCATTCTTCGCACCACGACCCTGCCGGCCGCTCTCACGCCAACGCAGCGAACCGATGCGGCGCTGCTGGCAGGGCGCATTTTGAACGCGCTCGATTACGTGGGTGTTCTGGGGGTCGAGTTGTTCGTGACGCCGCAAGGCCTTGTGGTCAACGAGATCGCGCCCCGTGTTCACAATTCGGGCCATTGGACCGAAGCGGCCTGCGCCGTGGATCAATTCGAGCAGCATATCCGCGCCATTGCGGGCCTGCCCCTGGGCGATGGGACCCGGCATTCGGACGTGGTGATGGAGAACTTGATCGGCGACGACATGGCGCGGGTGCCGGACCTGCTGGCGGATCCGGCCGCCAGGTTGCATCTCTATGGAAAGGACGAGGTGCGCGCCGGACGCAAGATGGGGCATGTGACCCGTTTCAAGCGCCCCTGATCTGCGATAGGCGCGCCGCCATGACCGACAGACCCCATCGCAATTTCTATGGACGCCGGAAGGGCAAACATCTGAA
>JBCDCW010000169.1:0-7922 GCA_039180995.1 Pseudomonadota bacterium
CGTCTCCATCGGCGTCGACCGCCTGCTCGCCGCGCTGCAAGCCAAGGGTCGGATCGACACCGCAAGCAAGGGCCCCGTCGTCGTCACCGTGATGGATCGCGACCGGATGGCCGACTACCAAGCCATCTGCGCCACCCTGCGGCAGGCCGATATCCGGGCGGAGGTCTATCTGGGCAACCCAAAAAACTTCGGCAATCAACTGAAATACGCCGACAAGCGGAACGCCCCGGCCGCGATCATCCAAGGCTCCGACGAGGCGGCGCGCGGCGTCGTGCAGGTCAAAGACCTGATCCTGGGCGCCAAGCTGGCCGAACAGGCAAGCGTCGAGGAATGGAAGGAAAATCCTTCCCAGACGGAGGTGCAGCTCAGCGACCTCGTCCCGTTCCTTCAAGACCTGCTCAAATGATCACCCCCGCCGACCGCGCCCGGGCCGCCGATCTGCTGACGCACTTCCAAGCCACCGGCGCGCAGCAGGTCGAACCGCCGATCCTGCAACCGGCGGGCACGCTGCTCGACCTGTATGGCGAGGATATCCGCGCCCGCGCGTTCACCACCCAAGACCCGCTCCATGGCGAAACCATGCTACGGCCCGACTTCACCGTCCCTGTCGTCCAGACCCATATGCAGGCCGGCGCCGAGCCCGCCCGCTACTGCTACGCGGGCGAGGTCTTCCGCCGCCAGGAAACCGACCCCGTCCGCCCACGCGAATACCTCCAGGTCGGCTACGAAATCTTCGGCGGCACGGACCCGGCAACCGCCGATGCGGAGGTCTTCGACCTGATCGCCCAGGCCCTCGCGCCCTGGTCGCCGACACCGGCCACTGGCGATCTGGGTCTGCTGATCGCCGCTGTCGACGCTCTGACCACATCCGAACGGCGCCGATCCGCACTCCGCCGTCATATCTGGCGCCCGCGCCGCTTCCGCCGCCTGATGGACCGGTTCACCGGCCGGGCCAACGTCACAGCCAGCCGCCAGGCCCTTCTCGGGACGCTCCGGCAGATATCGCCCGAGACGATCCTCGCCAAATCGGGCCCAGCCGTCGGCCTGCGCAGCGATGCCGAAATCGCGGACCGTTTGACGGCGCTTCAAGAAGACGCCGCGTTGGCGCCAATCGCCCCTGCGGAAGCCGAGGCCATCGACACGCTGTTGGAAATCAACGGCACCCTCGCCAACGTCCTAGGCCCAATCCACGACCTGGCCGTCGATCTGCCCGGCCTGGACGCGGCGGCCGACCGTCTCGAAGCCCGGGCCGAGGCCCTGGCGCAGCGGGGTCATGACCCCAATACACTCGCCTTCACTCCGTCGCGCGGGCGCTCGGCCATGGAGTATTACGACGGCTTCACCTTCACATTTTTGGGCCGCGCCGATCAACCACCGCTGGCCACTGGCGGCCGCTATGACGCGCTGACGGCCGTTCTCGGTGGCGGCCGGTCCATCCCAGCCGTCGGCGGCGTAATCCGCCCCGGCCTGTTGGAGCCGCTGCCATGATCCGCCTCGGCATCCCCTCCAAAGGTCGCCTGATGGAGAAGACCTTCGACTGGTTCGGCCAGCGCGGCTTGACCCTGACCCGCACCGGCTCGGATCGGGAATATGCCGGGGCTGTCGAAGGCGCCGATATTGCCCTGGTGCTTCTCTCGGCTGGGGAAATCCCGCGCGAACTGTCCAACGGGCGCATCCATCTGGGCGTCACCGGCAGCGACCTGGTGCGCGAGACGTTGGTGAATTGGAACAGCCAAGTCGAACCCCTGGCCAAGATGGGCTTCGGCCATGCCGACCTGGTTCTGGCCGTCCCGAAGATCTGGGTAGATTGCGAAACACCCGACGACCTGGACGCCATCGCGGCCCAATTCCGCGCCAACCATGGCCACCGCCTGCGGATCGCCACCAAGTACCACCGGCTGGTCCGCGATTACCTGACCGATGCGGGCGTGGCCGATTATCAGCTTATCGACAGCCAGGGCGCCACCGAAGGCACCGTGCTGAACGGCACCGCCGAGGCCATCGCCGATATCACCTCGACCGGCGAGACCCTGCGCGCCAACCATTTGAAGGTTCTCGACGGCGGCCCGATCCATGCAAGCCAGGCGACTCTGTTCAAATCTCGGGCGGCGCCATGGGATGACACCGCGCGGGCGGCCCTGGACGGGCTTCGCCCACGGCTGACCTAAAGCCCGCCAGCGGCTTTCCGCGCCAGCACCAGGATGTTGTTGGCCGGCATGTCGACCGTCTCCACACTCAGCCCCAGCACCGGCAGCACGTCCAGCAACAATTGGATATCCTTGTATCCGATCGCAGTATCCTGCGCCCGCAGGCTTTCGTTGAAACGCCGATCTCCGTCGCTCGTCGCCTGCCCGTCCCGCAGGAACGGCCCATAGATCGCCAACAATCCGTCCGGCGACAGCCCCTTGGCGACCTCGTCCAGCAGCACGGCCAATTCGGCGTCCGAGATCAGATGCAGCAGGTTAACGATCACGATGGCGGTGACCGCCTCCGGCTCGGCCCAGCCGGGCACGCAGGCATCCAGATCGCCAGCCGCCACCACGTTGGACAGCCCCTTGCACCAAGCGTCGATCGACAGCCGACGCGCCGGATCCGGGTCCGTTGGATAGAAGACCAAATCGGGCCGATGGGCCGCCAGCGCGGCCACATGCTGCCCCGTGCCCGAGGCGATCTCCAACACGGCCCCGGTTCGCGGGAGGCGGGGCAGCAATTCCTTCAGGATCGCCTCCTGGTTGCGTGCGGCGGCCGGGGCAGCCATCCGGTTGCCGTCCTGGCGCACGGCGCCTTCGGACAGGTCCAGCCGCCGGATCATGCGAAACGCTCCGGGTCCAGTGCCGACACCAGATCCGGGTCCAACTCCGACGGGCGACCCGCAATCCGATCCGCCACCAACCGCGCCGCCGCCGGGGATGTCTGGAACCCATAGCCACCCTGTCCGGCCACCCAGATGAACGCGGCGTCCTGGGGGGCCGGCCCCAGGGCCAGGCAGCGATCGGGCGTGAAGGTCCGAAGACCGGCCCAAGTGGCTCTCGGCCGCGTCACTGGCTCGGTTACGGCGCGCTGGTAGCGGTCCAGGCCTTCGGCCAGGACCATGTCGTCGGCGAACGCATCCAGGGGCTCGGACGGATCCTCCTCGGCCGGTGACACGATCCAGGCCCCGGCATCGGGCTTGGCATACCATCGTTCGCCCACCCCCATCAGCATCGGCCAGGCCCGCACGTCGCGCCCACCCGGCGCGGCCAGCCGGGCCATCGAGCGGCGCATCGGTGTCAGCCCCAACGGGTCGATGCCAGCGCGCTGCGCCATCTGATCCGCCCACGCGCCCGCCGCATTTACCAGGATGCGGGCCGCTATCGTCTCGGGCCCCGCGCGCACATGCCAGCCGCCCTGACTCCGCTGTACCTGATCGACCCGGCGTCCAGTGCGGACCGCGCCGCCGGCACGCCTGATGACGCGTGCATGTCCTTGCAACATGGCGTCGGTATCCAAGTCCGAGGCGTCTTCGTGGAAGGCCACACGCGTCACCGCGTCCGACAGGATCGACACACGCGACCGAGCGGCGGCCCGATCCAATTCCTGAAGCTCCATCGCCGCCAAATCCGCCTCAAACGCGGCCTCCTCGCCCACGAGCCCGACCAGCATCAGACCCCGCGGGCTAAGATGCCCGGCCGCCCCATGGGCCGCCCGGCTCGCGCGGTTGAGTGCGACAACCGCCGGTAATCCATAACTTTCCTCAAAAAGCGCGGCCGATCGGCCCGAGGCATGATAACCCAGATCGGCCTCCGCCTCCCAGACGACGACCCGACCAAGCTCCGCCAAGGCGGCCCCGGCCGACAATCCCGCGATGCCGCCACCTATCACTATGAAATCGCAATCCACAGACGTGACCCTGTCACGCAAGATGGCGAAGGCAAAGACCCGTCCGGGAAACGGTCCATTTACGCCCGCAACGGCTCAACCCGCGGCTTCCTCCAGGCGGTCGGTCGCGGGGGCGGGGCTTTGGGACAGTGCCGTGATGCGGTCCTTCAGATCGTCCTCTAGGACAAAGCCCGCCGCCGCGAGCGACGGGGCCAGTTGCGCGGCGGATCGGGCGCTGACGATCGGGGCCGTCACGCCGGATTGCGCCATCGTCCAGGCGACGGCCAGCGTGGCGGGATCGGATCCCGTTTCTTGTGCCAAATCGGCCAGGGCCTCGGCGGTTCGGTGCATCCAGGCCACGTCGTAGCGCGCCGCGTAGCGGCTATCGGTCGTCAGGCGCCCGGCGCCGCCCTTGGCGTATTTGCCGGTCAGCAGCCCACCGCCCAGCGGCGAATACGGCGCGACGGCGATCCCTTGGTCGCGCGCCATGGGGAGCAGTTCCACTTCGGCCTGGCGCTTGACCAGGTTGTACATCGGCTGGATCACGTCGATGCGGGTTCCGAACTTCCCCGCCACGGTCTGGGCTTTCATGACCTGCCAGGCGGCATAGTTGCTGACCCCCAGATATCGCACGCTTCCCCGGGATTGGAGTTGGGTGAGCGTCTCGAACGTCTCCTCCAGCGGGGTGTCGGCGTCCCAGCGGTGCATATAGAGGATATCGATCACGTCCATCCCCAGCCGTGCGCGGCTTTCATCGAGCGATGTCAGGATGTTGACCCGGCTCGCACCGCCCGTATACGCCGCCTTGGTGGCGACGATCAGGCTGTCCCGCTCGGGCGCGACGAGGGCGCCCAGCAGGGTCTCGGAGCGGCCTTCGGTATAGACATGGGCGGTGTCGAAGACGGTGAGGCCCGCGTCGCGGCAGGCGTCGAACATGGCGCGGGACGCCGTCTCGTCGGCGGTACCGCCGAATTGCATGGCGCCGAAACAGAGGGTCGAAGCGGGGGTGCCGTCGAGGGCGGTGAGATGGGTCATGGGGGCGAGTATTCACAAATTGGGGGCATTCTGGAGGGGGTGTTTCCCAATTTGTACCTTTCTTGGAGGGAAGCTGGGCTGCGATCGGTGTTGGTTTTTGTTCGCTTGGTGGTAACCTTGGTTGCGTCAGCGTTAGCGAGTGCCGAGATGCGTTTTCCTCCAAGCCTCCGATCCCGCCGCACCCGACAGGCCCGTCTGGCCGCGCGCGCGAGGGCGGCGGCGCCGACCGGGCCCACCGAGGCGCAGATCGCGCGGATCGACGCGCTGACGGCGACGGGGCGGACGAATTGGTTCGCGCTGCTGGCCTATCTGGCCTTCGTGCTGGTCACGACCTTGGGCATGAAGCTTTGAAGGCTTCGCCGTTAGCGAAATAGAAGATGACTAGGTACCGATTTCGTGTGACAGTCCAATAAGTGGAATCGTCGAAGTGGTACTATGGGGACAAGAAGTTACGTTAGGTCATTCATTGGCCGCCACTATTCGAAATGGCGTGCTCCTATTGCGGGCATATTGGTGGGCATATTTTCGACTTTTGCTTGCAATGCGACGACCGCCCATGCCGATATTGTCAGTGATGTGCAGGGCCTTTTCGAAGCTGATCTTGCATTAGTCGATTTTGCCGAAGTGAAGATCGCAGTGGATCGGATGATCGACTCGAGTATCGACGCCACCGCACAGCTTCAACAGATCGACCGCATGGTGGCCGATGTCGAAGCCATGCTCCCACACGGCGCCAGCAGCCGGGACAAGCTCGACGCGCTTCGACGGTATGTCTATGAACCGGGGCCCTGGAACGGTGGACGGGCCTTTTCCTACGATCACTCGGACCCTTTCGGGCAAGACCTTCAGAACAAACTGTTGGCCGACTATCTGCAGGATCGGCAAGGCAACTGCATCACGATGCCGTTCCTCTTCGTCATTTTGGGACAACGGCTCGGCCTTGATGTCGTGCCCGCATTGGCCCCGCTCCATGTCCTGGTGAAATTCACGGATGATGACGGACGAACCTGGAACCTGGAGACCACCTCTGGCGCGGGATTCGCGCGGGATCAGCATTATCGCGATCAGCTGCCGATCACGGATGCGGCGATTGCGAATGGTATCTACCTCGCGCCGCTGAACCGACGAGAGACCATGGCCGCCATGGCCGTTCTTGTGGTCGAGCACCTGATCGACCAAGGGCGGTATGAGGAGGCCATGGATGTGGCCCACGTCTTGCTGTCGCAGAATCCGCGCTTCGTCTATGCGATGATCAAGAAGGGAACGGCGGCCTATTACCTGATGCGGGACGAATATCAGAGCCGGTATGCCACCTTCGAGGACGTGCCGGTTGAAAAGCGCGGGCGGCTGCGGCGGTTGTTGGAGTTGAACGCGGCGGCATTCGAGCGGGCCGAGGCGCTAGGCTGGCGGCAGATGGACTTGCCGGAATTGGGGCCGCGACGGTGAGCGTCGGCAGGTTAAGCGCGTTGATGGACGGAAAGGGTTCGGTATGCGAATTTTGAGACAGGTATTGATGGCGCTGGTCCTGGTGACCTTGTCGGGGCCCAGTTGGGCGATTTTTATCAGCGCCGACCCGATGGATCCCACGGTGCCGGGGGTGGGGACGAACAGGTATTCGTATTCGTTTGGCGATCCGATCAATCGCATGGATCCCAGCGGCTATGGCGCTGTTTATGAAAACGGCAACTATAAGGGACAGATCAATCCTGGCGATCCAGGATATGGCGACGACTTCAAGAATAGTGGCATGATGCCGTCCGATTGGGTTGATCTCAATAACAAGGTCCAGACCAGCTATGCAGGACTTAGCGACGATCAAGTTAATCAAAACCTATTTGCCGAAGCTATTCGCAGCTTGGGCGGCACTTCCATTCTTGGAACCTTCCGCTCACGTCAAGAACTTCTCGCTTCGAAACCACCCTGGCAAGTCAGATATGCCTTTGGATCAAATTTTTTCTGGGATGTCGCACAAAGGGAGTGGACGGCCTCTTTTGGCCCCGACCGTGGGTTTGGGCAAGCAGTTGTTGAACGAGGCGGATGGATCCTAGCAAATGAGAACGGAACAATTGGTTATGAAAAATTCCCTGGGCCCTATACACGAGATTCGATTCGAATTGGACCAACACCGCCCAAGGCAATTGGAATGTTCCACACCCACCCTATCAGCGCGCCCGACTCGCATCTACCAAGTTTCCCGGACCGCAGGATTACTGCGAGCAGGAATTTGCCGGGTGCTGTTTTTTCTGATAGGGGCCTTACTCCTTACATCCCAAACCGCCTACTCCCGTGAAGAGTTTTGCGTTCCAATAGACGATGAAGAAGTTATTGATGCGGCTGAACAGACTGCCATTGACCACTTGGTTAGTCAGGGCGGCTCACTCATTAATACTGGTGAAATTCGGCTCTACTTTTGTCGCGACTTTTTCATCTTCACCTCAGAGCCAAGAGATGACGTCCTGGGCGGTGTACCGTATGTGATATTATCAGTAGTTGGTGAAGTATTGTGGTCATACTGGCCATAGCGACACTCAGAAAGTACAAAGAAACTTACCTTCTCATCGGGAAGAGACAACGCCCGGGCCATAAGCCCGGGCGTTGCAACATACCGTAAGAGAAAAGATCAGTTCGGGATATCGCCCGTGATCCCCTCCACGTAGAAATCCATCGTGGCCAGGGCGCCGTCGTCGGCGACTTCTCCGTCGGCGAGCCAGGGCGTGCCGTCCTGTTTGTTGATGGGGCCGGTGAAGGGGTGGTACTCGCCCGCGGTGATGGCGGCGACCATGGCGAGGGCCTCGTCGCGGACCTCGGCGGGGACGGCGTCGGTGATCTCGCCGATCACGACCTCGCCCTCGGGCATGCCGCCCCAGGACGCCGTCTGCTCATAGGTCCCGTCCAGAAGCTCGCCCACGCGCTTGATGTAGTAGGGCGACCAATCGTCGATGATCGACGCGATGCGCGGCACGGGTGCGAAGGCCGACATGTCGGAGGCCTGGCCAAAAGTGAAGACCCTCGCCCCGTTGTCGTTGGCC
>JBCDCW010000170.1:0-7887 GCA_039180995.1 Pseudomonadota bacterium
CACACCGAGCACCTGTTGAAGCACCCTGTGGAGGTGGTTCTGTTCCTCTTCGGTCTGATGAATGCTGGCGTCGCCTTTTCGACCATTTCCGAGCCCACTTGGCTGGTCTTGGCTGGACTGATCATCGGCAAGCCGCTGGGTGTGTTGGCCTTCGGCTATCTGGGCGCGCATACCTTGAAGTTCGGTCTGCCGGTGGGGATGCGCACGGTTGATTTGTTCGTGATCGGCTGCGTGGCGGCCATCGGCTTCACGGTATCGCTCTTCGTGGCGTCGGTCGCCTTCGATCCAGGCCCGGTTCAGGATGCAGCCAAGATGGGCGCGTTGTTCAGCTTCGGGGCCGCCGCGCTGGCGATTATCGCCGGCAAGGTGGCCCGGGTTCAGAAACAGGCCATCTGACCGCCACCATTCCGCCCCGCATTCAATCGAATGCGACATAGTTTGGCCGCGAAAACCCCGCGGCGCAGGCAAGATATAAAGAATTCGCTCATATTGTGGACGGATTGTTCACTTATCAGAGACGCCACATCGGGTCATATAAGAGGACCCGCAGGTTAATGAGTCGGAAGCCAAACGCGGATGATCGAGTTCGACAACGTCAGCAAGTCCTTCTGGACCGGCAAGCAGCGCAAGGTCATCTTGGACCGGGCCTCTTTCCGTGTGCAGCCGGGCCGCTCGGTCGGCATTCTGGCGCCCAACGGCACCGGCAAGACGACGATCGTCAACATGATGGCCGGCTTGGAACGCCCCGACGAGGGCGAGGTGCATCGCACATCGCGCGTGTCGTTCCCGTTGGGTTTCATGGGCGGGGTTCAGAACCGCAACACCGCGACGGAAAACGCGCGCTATATCGCGCAGCTTTACGGGCTGGATCCGGATTACGTCGAAGCCTTTTGCCGCTGGCTCTGCGGGATAGAGGAATATTTCGACATGCCCGTGGGCACCTATAGCCAAGGCATGCGCGCGCGGTTCAGCTTCGCTCTGATGCTGGCGCTGGAATTCGATATCTATCTGATCGACGAAGGTATGCCTGCGACCACGGATGCCGACTTCAACCGCAAGGCTGGGTCGATCCTGAAGGATCGCCTGAAGGACGCCACCGTGGTCATCGTCAGCCACCAACCCAAGGTGCTGGAACGTTTCGCCACCACGGCGATGGTGCTGCGCGGTGGACGGTTGCATCATTTCGACACGCTCGAAGAAGCCAGGAGGCTCTATGAGTACGACGCCTAAGGCCCGCAAATTCCGCATCCGCCCGGACGCGTCGTTCAACCGCCCTGGCGTGGTGGTTCCCGAGGGCGGGGTGCCGCCTGTCGGCACGACGACCATTGCGGCCCCGGCCAACGATGCGCCCAATCCGACAGGCTCGTCGTCAGAGCCGACGGGACGGCAGTTGCGAATGGCGCGGCGGATCGCGCAGAAACACGGTTTGGCTGTCAAATCGGACCAGGAAGCCGTCGCTGCCCTGCGCGCCAAGGGCATCGACCCATTCGAGCGCTCGAACATGCTGCAATTGGTGCCGGGCCAACAGGCCGTGGCCGAGGCGCCGGTCCCGGCGATCCAGCCGCCCGGCGCGCCACAGCCGCCGACGATCCCCCTCGACGACGACGCGCGGGCCGGGGAAATCGTGAAAATCCAGCGCGACATTGCGCGACGGCGCCGCCGCCGCCTGATGTTGCTGGCCACTCGATTAGCCTTCTTCGTGGGGCTGCCGACGCTGATCGCGGCGCTTTACTATTACGTCATCGCCACGCCGATGTATTCGACAAAGTCGGAATTCGTGATTCAGCAGGCGGATGCCGGCGCCGCCGCCGGCGGAGGTCTTGGGGGATTGTTTTCGGGGACGGGGCTGGCGACGCAGCAGGACAGCATCTCGGTGCAGTCCTACCTTCTGTCACCTGCCGCGATGCTGCGCCTGGATGCGGACCTGGGCTTCATCCGGCACTTCTCCTCCGACGAGATCGATGCGCTGCAACGTCTGGACTCTGACGCGACCCAGGACGGTGCTTATGCGCTCTATAAGCGGATGGTGCAGATCGGCTATGACCCGACCGAGGGCGTGGTGAAGATGGAAGTCATTGCCGCCGATCCACAAGTGTCGACCGAATTCAGCCGGGCCCTGATCGGCTATGCCGAAGAACAGGTGGACCAGCTGACCGCCCGCCTGCGCACCGACCAGATGGCGGGCGCCATGGACAGCTTCGCCGCGGCCGAGCAGCGGATGCTGGAAGCCCAGGCCCGCATCGTCGATCTTCAGGAACAGTTGGGGGTGGTCTCGGCCGAGGCGGAAGTGTCCAACACCATGAGCCAGATCGGCACGATCGAGACCGAGCTGCGGATGGAGCGGTTGCGCCTGGAAGAGATGCTGGCCAATCCCCGGCCGCAAGCGACGCGCGTCGAAGTGGCCGAACGGCGAATCCGGCAATTGGAGAACGAGATCGCCGTCTTGCGGGATTCGCTGACCGAAGGTGCCACCGAAGAGGCCAGCCTGGCCCGGGTCACCGCCGAATTGCAGGTGGCGCAGCAGGATCTGGCCACCCGCCAATTGCTGCTCCAGCAGGCCGCCCAGCAACAGGAAATGGCCCGGATCGAGGCGAACCGACAGACACGCTACCTCTCGACGCCCGTGCCGCCGATCGCCCCGGACGAGCCCGCCTATCCAAGGGCCTTCGAGAACACGATCCTTGCCTTCCTGATCTTCTCGGGCATCTATCTGATGCTCTCGCTGACCAGCGCCATCCTGCGGGAGCAGGTGTCGGGCTAAGCGTCTTGTCTTGAGATGGACTTGGGTTTGGGGCGGTCCCGGTCCGTGTTATCCTCGGTCGGGATCCTGAGCCGACGGCTATTGCCGCTTTGCCCCAGAGCGGTGCGCTTTGCCCGTCCTGTTCGAGCGTCAATTGGCGCCGCCATCGCACATCCGGCATGACTTTGCATCGCCCGGATGCCCGTCGTCGGTGCCCTTCGTCCATGCGCGGGGCAGGGTTGGTTCTTTCGTTTCTGACCGTTCAAAGCCCCGGTAGCCTCGGTCGTTCATGAATTTGTTCGCGACACGGTGGACCCGATCCGGCGTTGCCATAGGCGTCGCAATCCGTCGACGCCTTTCGGTCGTCATCGGGTTTGCAAAGGGAACTGGCTTCGCTAGGTGCGCGGGGTACCCGACCCATCGAGGATTTCATGAAGCCACTCGCCGACGTCACGCCTAACAGCTGGGCCTTCCTGCGCGACCCCATGATCAAGCCGACAGGGTTTCGCGAATACGACGCGCGCTGGAAATACCCCGAGGAGATCAATCTGCCGGGAATCACCGCCCTCGGCCTCGGCCTCGGCACCCAGATGCAAAGGCGCGGGATCGAACCGCGCATCGCCGTGGGCAACGATTACCGGGACTATTCCCTGGCGATCAAGCAGGCTCTGATCCTCGGCCTCACCCAGGCCGGCATCCACGTTCAGGACATCGGCCCGGCCGTCAGCCCCATGGCCTATTTCGCCCAGTTCCACCTGGACGCACCCGCCGTCGCCATGGTGACGGCGAGCCACAACCCCAACGGTTGGACCGGCGTGAAGATGGGCTTCCAGCGTCCGCTGACCCACGGCCCCGACGAGATGTCGGAGCTGCGCGATATCGTCCTGGAGGGGCGAGGCGAGCCCCGAGACGGCGGCAAGTGGGAGCGCGTGGACGGCGTGATGGAGGCCTATCTCGACGACTTGGCCGGCGATTTCCGCATGTCGCGGCCCCTGAAAGTCGTCTGCGCCACCGGCAATGGCACCGCCTCGGCCTTCGCGCCGCAATTGCTAGAAAGGATCGGGGTGGAGGTCGTGCCCAGCCACACCGCGCTCGACTACACATTCCCGAACTACAACCCGAACCCCGAAGACATGAAGATGCTCCACAACATGGCAGACAGTGTCAGAGCCTCGGGCGCCGATCTGGCACTCGGTTTCGACGGCGACGGCGACCGCTGCGGCGTCGTGGATGACGAGGGCGAAGAGATTTTCGCCGATAAGGTCGGCGTCATCCTTGCCCGAGACCTGAGTGGCCTGCATCCTGGTGCCACTTTCGTTGCCGACGTGAAATCCACCGGCCTGTTCGCCTCGGATCCGGTTCTGAAACAGAACGGCGCGAAGACCGATTACTGGAAAACCGGTCACAGCCACATGAAGCGCCGCGTCCACGAGCTGGGCGCGCTTGCAGGGTTCGAGAAATCCGGACACTATTTTTTGGCCGAGCCCATCGGCCGCGGCTACGATTGCGGAATGCGGGTCGCGGTCGAGATCTGCAAGTTGATGGACCGGAACCCGGACAAGTCCATGAGCGACCTGCGCAAGGCTCTTCCCACGGTTTACAACACACCGACGCTTTCGCCCCACTGCCCGGATACGGAGAAATACGACACGCTGCAGCGCATCGTCGACCGGCTCGGGCCGATGAAAGGGCAGGGCCGCCTTGGCGGCCAGAAGATCGTCGACATCGTCACCGTCAACGGCGCGCGGGTCATGCTGGAGAACGGGGGCTGGGGACTGGTGCGCGCATCGTCGAACACGCCGAACCTGGTCGTAGTGTGCGAGAGCCCGACCTCTAAGGACGAACTGCGCGCGATCTTCGAGGACCTGGACGCCGTCATCCGGCAGGAGCCCAATGTCGGCGACTATGACCAGACTTTCTGATGGGCCGTAGGGTGGGTGAAATCCACCAAGACGCATGGCCCGGCCGGCGCGGTGGGTTTCACCCACCCTACGGCGGGCTCGTCGCCGTTTGGGCCATGGTCGCCGTCCTTACTCTCGGGGTCGTCGCACCGGCCGCCGCGCAGGAAACGCCGACCCAACCGTCCGGCGCCATTTCGACCGAGGCGACGGCCACGGAGGACGCGGCTATCGAGCGCCGGATCGAGGGGATCATTGCCGAACTCGACGGCTATGGCGACGTGTCTGTCGCGGTCCGCGAAGGGATCGTCACCTTCACGGGCGAGGCCCTGGATGGCGAGGTCATCGACCGGCTGGATGAATTGGCCGCCCGGGTCGACGGCGTGGTCGCAACCCGCAACGAGGTCACGCAGAATACCGACGTGGCGACCCGGCTCGACCCGGTCCTGGACCGCACGGTGGATCGGTTCGAACAGGCGCTGAATTTCCTGCCGCTCTTGGCTGTGGCCGCCTTGGCCGGGATCGTGGTGATCGTGCTGGGCATCCTGCTCGCCCGGTGGGAAGCGCCGTGGCGGCGCCTGGCGCCCAACGCCTTCATCGCCGACATCTACCGGATGGTGTTGCGGCTCGCCTTCGTCCTTGGCGGGATTTTGGTCGCGCTCGACATCCTCAACGCGACAGCTATCCTGACGGGCTTGCTGGGTGCGGCCGGCATCGTCGGTCTGGCCGTGGGCTTCGCGGTGCGCGACACGGTCGAGAACTTCATCGCGTCGATCATGCTCAGCCTGCGCCAGCCGTTCCGACCCAACGACTTCGTGGATATCGAGGGCAATCTCGGCTCGGTCATCCGCCTGACCAGCCGCGCCACGATCCTGCTGGACCCGGATGGCAACCACCTGCGACTGCCCAACGCGTTGGTCTTCAAGGCGACCATCCTGAACTACACCCGCAACGCGCAGCGCCGCTTCGGCTTCTCGCTGGGGATCGACCCAAATGACGACCTGGCCGAAGCCAAGCGGATCGGCATGGATACCCTCAAGAGCCTCGATTTCGTCCTGCCCGATCCGCCGCCCCAGGTCTGGATCAAGGAAGCCGGGGACAGCACCATCACGGTGGAGTTCTACGGCTGGATCGATCAGCAGAAGAGCGATTTCATGGTGGCCCGCGGCGAGGCGTTGCGCATGGTGATGGGGGCGTTGACCCGGGCCGATATCGGATTGCCGGAACCAACCTATCGCCTGAACTTGGTCGGGGGCGGGCTGCCGGTGATCGACATGCCCGATACCGCCAACCGCGCCCAGGGGATCGTGGTCGAGGAGGCGTCGGTGCCCGAAGACATCCCGCCCGCGCCCGAAGACGTGGCGCCGGCCCGGATCATCGAGCGGATGGTTGACGACGAGCGCCGCGCGGCCACCGAGGACGACTTGTTGAGCCATCGGGCACCCGAGGAGTAGGGCGGGGCACGCAGACCCGTTGCCGCGGGCACCTACGGTGCCTCGGCGCACAAGCGCTGGCTCCGTCGCGGGCCACAGCGCCGTCCCGGGAAGACATCGCGCCCCGCTATGGAGAGGCGGTTCGCCTCCTCAGCCCGACGACTGCGACCTACTGAAAATGACCGGAGCGCGCTGGCTCCGCTGCGACCCGGATCTCAATCGCCCAGCAGCCGATCCGCGCGCTTCTTCACAAGGACTGTCCGCAGGTCGTGCATGGCCATCAGCAACCGGTCGGTCACCTGGTCCAATTGCGCGTCCGTGGCCCGCGACTGCGCCCAATGGGCCGTCAGGTTCAGGTGATCGACGGCGCGCAGGATGTCATCCACATCCCGCGCCGCCAGCTCGGCGGTCCGCGCCGACATCCATGTCGCGATTGCCGCCTCGTCCTCGGACGTCAGGACCGTGTCACCCTGGGGTTTCACCTGGCCATTGTTGATGTTGACGGTCGCGATCTGATCCAATTCCAACCGTCGCTGCCGGTTCTCGGCATCGACCCGGAAGACCAGGGCGCCGTTGTCTTTGACGCGGAAGTAATAGGGGGGCAGGCCGCCGTTCATCTCAGGGCTCCGTGACCGGGGATTGGCCGGCGGGGGTCATCGAAAGGTTCCTTCCCCGGCGGCGATCAGGTCCGCCTCGTATTCCTCGCAGAATATGATGGCGATTTCGGCCGGATCATAGAAGGCATTCGCCTCGCCGCAGGCTTCCACGCGGATCTCCAGATCGTCCGGCAATTGCAACTCGTCGTTCAACGCGGCGATCTCCTCGGCCAGGATGGCGCCGATCATCCCCGCCGCGCCATCGGCGAAGCGCAGGCTGTCGCCGGGGCCCCGATCCATCACGTCGTCCAGAACGGCGCCCCAGGCGGCTTCGGCCTGTTCGAACTCCTCGGGGCAATAGACCGCGCGGTCTTCGGGCAAGCCCATGTCATCGGCGAAATCCGCCCGCGCCTCGGGATCGGCGCCGTAGAAGAGGCAGACGGTGTTATAGTAGCGCTGCTCGTCCGGCCCATGCACGTCCCACCAGGGATGCGCCTCGCCCGTCTCGGCCCGGGCCCGAGCTTCGGCATCGAAGCCCAGCGCGTAATCGTAGGCCAGTTCCAGCGCGCGGTCGGCCTCGAAAATCGTCTCCGTCATCACGACCGAGAAGACATCGGCCGCATCTTCCTCCTGACCGAAGATCGGCACGTCTTCCACGTCGATCAGGGCATGGCCCAGTTCATGATAGAAGATGCTCAGGATGTTGCTTTCCACGAAAGCGGCGACGTCGTCGTCCAGGGGCTCCGCCATGGCCGGCCCGGCCAGGGCGGCCGCCAGGATCGCGGCAGCCGGCCTCACGACAGCCCCTCGCAGAACCGCTTGATCCGGGCGCAGGCCTCGGTCAGTGCGGCGTCCGACGTGGCGTAACTGACGCGGAAATGGGGCGAGAGGCCGAAGGCCGCGCCGAAGACGACGGCGACGCCCTCTTCCTCCAGCAGGGCCGTGGCGAAGGTCTCGTCGTCGGTGATCTCGGTGCCTCGGGCCGATGTTTTGCCGATGCATCCGGCTACCGAGGGATAGACGTAGAACGCGCCCTCGGGCACCGGGCAGGTGATGCCAGGACAGGCGTTCAAACCCGCGACCACCAGATCCCGGCGCGCTTTGAAAAGGGCCTGGTTCGGCCGGATGAAGGCTTGCGTCCCCTCCAAAGCTTCGACTGCCGCCCATTGTGAGATGGAGCAGGGGTTGGACGTGGATTGCGACTGCACCTTGCGCATCGC
>JBCDCW010000171.1:0-7785 GCA_039180995.1 Pseudomonadota bacterium
ATGATGCAAGACGCCCCGCAACCAATCGGCAACCGCTGGAAGGACCTGCCCGACTACATCATCGGCATCACCAAGGAGATCTGGGAAGATCGGGGCATCGCCACCCTGCACGATTACTATGCGCCCGATATCGTCGTGCGCTCGCCCGGCTCGGTGGTCGTCGGCAATACCGACGTGATCGGGGCGACAATGGCCACCCTGGCCGAATTCCCGGACCGCACGTTGCTGGGCGAAGACGTCATCTGGTCCGGCGACAGCTCCGACAGCATGTTGTCGTCGCACCGCATCATGTCGCAGGCCACCCATTCCGGCGACGGCGTCTATGGCAAGGCGACCGGCAAAAAGCTCACCTACCGCATCCACGCCGATTGCCACGTCACCGGCACCCGGATCGACGATGAATGGCTGATCCGCGATCAAGGCGCCATCGCGCGCCAGCTTGGTTGGACGCCCGAGGCCTTCGCCGCCGATCTCATCGCGCGCGAGGGCGGGCCCGAGCATTGCGTGAAACCCTTCACGCCCGAAACGGATCGCCCCGGGCCCTACCGGGGGCGCGGCAACGACAACGCATGGGGCCAGACCTTAGCCGACATCCTCACCCGGATCATGGCCGGCGACCTGCGCGTCATCCCCGAGACATATGATCGCGCCTGCCACCTCGGTTATGCCGGCGGCGTGACTGGCCATGGCCTGGCCGAGGCCGACCGCTTCTGGATGGCGCTCCGCGCGGCCTTCCCCACCGCCGAATTCAAACTGGAGCATATCATCGGGCGCGAAGATCCCATGATGTCGCCTCGCGCGGCCATACGCTGGTCGCTTTGGGGCGAACATTCCGGCTGGGGCGGCTTCGGCAAGCCCACCGGCGCCATGGTCTATGTCATGGGCATCACCCATGCCGAATTCGGCCCCTGGGGCCTGCGCCGGGACTACACGCTCTTCGACGAGACGGCGGTCTGGAAGCAAATCCATCTCCACGGGATGTGAGTTGACATTGCAGCAAGCGTCCCCACACCTAATTCAGTGTTCCCAGACCTGGGGCGCCCATCTCCGGCCTGCGTCGCGGGGGCGGCGCGTGCCCAAAGATCCGACCGACCGCCGCCAGCCTCGGCGCGGTGAAAGACCCGCAATGACCATCCGAACCCATGTCTTCGATGCGGGCGGCCATTTCGGCCGGGCCCTTCCGACGATCCGCCGCACCCTTGCGGCGGCGGTCGATCACGTCAGCCAGGTCAGCGCGCTCGACAATGTGGACATGGTCGTCCAGCCCGTCGATTTCGGCACCGACCAGTTTCCCATCGCCGCCTTCACCAGCGGCCCCCACAACATTCACATCGGCATCGAACGCTCGCAGCTCCGCTCCGAGGATCTCGAAGACGAACTCTACCGCTCGACCATCCACGAACTGCACCACGCCCTGCGCTGGCGCCATCTGACCAAGCCCTGGACCGTGGGCGAGATGGTGACCTTGGAAGGCCTCGCCCTGCTCGCTGATCACGCCGCCGCTGGCCCCCAGGACGAGGTCGACCGACCGCTCTCGGACCCGGACCGGGCGCTGGCCGACCTGACCGCCATCCGCTGCGACTCGGTCAGCCGCCACCGCGCCTGGCTCTATTCCTCCGAAGACGCCCAGCCCGGCGGCGTGGGCCGCGTCTACGCCCTGGGCGCGCTGCTGATGTCCGCCGCGCTCACCCGGCTGTCGCTGGACCCTTGGACCGCGGCCGACCGGCCCGCGCGCGATCTCCTGGACCAGGGCTATGCTGCCCTGGCCGCCGACCAGACGCAAAGGAAACGCCCCGCATGACCGCCCCCCAGATCGTCCGCTATGGCGCGCTGAAGCCCTGCAAGACGGCCTTCATCGACGCCCACACCCCCGGATCCGACCAGAAGGAAAACTTCACGATCATCGGCGGCGGCGTCTCCGAATCCCCCGATCAGCACGTCCACATCGCCGTGCCCCACGGCTTCAACATCGGCGCCGCGGGGCAGCCGCCCAAATGCCGCAACTCGCTCCATTCCCACCGCACGGCCGAGGTGTTCTTCGTTCTCTCGGGCCGCTGGCGATTCTTCTGGGGCCGCCATGGCGATGCGGGCGAGGTCGTTCTGAACGAAGGCGACATCATCAACATCCCCACCGGCATCTTCCGCGGGTTCGAGAATATCGGCACCGATTACGGGATGATCATGGCCATCCTGGGTGGCGACGATGCGGGCGGCGGCGTCATCTGGGCGCCCCAGGTCATCGAAGACGCCCAGGCCCATGGCCTCGTCCTGGCCGAAACCGGCAAGCTCTACGACACCAAGAAGGGTGAGACACTGCCCGACGGCGTCAAGCCCATGCCGCTGCTGACCGAGGACCAACTGAAGGATTATCCCGAACTCTCGCCCATGCAGGTCGTCGGTTGGGGCGTCCGCCGCTATTGGGACATGGTGGCGCTGGCGCAACATGCGCCTTGCAAGGTCATCGGCGAACAGGGCGTCATCCGCGACCGCCCGGGCTTCGAGGTCGATTTGATCACGCGGGCATCGGCCACCGACATTCCACACCAGCATGATCGTGCCTCTGTTCTGATGCCGATGCGCGGCCATTGGCACCTGACCTGGGGCGGGGCAGGTGGCGACAACGGGGGTGAAACCACGCTCGCGCCAGGCGACACAGTCTCGGTTCCCGCCGGTTTGCCCCACGCCGCCGTGCCATCCATGACGGGCGAGGCCGCGCTTTACCACATTGTCGGCACCGACGATCCGGCGGGTCCCAGCCATCTCTGACAGGCCCCGCTGACGATCGGCAGGACCGAGCCGCCGGGATCGGCCGTGCGGGTGCCGTTTCGCCGATCACGGGGCCGTTTGCGGCGATGGCACCGTGCTGGCCGACGGGATTGGTAGCCCTGGATCATTCACAAAGAAGGAGCGTGATCCATGGTCAAATCCATCCTCCCCGCCGGTCTTCTGGTGTTGATCGGCCTGCCAGCCTGCAACTTGTCCGAACCATCGCCGGCGCCCGAACCGACGGCGCCTGCCGCCAACGAAGACTTCCTGTCCTCGGACGAGGCGGAGGAGATCCCGACCTCGGCCCAGGATGCCCTCGGGATCTAGGGCGTCGTTTGGGGGCGTCGTCCAAAGGCTGAACGTCACCCGGGTCACGCGCGCTGGCGATCCTGGTTAGCATGGGGTTATGGAAACCGTACAGACGCGCGTCTGTACGGGGGGTGTACGGGGGGTGTACGCCCGGCACCCCAACGATCTTGCCCTTTCGTCCACCCCGTGGCACCTCCTCACGACTACGTGAGGAGACCGTTTCATGCCCATCCGCGTCACCCATGTCGGCTCGCTGCCGCGCAGCCAGCCGACGGTCGACATGATCTTCGCCCGCGAAAACGGGGACGCCTACGATCCCGCCGCCTTCGACGCGCAGATGAAAGCGGCCTGCTCGGAAACCGTGAAGAAACAAGTGGATGCGGGGATGCAGATCGTCTCGGACGGCGAGACGTCCAAGATCAGCTACGCCACCTACGTCAAGGATCGCTATACCGGCTTTTCCGGCGATAGCCCCCGCAACGCCCCCGCCGACCTCAAGCTTTTCCCCAGCTTCCTCAAACGCTTGGCCGATGATGGCGGCACCCCCAAATACGCTCGCCCCATGTGCACCGGCGACGTCCGCTCCAAGGGCCAGGACGATCTGCTGACCGACATCGCCCACCTCAAGGCCGCCATGGCCGAGCATGGTGCCCCCGAAGGCTTCATGAATGCTGCCAGCCCGGGCGTCATCTCTCTGTTTTTGCAAAATGATTTCTACCCAACCCGCGATGCGTACCTGGCCGCCCTCAGCGATGCCATGCGCGACGAATACCGCACCATCGTCGAGGCCGGTCTCTATCTCCAACTCGATTGCCCGGATTTGGCCTTGTCTCGGCACATGCTCTTTGCCAATTTGTCCGACGCTGAATTTCTCAAGATCGCCGCCCAACATGTCGAGGCCCTGAACGCCGCCATCGCCGGCCTCGACCCGAGCCGCATCCGCGTCCACATCTGCTGGGGAAATTACGAGGGCCCCCATATCTGCGACATCGACATGGACACGGTCTTTTCGACCTTCCTGTCCGTGAATGCGTCGCAACTCTTGTTCGAGACGTCCAACCCCCGCCACGCCCATGAATGGCAGGTGTTCCGCGACCGCGCGGCCGAGATCCCCGACGACAAGGTCCTGGTGCCTGGCGTGATCGATTCGACCTCGAATTTCGTGGAACATCCCGAGGTGGTCGCCGAACGCCTGGCCCGATTCGCCGACATCGTCGGCCCCGACCGAGTCATCGCCAGCAGCGATTGCGGCTTCGGCACTTTCGCGGGCTTCGGCGCGGTGGATCCGGACATCGCCTATGCCAAGCTCGCCACCCTGGCCGACGGTACGCGATTGGCCAATAATCGACTTTAACGTCGTCCGCTATTGTCTTGTTACTGAACGCCTATTCAGGCGTCCTTGAACGGCAATGGTGCGGATCCCAGTCAGGTCCTGCGTGCTGAAGGCCGCGCCCGCCAACACCTCGCGCGATGGTTGGGTGCCCGCTTGGCGCGGGATCACGGGGGGCGAGATATAGAAGTCCAGAACCAACACCGACGGGTCCTGCGATGCCACCGGCACCAAGTCCGCCTCCCAGAAGCCCTGGGTGGGCGGCAACCCCACGGCCGAGACGATGACGCCGCCGGGGGTCGGATCCACTTGCAGCGAGAGAACCTGGTCGATCAGCGGCAGAGCTTCGTCCTCGCCGATTTCCGCGCGCGGATCATCCCGTCCGCCGCCGAAGCCGAAGACGTCATTTACCGCGCCGCATCCCATCAGTCCCAAACAGGCTATAACGGCGCCGATCCGTGCAACTTGTCCCATCCGCTCCCCCTTGATCTGGGGCAGGGCTAGCCGATCCGCTGCGGCATGGGAACACTGGACCTTGCGCCGATCGCGCCTTACCTGCCGCTTGCAGGAGGGCCCGAATGGCACAGCAGCGCTTTGAAGACCTGGTCGAAACCTTTGAATTCCTGGACGATTGGGAAGACCGCTACCGCCACGTCATCGACATGGGCCGCGCCTTCCCGCCCCTGGACGAGGCGCTGAAGGTTCCGGCCACCAAGGTCGATGGCTGCGCCTCGCAGGTCTGGCTGCATCCGCGGATCGACGGGGCTGGCCCCGGCGCCACGTTCGACTTCGCCGGCGAATCCGACGCGATGATCGTGCGCGGCCTCATCGCGGTTCTGCACGATCTCTATGGCGGTTTACCGGTCGCCGAGGTTTCCGCCGTCGACGCCCCCGCCGAACTTGGCCGTCTGGGTTTGGACGAGCATCTGTCGTCCCAGCGATCCAATGGCTTGCGCGCTATGGTCCAGCGGATCCGAGAGGTCGCGACCGACGCCGCGGGGTCGCCCGCGGCCCCTCCGGCATAAAAAGAGGCCGAGCAACAAGGCTCGGCCGAAGTCCAACAGGGAGGTTGAAGCCAGCGTCACCGCTTTGCTTCGATGATCAGATAATCAGCAGGGCGCTGTCTGACAAAGCAAAAACTGAACCGTTCGGTGCATTCCCGCTATGCGTTGCGCGCATGCCTCATGCGGCCGCTTCCTGCCGCTTCCGGCGATAGGCCACAACTTCGTCCAGGACGAAGTCCCGGAACGCCTCGATCCGGCGCGATCCCCGAAGCTCTTCCGGGAAGGCCAGAAAGACTGGAACTTCAGTGGATTGGACGGCGGGCAGGACCCGGACCAATTGCGGGAAATCCTGCTGAAGATAGTCGGGCAGGACCCCGATGCCCAGATTGCTCAGAACCCCTTGCAGGACGCCGAAGTAATTGTTCACGGTCAGCGTTCTGCCCACGTTATAGGTCATCAGTTCCCGGACCAGCGTCGCCCCGGCGCTGACTTGGGTCACATCGGCCGATTGGCACAGCAGCCGATGTTCCGGCAAATCGTGCAGAGAGGCGGGCGTCGGATTCGTCGCCAAGTAGTCCGGCGTGGCGAAGATTTGCATCCGGATCTCCATCAGCCGCTTGCGCACCAGATCGGCCTGGCTCGGCTCCTTCATGCGGATGGCGACGTCGGCTTCCCGCATCGGCAGATCCAGCACCCGTTCCTCCAACATCAAATCCAGGTTCAGATCCGGATATTTCGCATAGAGCTTGGGCAGGCGCGGCGCCAACCAGATCGAGCCGAAACCGATGGTGGTCGTCACGCGCAGGTTGCCGAACACCTCCTCCTCGGTATCCCGAATTCGGGCCGAGGCCGCGTCCAGCCGCTTGGTCATGGCTTGCGTCGCGTCGAACAGCAATTCGCCCTGTTCCGTCAGGATCAGACCGCGCGCGTGCCGGTGGAACAGGGTCGTATCCAGCGATTCCTCCAGCGACCGGATCTGGCGCGATACGGCCGATTGCGACAGGTGCAGCACGTCGCCCGCATGGGTCAGCGACCCAGCATCGGCGACTGCGTGGAAGATGCGCAGCTTGTCCCAGTCCATTGGGCAACCTCGTTCGGTGACGACCCGTGCTCGGGTCTTGGCTCTGATACATGAAGCAGTCGTGAAGACACGGCCCTTTATGGGTCAGGAATAATGACCTATAATGGGACTGATCATGGGAGGATCAATCCGATGCGCCACGACGTTTCGCTTTCCGACCGTTTCGACCTGGGGAAGGAGCATGTCCTTCTCAATGGGACGCAGGCCCTGGTCCGCCTGATGTTGCTGCAAAAAGAGCGGGACCGCCAGTCCGGGCTGAACACCGCCGGTTATTGCACCGGCTATCGCGGATCGCCGCTGGGCGCCGTCGATCTGAACATGAGCAAGGCGCGCAAGGTGCTGGAGGCGAACGACGTCACCTTCCAGCCCGGTCTAAATGAGGATCTGGCTGTCACCGCGCTCTGGGGCGCCCAGCAAGCGGAACTGCGCGGGGAAGGCCGCTATGATGGCGTCTTCGGTCTCTGGTATGGCAAGGGCCCGGGCGTGGACCGGTCCGGCGATGCCATGCGGCACGTGAATATGGCGGGCACGTCGAAGCATGGCGGTGTGGTCATGGCCATGGGCGACGACCATACGGGCGAATCCTCGACCACCTGCCACCAATCGGACTGGGCCTTCGTGGACGTCCATATGCCCGTCCTGTCGCCTGCCGGGGTCCAGGAAATCCTGGACTACGGCATCTATGGCTGGGCGCTCAGCCGCTATGCGGGCGTTTGGGTGGGCCTCAAGACCATGAAGGACACGGTCGAGGTGACGTCGGTCGTGGATGGCCGCCCCGACCGGATGTCCTTTGTGACACCCGATTACCCGCTGCCCGAGGATGGGCTGAACATCCGCCTGAACGATCATTGGATCCCGCAGGAAGAGCGCCTGCTGGGCCACAAACGCTGGGCCGCCGAAGCCTTCAGCCATGCCAACCGCATGGACAAGCGGATGCACGGGAAGGCCGGGGCCAAGATCGGCTTCGTCAGCCACGGTAAGAACTGGTTGGATCTGGTCCATGCCATGAACCTGCTCGGCCTGGACGGGGCCGAATGCGAGCGGCTGGGGATCACCACCTACAAGGTCGGCCAGACCTGGCCCATGGACATGAAGGGCCTGCACGATTGGGCGGAAGGTCTGGACCTGATCATTTGCGTCGAAGAGAAGCGCAAGCTGATCGAAGTGCAGGTCAAGGAGGCGATCTTCGACGACCGCCGCGGCCGTCGCGTCTACGGCTACGAGGACGGGCAGGGCAACCGCCTCTTCAAGCAGGCCTACGCGTTGGAGCCCGCGGACATCGCCGCCAAGCTGGG
>JBCDCW010000172.1:0-7711 GCA_039180995.1 Pseudomonadota bacterium
CCCGACGATGAGCATGAGCCAGGCGAGCGTTGCGGAGGCGCCGCGCTTGTCTTCTGGCGCGGCGGTGGCGAGCAGGGCCAGGAAGGACGTGCCGGCCGCGCCGATGCCGATGCCGATGGCGGCATAGGCGAGGATCCAGACGAAGAGAGCCGTGCCGGTGGGCAAGCCCACGGCCCAAGCGGCGGCGGTCACGGCGGTGGCCAGGAGGGCCATGCCCCAAAGGATGACGGGGACGCGACGCCCGGCGGCGTCGGAGCGGTGGCCCCAGGCGGGGCGGGTGATTTGAACGGCATAGTGCAGCGCGACCAGCAGGCCTGGCAAGATCGCCGGGAGGGCCAGTTCGACCGTCATGAGACGGTTGAAGAGGTTCACCGGCAGCCCGGCCATGGCGCCGATGGAGGCATTCACCAAGCAGAGGCGGAGAATGCCGGTCCAGCCGAGCATGTCAGAGCCCCCCCAATGCGGTGGCGGCGACCATCATGCCCGAGACCGACAGCAGGACACCGGTGCCGTTGAACCAGGGCGCCAAGGCCTTGGGGTCACGCAGCATCTTGCGCATGGCCAAGATTTGAAAGGCCACGAGAGTGAAAATGATGGCGCCGTGCACCGGGCGATCCCACGCGATCAAGGCCGCGATGACGACAAGCTGCGGCACCAGCATGATCGCGCAGGCAACGCGGGCGGCGCGGTCGGGGCCCAGGGTCACGGGCAGGGAGTCGATGCCCATCTTCCGGTCGCCTTCCAGCGCCTTGAAGTCGTTGAATGTCATAATGCCATGGGCGCCGATGCCATAGGCCAGCGCCACGAGCAGGACACGCCAATCGGGCGCACCCGCCAAGACGACGGCGCCGGTGATCCAGGGCAGGGTCTCGTAGCTGAGCCCGACGAGGCCGGGGCCCCACCAGCCCGACCGCTTGAGGCGAATGGGCTCCACCGAATAGGCCCAGGCAGCGGTAACGGCGACCAGGGTGGCGCCGAAGCCCCAGGGGCCCAGCATCCAGCCGACCGCCAGGGACAGGACCGACATGGCCAGCGCGATCCAGAGGCCCCAGCGGCCCGGAACGCGGCCTGAGGGGATTGGCCGGTCAGGTTCGTTGATGGCGTCGACGTGACGATCGCACCAATCGTTGGCGGCCTGACTCATCCCGCAGACGATTGGGCCGGCCAGTACCAAGCCAAGAACCACAAGAACTGGAGACGAGAGCGGCGAGACACCGGAGGAGACCGCGCCACAGAGATAGGCCCACATGGGTGGAAACCAAGTCACCGGCTTGATCAGCCGGAGCATCGCCGTCGGTTCTGGCCAGCGTCTGTCTGAAAACGTGGAGGTCGCGGTCATGAATCGAGATTACCCGATCCGCGAAAAGTGTCAAAGTAGATTTACACTTCCGATGTCAGTCTTCATCGCGACTTAACAGCCCATATTTGCGAAGCTTCACGTAAAGGCTCTGACGGCTGAGTCCCAGCATTTCTGCGGCGGCGACACGATTATTGCTGGTCAATTCCACCGCGCGGGCGATGCATTGCTTCTCGATCACATCCGTCATCGACGCGACGATATCGCGCAGCGGCATCGAGCCGACGAGTTCGGTCATGCCGGATGCGACCTCGGCCGAGGGTTCGCCGGATGCGCCGTTGTCACGGATCGCTTCCTGACCGGACGTGTCGCGGATGACGAAGGCATGACCACCCGTCTTTAGCGTTGTCGCCGCGATCTCGACCGGAACGCGCACGCCGTAATTCGACACGAAGCGCGTGGCATAGATATCCGGTCGCGACGGTTCTGCCATAGTCTTCAGATCGACACTGCCGCGGCCGAGGAATGTCGCGAAATCCTTACCGCGCACGTCACTCAGGCCATCGGCATCTGCCAGGGACAGGAAGCCTTCGTTAACGTCTATCAGACGACCTTCGATATCTACGAAGGCAACGGCATCTGGCATCCGCTGGTACAGGTCAGTCAGAAGCCCAGATGTTTCGCTGTCGGTCGAAGCATCGTCGCCGGGCAGGATGCGGCACAGCAAAACCCGCTCACCCGCGTTGCGGAAGACTTGCGGCACGATCCGGACCGTATCGGCGCGCCGCGTCTCGACCAGAAGGCCCGATCCATCGCCTTGGGCGGCAAGCCCGCAGAGAGACTCGATGAACTCGGCCCGTCGCCGACCCTCAAATTCCTGGGTGAAGGCCACGCCGGTCAATGGTTGATCTCCGGCACCCAAAAGCCGGGCGGCCGTCCGGTTCGCATCCAGGATGCGCCCGCCGCCCACATCGACCAATGCCAGGCCGTCGCGTGAGGCCTCCATCACAACCCGGAAGCGGGTTTCGATGACCCGCTGGGTCTCGTAATCCCGCTCCAACGCCATCTGCGCCTTGACGAGACGCTGCTGCAACTCGGCCACGGGCCGCAGATCGCGGCCTAACATCAAAATCCGGCCCTCGCGCCCCGTCTGATGGAAGGTGTACCGGATCGGGAAGTCCCAGGTCGCACCGTCCGCGTGGTTCACCTCGATGGCGACCGGACGGTCGGCCCGATCTTCGATGATCGCGGTCAGATGGCGGAAGACCTTCTCTTCACTGTCGAGCGCCAGGAAATCCCGGATACTACGGCCTTCCCAATGATCCATCCGGCCCAGCGCGGAATTCAGCGGGTTGGTCATCACGGACAGCACGCGCCCGTTCGCCGACAACAGGATGGCGAGATCTGCCGCCGTTGCGACAATATCGGCAAAATGCTCGGGCGCGATGCGCGGACCATAGCGTTCGTTCCAGAAATCGCTCTCTCGCGTGCTCATCTGCCGATGCCATCCCTTGCGGTTTTTCGGCGACCATATTTGCTAGACATTGGTTACCGCCAGCTCGCCTTTAAGAGGAGATAGCGGGATTTTGCAAAAACCCAAAGCTTTTGACATATCATTTGTCATCAAATCCGCGCCCCGTGGGCAAAGGGACTCAGTGGCATCAATGGCCGCGGCCCCACCGACGACGATCGGCAAAGCTCTGGAGGTTGCTTTTCGGATTTTGGTCAGGAGATCGGGCGCTCGTTCGCGCGCGGCCTCTCCGCTGACCGAAAGCATGATGGCTTGGATCGGCGCGCGCGCCAGAACCGAGGCGATTACGTCGGTCGATGGTCCCGTCACAACGCGGACCTGAGCGCCGAGATCCCGCATCGCTTGTGCGGCAAAGGCGGCCGCCAAAGTATGCTGTTCCCACGGGGGGACGATCAACGCGACGGCAGCCGCTTCGGGCGATGGCAGTGCGATACGCCCAAAAATCCGGACGGCATCTTGCAGGCGGGCGGCGGCGATCGTGACATCCACGAAGGACAGGCGGTCTTCGCCCCAACCCGCCTCAAGCCTATGGGCCACCTGCGGAAGGATGTTCGCCATCAGGCGCGCGGCGAACGCAGGGTCATGCTGGCCGCGAAGTAGCAGGGCGCGGCGCGGTGCCTCCTCGTCATGGAGGAAAATCTGTTCGGCCAGCCGGATAGCACTGTGATCGAGCAATAGAAGTTCCGCGCCGGGACGCGCGCCGAGTTCGATTGCGTCGATCGACGCCACCAAGTCGGCGACGGACGGGCCGCTGCGGCCGCGCGGCAGGACGATTCGTTCCCAGTCTTTCTCGGACGTCATGCCTAGCCCTCCTTGCGGACAAGCCCCTCTAATAGCGTCTGATTTATCAGATATGTCAACACAAATTGACATTTGCAGTGACATCTCGACTTATTGCATTCTGCCACAGCTTGCGCCTGTATGTAAATGTAAGTTGACATAAAATACGTAACTGTCACGATACGCTTATCTGAAGGTGGGGGAGTCGTCGCGATGACCGGGCCGATCCGAACCCGCAGGCCAATCCGGTTGTA
Organism: Pseudomonadota bacterium; assembly: GCA_039180995.1. Taxonomy (GTDB): domain Bacteria; phylum Pseudomonadota; class Alphaproteobacteria; order Rhodobacterales; family Rhodobacteraceae; genus Jannaschia. Next base: position 3,863 of record JBCDCW010000172.1, read on the forward strand.
CACGCCGGAAGAGCGGGAAAGACGCGATTCGAGCGTTTGGACATTGGTTCAGGGCGTTCTGGCGCCGTTGCAATTTCTCGTCTTCCTCGTCTCGCTTGCCCTGGTCTTGCGATATCTCGTGACGGGCGCCGGGTATGAGGCGGCGACGATCTCCATTGTGATCAAGACCTTCGTGCTGCTGACGATCATGGTGACCGGCTCCATCTGGGAAAAGGTTGTCTTCGATCATTGGCTCTTCGCGCCCGCCTTCTTCTGGGAGGATGTGGTCAGCTTCGGCGTCATCGCCCTGCACCTCGCCTATGTTTGGATGCTCCTCTCTGGCGGCTTCGCCCCAGCGGCCGAAATGGCCGTCGCGTTGGTGGCCTATGCCGCCTACCTCATCAATGCGGGTCAGTTCCTGTGGAAGCTGCGCGCCGCCCGTCTGGAGCTCGCGGCATGAACGACCAAGTGGCCATCGGCTGCACAAGCGCGCCCGTCATCAAGGAACGCGGTCAGCATGAGGTGTTCTGCGGCCTCACGGGAATCATCTGGCTGCATCGGAAGATGCAGGATGCGTTCTTTTTGGTCGTGGGTTCGCGCACCTGCGCGCATCTGCTGCAATCGGCGGCGGGCGTGATGATCTTCGCGGAGCCACGCTTCGGCACGGCGGTTTTGGAAGAGGGCGATCTGGCTGGGCTGAAGGATGCCAACGACGAATTGGACCGGGAGGTCGCGCGCCTCTTGGAGAGGCGGCCCGATATCCGTCAATTGTTCCTGGTCGGGTCCTGTCCGTCAGAGGTCATCAAGTTGGATCTGGCCCGCGCGGCGGAGCGATTGAGCGAGACCCATGCCCCCCATGTGCGGGTGTTGAACTATTCCGGCAGCGGGATCGAAACCACCTTTACCGAAGGCGAAGATGCCTGCCTGGCGGCCATGGTGCCCGCATTGGCGCGGACCGAAGCGTCGAACCTTCTGTTGGTTGGGGCGCTGCCAGACGTGGTCGAAGACCAGGCGCGCGGCTTGCTGGCCAGTCTTGGGATCAAGCAGGTGCAGGTCCTGCCGGGCCGCCGTGCCGACCAGGACCCGCAAGTGGGGCCCAACACGCGCTATGCGCTGTTGCAACCGTTTCTGGGCGAGACCTCGGCCGAACTCGACAAGCGGGGCGCCAAGCGGATCGCGGCCCCGTTCCCCTTCGGGGAAGAGGGCACGACGCTGTGGTTGCGCGCCGTGGCGGCCGCGTTCGGCGTTGATGATGCCACCGTCGATCGTGTGACCGCGGCCCCGCGGGCCCGTGCGCGCAAGGCCATCGCCGCGGCGGCGGACACACTGGCGGGCAAGCGGATCTTCTTTATGCCCGATAGCCAGTTGGAGCTGCCACTGGCCCGGTTTCTGAGCCGCGAATGCGGTATGGAGCCAGTGGAGATCGGGGTCCCGTTCCTGCATTCCAAGATCATGGCCGACGAGTTGGCCTTGCTTCCCGGCGGTCCTCGCATCGCCGAGGGCCAGGACGTGGACCTGCAACTGGATCGCGTTCGCGCCGACCGGCCTGACATAACCGTCTGCGGCTTGGGCCTTGCCAACCCGTTGGAGCGCGAAGGTCTGACGACCAAATGGGCCATCGAATTGGTCTTCACGCCGGTCCATTTCTACGAACAAGCGGGCGATTTGGCCGCGCTGTTCGCCCGCCCGCTGCGCCGCAGGGCCATCCTGGAGGGCGCGGCATGAAGCTGACGGTCTGGACCTATGAGGGTCCGCCCCATGTGGGCGCCCTGCGCGTGGCGACGGGGATGGAGGGGCTGCATTACGTGTTGCACGCGCCCCAGGGCGATACCTATGCCGACCTTCTGTTCACCATGATCGAACGGCGCGGTCAGCGCCCGCCGGTGACCTACACGACGTTCCAGGCGCGCGATCTGGGGTCGGACACGGCGACGCTGTTCAAAGACGCATGCCTCGCCGCCTATGAGCGGCACAAGCCCGAGGCGTTGATCGTGGGCGCGTCCTGCACCGCCGAGTTGATCCAGGACGATCCGGGTGGCTTGGCCGAGGCGTTGGGTCTGCCGATCCCGGTGATCGCGCTGGAATTGCCGAGCTATTCCCGGAAGGAATTATTCGGCACCGACGAAACTTTCTACCAACTCTGCCGCGCGTTGGCGAAGCCGATAGACCGCACGCCGGAAGTGTCGTGCAATATAATCGGCCCCGTGGGCCTCGGCTTCCGACATCGCGACGACGTTGTCGAGGTAACCAAGCTGCTGGACGGGATGGGGATCGCGGTGAACGCCGTGGCGCCCATGGGCAGCCGTCCGTCCGACATCGCGCGGCTGGGGGCGGCGCATTTCAACGTGGTGCTGTACCCCGAACACGCCGAGACCGCCGCCCGCTGGTTGGAGCGCGAGCATGGTCAGCCCTACACCAAGACCATCCCCATCGGCAGCGACGCCACGGCGGCGTTCGTCGTGGAGGTCGCCAAGTTGGCCGGGGTCCGGCCGGTCATGGACACCGACGCCCTGCGCCAACCGTGGTGGAGCGCGTCGGTCGACAGCACGTACCTCACCGGCAAGCGGGTCTTCATCTTCGGCGACGCGACCCACGCCATGGCCGCCGCCAAGGTGGCGCGCGATGAGATGGGGTTCGAGGTCTGCGGACTGGGCTGCTACAATCGCGAATTCGCGCGGCCCGTGCGGGCGTTGGCGAAAGAGCTGGGCGTCGAGGCGACGATCACCGACGATTACCTGGAGGTGGAGCGGGCGATTGCGGCGGCCGCGCCAGAGATGATCCTGGGCACCCAAATGGAGCGGCATATCGGCAAGAGGTTGGGCATTCCCTGTGCAGTGATCTCTTCGCCCGTCCACGTTCAGGACTTTCCGGCCCGGCATTCGCCGCAGATGGGCATCGAAGGGGCGAATGTGCTGTTCGACACCTGGGTGCATCCGCTGGTCATGGGGTTGGAGGAGCATCTGTTGACGATGTTCCGCGAGGATTTCGAGTTCTCCGATGAGGCCGGGCCGTCGCACCATGGCGGTCACGCGCCAGCGGCCAATGACGATCGGGCAGCGCCGCGTCAGGCGGAGTCCGCTGAAGCTGATAAGAAGACGGTTGAGGAGATCGTCTGGGGTCCGGCGGCCGAGAAGGAGCTTCGGAAGATTCCCTTCTTTGTCAGAGGGAAGGCCCGAAAGAACACCGAACTCTATGCCGCCGAGCGCGGTGTGGCCGAGATTTCCGTCGAGACGCTTTACGAAGCGAAGGCCCATTATGCGCGGTGACGGACCGATGCCGTATCGGGTCGCCATCGTGACCTTGGACGCCCACGCGGCGGGGCCCGTGGCGCGTGTGGGTCTGCGGATGGCGGACGAGTTTCCGGGGCTGGAGGTCAGCGTCCACTCGGCGGCCAGCTGGGCCGAGACGCCGGAGGCGTTGGAGATCGCGCGCCAGGCTGTGGCGCAGGCGGATATCGTGATCTGCGGGCTGTTGTTCATCGATGAGCATATTCAAGCGATTTTGCTTAACCTGTTGGATCGGCGCGATAATTGCGACGCAATGGTTGGCATGGTCAGCGACCCGGCCATTGTGAAGCTGACCAAGATGGGCGAGCTGGATATGGCCAAGCCCTCGTCGGCGGCGATGCAGTTGATGAAGAAGCTGCGGGGGTCGAAGTCGCCCTCGGTCTCGTCGGGCGAGAAGCAGATGAAAATGCTGCGGCGGCTGCCGAAGCTGCTGCGCTATGTGCCTGGAAAGGCGCAGGATTTACGGGCCTGGTTCCTGTGCATGCAATATTGGCTGGGCGGGTCGGACGACAATTTCGAGGGGCTGCTGCGGCATTTGATCGGGCGGTACTCGGACCGGTTCGAGACCGAGGCGGCGGCGCCG
>JBCDCW010000173.1:0-7655 GCA_039180995.1 Pseudomonadota bacterium
CAGCGGCGGTGGCGGCGACGACACCATCGACGGCGGGGCTGGCGATGACAGCCTGGCCGGAAGCGCCAACGAGGACAGCATCCTGGGCGGCACTGGCGACGACTCGATCCAAGGCGCCGGGGGCGAGGACACGATCGACGGTGGCGACGGGGATGACACCATCCTAGCCGGCAAGGGCGACGACACGGTGACCGCCGGGACCGGAGACGATAGCGTCTCGGGTGGCGACGGGAACGACGTGATCTCGACCGGGCCGGGCCAAGACACTGTGAACGGTGGTGAAGGCGACGACACGGTCACCGGCGGGTCCGACAGCGATGCGCTGTCGGGCGGCGCGGGCGACGACGTGCTGAACGGCGAAAACGGCGAAGACACGCTGGACGGTGGGGACGGCAACGATTCCCTGATCGGCGGCGGCGGTCGCGATACCCTTCTGGGCGGCGCGGGCGACGATACGCTGGAAGGGTCGGGCGCTGCGGACGTGATTGATGGCGGCGATGACGACGACTTGATTTCGGGCGGCGCCGGGTCGGACACCATCACCGGCGGTGCTGGCAATGACACCATCGACAGCGGTACAGGTGCGGACAGCGTCGATGGCGGCGATGGGGACGATTCGATCAGCGGCGGGGCCGATGACGACTCGATCACCGGCGGTGCCGGCGACGACGTGATCAGCGGCGCCGGTGGCGACGACACGCTGGATGGTGGCGAAGGCAAGGACAGCGTGTCCGGCAGCGCCAATGACGACCTTCTGTTCGGCGGGGCTGGCGACGACACCGTCAGCGGGGCCGGCGGCAACGATACGGCCGATGGCGGTGCCGGGGACGATAAGATCCTGGGTGGCAAAGGCGACGACCTGGTCGACGGTGGCGACGGCGCCGACACCATTTCCGGCGGGGATGGTGCAGACACCATCACCGGCGGCGACGGTGCCGACATGATCGACGGCGGCGACGACCGGGATGTGATCCTGGGCGCCACGACCGACGACATGATCGACGGCGGCGATGGCGGCGACGATTTCGATACGCTGGACCTGACCGGTTCGGGCGTGTCGACCATCGAGTTCACCTCGGACGACCGCGAGGATGGCATCATCACCTTCGACGACGGCACCACCGCCAAGTTCGAGGAGATCGAGGCCGTCATCCCCTGCTTCACGCCGGGCACGCTGATCGCGACGCCGCGCGGCGAGGTGCCGGTCGAGACGCTGGAGATCGGCGACCGGGTCATCACCCGCGACAACGGTATCCAGGTGATCCGCTGGATCGGTCGCCGGGAGATGACGGGCGCCGAACTGGGTGAGAATGGGGCACTGAAGGCGGTGAGGATCGGCCAAGGCGCCTTGGGCCACGGCCTGCCGGAGCGGGACATGATCGTTTCGCCCCAGCACCGCGTGCTGATCGCCAATGACGAGACCATGCTCTATTTCGACGAGCGCGAGGTTCTGGTCGCGGCCAAGCATCTGGTGGGCCGTCCGGGCGTGGAGCGGTTGGGCGCCGAGGATGTGACGTACATCCACGTCATGTTCGACAACCACGAGGTCATCTTGTCGGACGGCGCCTGGACCGAAAGCTTTCAGCCTGGCGACCATTCCCTGAAAGGTCTTGGCAAGGCGCAGCGCGAGGAGATCTATGCGATCTTCCCCGAATTGCGGGAGCGGGAAGGGCGGGACTCCTACACCGCCGCCCGCCGTATGCTGAAGCGCCAGGAGGCCGAACTCTTGGTGAAGTGACGGGGTCGTCAGTCGGGCCGCGCGGGACACACAACCGTCTCGCGCGTCCTTAGGAAGGGGGCCGGGCGACCGTGCCCCCTTCGCTTTTGGCGGATGGGACTGTAAGCCAGGGGCCGGAGCAAGGGGAGCGCGTGATGCGACGGTGGCATTTCTACGTGATGGGGCTGATTGCCCTGGGATATGGCGTGCTGGTGATGGCAGAGTATGTGCTGATTTCTTACGGGGCGGTCATGGGTTGGCTGGTGTTGTATCCCGAGGATCAGGTGGCTTGGCTGACGTCGCTGCCCGGCTGGGTTCATGGCGTCTTGGGATTGCACGCGGTTCTGGCCCTTGTCGGGGCGCTGTGCCTTCTGGCCCATGTGCGTGCGGCGGTCTGGATGCTGGCCTTCGCGTTTCTGTCATTGGTGGTCTTGACCGTCTGGGCGGTCGCCGTCGCATCGCCGACGCTGATCGCCCTGGTCGGAGGTGGCGGGATGGCCTGGTTGCTGGTTGCCATGACGCTGGTGCTGAACTTCCTCATCTATCTCTATGCCCGGCAGGAGAAGCTGGTGGGCGAGGTCCTCTGACTCGGCTGGACGGTCGGGGGACGGGTTGGTAGGCACGTCCGACTGGAATTGTCGGGAATAGCCCAGACGTGATCCCCCGCCTAGAGATAGAAGGCTTGACCCGTCATCTGGGCGGGCGATGCGTGGTCGATCACATCGACCTGACCGTCGCGCCGGGACAAGTGACGTGCCTTCTCGGGCCGTCCGGCTGCGGGAAGTCGACGACGCTGCGGATCATTGCGGGTGTCGACCGGCAAGATGCAGGGATCGTCCGACTGAAGGGCAAGGTGATGTCTGACGACACCCAGCACTTGCCGCCCGAGGCGCGGGGCGTGGGGCTGATGTTCCAAGATTTTGCGCTGTTTCCCCATCTAAACGTGGCGCGAAACATCGCCTTTGGTCTGCCGCGCGGCGCGGCGGCCGATGCGCGCGTGGCCGAGCTTCTGGCTCGGGTGAATCTGTCCGGCTATGGCGGCAAATTTCCCCACGAGCTCTCGGGTGGGGAGCAGCAGCGCGTGGCCTTGGCGCGCGCCTTGGCGCCGCGGCCCAATGTGATGCTGATGGACGAGCCGTTCTCGGGCCTCGACAACCGGCTGCGCGACGGCATCCGCGATGCGACCCTGTCGGTGTTGAAGGACGAGGGAACGGCCGTCTTGTTGGTCACCCATGAGCCGGACGAGGCCATGCGGATGGCCGATGAGATCGCGTTGATGCGGGATGGGCGGATCGTACAACGGGCGGCGCCCTACAATATCTACAACACCCCGACGGATCGAGCGGCTGCCGCATTTTTCAGTGATATCAACATTCTGGAGGGCGATGTTCACGGCGCTCTGACCGAGACGCCCTTCGGCCAATTTCTTGCACCCGGACAGCCGGACGGGCAGCGGGTCGATATCGTGTTTCGGCCACAGCACGTTCGTCTGGACTTCGATCGCAGCGGGCGCGGGCCTGCACCGACGTCTACAGAAGGGACGCCGGCCCGAGGCGAGGTCGTCAGGGCGCGGTTCATGGGGAAGGAATCGCTTGTCGAATTCGCCCTAGATGGCGGGGCGCTGGTAACGGCGACGGTGCCGGCGGTGTTTCTGCCGAAGCCTGGGACGGTGATGTGGCTGTCGATTCGCCGGAATCGGTGCTTCGTGTTCCCCCATCGTTTTGACCGGGCCACGCCATAAGGGAACCCGGTCTGCTCGCTCGGAAAGGGCCATAGCGCTTTGGCTCAAGTCCGGTCCTCGCAAGGCGCGTTCGACCGAAGGGAGAGGCAGCGCCTTGTGATTTAGAAGAGACGTACAGTGCCTATGGTCGACCGAGTGGGGCGCTCAGCCGACATGTCTTCCGTACAAACGTGAGGCGTCACGCCACCTCAAAGGAGAGGCGAAACGAAAGCTCGAAGCGTTTTGCCGGTCTTAGCGACCCCAGGTTCGGATCTCGCCGCAATCCACATGCACGAAGTTGGACCGGGAATATTTACCGACCCCGCCCGCGCCGCAGGAGGCCGCCGCACTGGCGACTTGGCGAACCGATCGCGACGAAAGCCGCACATCAGCCGCTTTCCCCTTCAGATGCAGGGAGTTCCGGGCCACCCCACGCGAGCGCGAGCGCAACATCGCGTTGGTTGCCGGTGACCGGTAGCCCGACAACAACATGAAAGGTTCCTGGGCGTCGACCAGGTTATGGGTCGCCGCAATGATGTCGATGGTCCGATTGTCGATATATTTAACCTCGTTCCGCCGCCAATCCCGGAAGAAGAAGTTGATCTCGTTCAGGGCGTCCCGAACATAATCGCCTTCGATCCAATAGATCGTATCCATCGTCTCGCCCGTCCGGGCGTTGTGCATCTTGATCCGCCGGATATCGCCAGCGCCGCGCAGGAAACCCGCGGCATTGGAATATGTCGGTGCCGCTGTCACCAAAGTCGCTGCGAATGCCCCGAGAAGTCCCCGGCGCGAGAGCGACGGGCCGATGCCTGTCTTGTCTGTCTTGTCCACTTGTGCCCCATTCGTTCGATCCGGCCGTCTGCGCGGCCTCGGTTGCCTCATCCCCATGTGACTGTTTCGATGTGTCATAATTTGGGCGATTCCCGAACCTTGTGCCGACCCTGGCGACAATTGAGCGGGTTTCCGCCAATCGCCGTAACGCAGAGAACAAGACTGCGTGTGTTGCAGCGATGCATAGAGTGAAATGATTGACGTGAGGTGAATGGACTCTCTGGATGAGGAGAGGCACCTTTTTGAGACTTCTGCCGGGGCTGCCAGTTATGAAATTTACCTCTATCGTCGCATCAGCGGCGTTGTGCTTTGCGGTTGTAACGCAACCGGTGTTCGCACGACCGCTTGTGACGCCCTTTCAGCAGGCGGTCGCTGAGGCTTCCGCCGAAGACGACGCCATCGCGGCCTTCTATCGCGCCCGGGCTTTCGCACCAATCTGGATGGGCGATGGGGCCGAGCATCGGCGTGCCGCATTCCTGTGGGCCTTGGATCAGGCCGAAACACACGGCTTGCCGACCGCGCGCTATGATGCAGAATCGATTCGCGCGGATTTCTTGGCCGCCCGGACCGGGCGTGCGCGCGGGGCGCTTGAAGTCGAGATGACCCGGCGGTTCCTGCGCTATGCGCAAGACGTCAGCAGTGGGGTCCTGGACCCGAAGTCGGTGGATCGTACCATCGTGGTAGAAGTCCCGCGCCGCGACTGGTTGGAGCAGATCACGGCTTTCACCGAAGGCGACCCCTACGCCTTCGTGCAATCGTTATGGCCGACATCGCCGAACTACACCCGGCTCTTGCGGGAAAAACTGCGGCTCCAGGAAATGGATCGCGCCGGGGGATGGGGACCGTTGGTTCCGTCCACGCAGATCGAACCCGGTGCGACGGGACCAGCCGTCGTGGCGCTGCGAAACCGCCTGATCCGAATGGCTTATCTTCAGCGGTCGGCCATGGCGAGTTATGATGCGGCGCTGGAAGCGGCCGTGCGCGCGTTTCAGATCGACCATGGGCTGAGTCCCGACGGGGTGGCGGGTAAGGGCACGATCGACGCCATCAATGTGTCGTTAGCGGATCGGATGGGCCAGATCGTGGTCGGGCTGGAACGGCAGCGCTGGATGAACAAGCCGTTGGAGGACCGCCATATCCTGGTGAACCTGGCCGAGCAGCACGCCTATGTGGTGGATCACGGCAAGGTCACCTTCGACACCGTGGTCGTGGTGGGCGCCGAGGATGCGGATCGGCGCACACCGGAATTCAGCCATTCCATGACCCATATGGTCATCAACCCGTATTGGCACGTCCCCCGCTCGATCGCGGTCAGCGAGTATCTGCCGGCGTTGCGCCGGGGTGGCGCGCGGCACCTGGAAGTCTATTCCCGGTCCGGCCGGGTCAATCCCAACCGGATCAATTTCAACCGCTACAATGCCCGCAACTTCCCCTACAGCTTGAAACAGCCACCGGGTCCGCGGAATGCCTTGGGCCGGGTGAAGTTCATGTTCCCCAACCAGTACAACATCTATCTGCACGACACGCCCGCCAAGAACCTGTTCGGGCGCGATGTCCGCACGTTTTCCCATGGCTGTGTGCGTGTCGGTCGACCGTTCGAGCTGGCCTATCACTTGCTGGCCCCGCAGGAAACCGACCCGGAAGCCAGGTTCCAGTCGATCTTGAACACCGGGCGCGAACGGCGGGTCAACCTGGAGCAGCCGGTTGGCGTCCATCTGGTCTATTGGTCGGCCTGGGTCACGCCGACGGGCCGGGCGAACTACCGGAGCGATCCCTATGGACGCGACCGGTTGGTGTTGCGGGCCTTACGCGATGCCGGGGTGGCGCTGCCGGTGACCGGTAGCTAAATGCCCGGGGGACAGCGTCCCCGGGGTCCAGATGTTCAAGTTGCAGCAGATTGCGGATGCGCTCGGGCGTCCCGTCCAGGGGGACGGGACCCGCGTGTTCACCCGCGCGGCCGAGCCGTCGGCGGCGGGCCCGGACGACCTGGCCTTGGCCATGTCTCCGGATTGGTCAAAGGCCCTGTTGGCCGGGAAGGCGCGCGTTGCGATCCTTTGGGACGGGGCCGATTACCGCGACTTCGGACTGGAGGGGGCGGTGACGGTTCCGCGCGCCCGGCTTGCCATGGCGCGGATCACGTCCGCCTTGGATGTCGGTCCGCGCATCCCCAAGGGGATCCATCCCACGGCCATGGTGGATGACGGGGTCATTTTGGGCGACGGCGTGTCGGTCGGCCCCTATGCGGTGATCGGGGCGGGCGCTCGGATCGGGGCGCATACCAGGATCGGCGCCCAGACCATCGTCGGCGATGGCGCGGTTCTGGGCGACCATGTCCTGCTGCACCCGCAGGTGGTGGTTGGGGACCGGGTTTTGATGGGCGACCGGGCGATCTGTCAGCCCGGTGCTGTGATCGGCGGAGACGGGTTCAGCTATGTCACGCCCGAGGAATCGGCGGTCGAGCAGGTGCGCAAAACGCTTGGCAATCGGGGCGAGATCGTGCCCCAGGCGCATGTCCGGATCCATTCGCTGGGATCCGTCCGGCTCGGCGAGGATGTGGAGGTCGGGGCCAATACGACCATCGACCGCGGCACCATAGCCGACACGATCATCGGTCGGGGCACCAAGATTGATAACCTCGTGATGATCGGCCACAACAATCGGATCGGTGAGGATTGCCTGATCTGCTCGATGGTCGGCGTGGCCGGGGGGGGCACCATCGGTGACCGGGTCGTTCTGGCCGGGCAGGTGGGTGTCAACGACAACATCACAATCGGCAACGATGTGGTCGCGGGGGGCGCGACCAAGATCTTTTCACCCGTTCCCGACGGCAAGGTCATCCTTGGCCATCCGGCGGTCGAGATGGACACCACGCTGTCAATCTACAAAGCGCTGCGGCGGTTGCCGCGCCTGACCGAGCAGGTGATGGAGCTGCGGCGCCAGGTGGCGAGACTGATGAGGGGGCAGGAATGACCCTGCCCAAATGGAGCCATCTTGCTCTCGCGTTTAATTCGTTTTCATGCCTCGTCTACCCGTGCGAAAAGTGTAACGCGCCGCAAATGTTCCCTGGTGATTCATCGTATGCATTGAATCATAGATAAACAGCCACTGAGAACAGGCGGTACCGCGCTCCACACCCAAACAAAGCCCGCGGAAAAATGATTCGTCAACCCAAATTGGCTTCACACAAATTATAGGACACCTGATACAAATGATAGCACTATCTCCTTCCAGTTTTCGTTGCGTCATGTCCATTATGACGGCGCTTGAAAGGCCACTGCCTGTGTGGAAGTGTTTGCAGCCAATACAAATAAAGAATGTAAAGCGCAAATTAGACCGACCGAGACTGGTCAGCGGCAGATCGCTGCAGCAGCCCCGTCAGTGGCC
>JBCDCW010000174.1:0-7653 GCA_039180995.1 Pseudomonadota bacterium
GCGGCTGTCGTTCTTCTTCGCCATCGGTATGAACTTCTTCATGGAGGCGGCCAAGCTGCGCGCGGCGCGGCTGCTCTGGCATCGGATAATGTCGGAATTCGAGCCGAAGAACCCCAAGTCTTTGATGTTGCGGACCCATTGCCAGACCAGCGGCGTCAGCTTGCAGGAGCAGGACCCTTACAACAACGTTGTCCGCACGGCCTATGAGGCGATGGCGGCGGTCTTGGGCGGGACGCAGTCGCTGCACACGAACTCCTTCGACGAAGCCATTGCTTTGCCGACGGAAAACTCCGCCCGGATCGCGCGGAATACGCAGTTGATCTTGCAGGAGGAGACGGGGGTGACCAATGTGGTCGATCCGCTGGCAGGCTCCTATTACGTCGAGAAGCTGACCCACGATCTGGCCGAGGAAGCCTGGACGCTGATCCAGGAGGTCGAGGAGATGGGCGGCATGACCAAGGCCGTGGCGTCCGGCATGCCCAAGCTGCGCATCGAGGAAAGCGCGGCGACCCGCCAGGCCATGATCGACAAGGGCGACGAGGTGATCGTCGGTGTGAACAAGTACCGGCGCGAGACCGAGGATGCCATCGACATCCTGAACATCGACAACGACGCGGTGCGCGAGGCACAAGTGGCGCGGCTGACGCGCATCCGGGGCAGTCGCGATGAGACAGCCTGCAGGCAGGCGCTCGAAGAGCTGTCGCGCCGGGCGTCGGAGGGCGGCAACCTTTTGGAAGGTGCGGTAGAGGCCGCCCGGGCACGGGCTACCGTGGGAGAGATCAGCGATGCGATGGAGCGGGTCTTCGGCCGCCACCGGGCCGAGGTGAAGACGCTGGCCGGGGTTTATGGTGCGGCCTATGATGGCGATGCGGGCTTTGCCGCGATCCAGGCCGATGTGGACAGCTTTGCCGAGGAGGAGGGGCGTCGGCCCCGGATGCTGGTCGTGAAGATGGGCCAGGATGGACATGATCGGGGCGCCAAGGTGATCGCCACGGCCTTTGCCGATATCGGCTTCGACGTGGATGTGGGCCCGTTGTTCCAGACGCCGGAAGAGGCGGCCCAGGACGCCATCGACAACGACGTTCATGTGGTCGGCATTTCGTCCCAGGCCGCGGGCCACCGGACGCTTGCGCCCAAGCTGATCGAGGCCTTGCGAGCGGCCGATGCGGGCGAGATCATTGTCATCTGTGGCGGCGTGATCCCCCAGCAGGATTACGATTTCCTGCGCCAGGCCGGGGTCGCCGCGATCTTCGGGCCTGGCACGAACATCCCCGAGGCGGCGGCCGATATCCTGCGGCTGATCCGGGCCGCGCGAGACTAAAGCACTTTGCGTTTGATATGAACCGCAAGGCGCTGCCGCTTCCTTCGGTCGAACGCGCCTTGCGATGCACTTGCCTCAGATAAGACGCAAAATGCTGTAGCCAGGCCGCGGCGCAGCTGCGGGATTTTTTCCTTGCGAGCCTGCCGCGCCTCGCCTATCTCCCGCCGCACGGTTGGGGTGTGGCGCAGTGGTAGCGCAACGGTTTTTGGTACCGCAGGTCGTAGGTTCGAATCCTACCACCCCAGCCAATTTTCCTAGGATGTGGCGTCCGGCATGAGTTGGAACTTGTCCGGCTAGAGTTGCAACTTCTGTCGGGCAAGAGTGCAACTTACACCGGATTTTCCAGATCTGTAGCCTGCTCTCGGCTGAGTTGTCCGCTAATGCGATCCTGACCCGGCACGTCGAGGCCCTTCCCTCGCTTTGCGCGACATCCCGGGAGGATTTGACTGAGCAACTACACGTCCAGTGGACCGAGTTCGGCCCGCATTGGCGCGACGACGCGGACCACACGCTCGACCAAGCCCGAGCCGCGGGACCGATACGCGGCATGCCTCTGGCAGGCGGTATCCGGCCGCAATGGCTGACCTCGGGGTCCCGCGGAGGCGGGGCCGCAATGGGCAACGTCGCCATCCTCGATCACTACGCAACCCGTCGCGGGGTGTCGGCGGACGCCGCGCATCGCGCTCGCGAGGGCGGCATCGTCGGTCCCCGACGCAGGGGGCACGACCGCGGCACGTCCCGCTGCGCAGCCACCTCGCGGACTTCCTCGACGCGTACAACTTCGCACGCCGCCTCAAGACGCTCAGCGGTCTCACGCCCTACGAATACATCTGTAAAATCTGGATTTCAGAGCCCAATCGATTCATCGTCAATCCGGTCCACCAGATGCCGGGACTGAACACCTAGGCCCCAACGCCCATCAGCGCCGCGGCCCGTTCTTCCCGGGTCAGGAGTTGCGGCGATACAGTGGGTTTGCCCAACTGGTCGAAGAACGGGCTTTTGCGCCATTCGCCGGAGAGGTTTTTGGCCGCCATGCGGGACATCATGCGCAGGACCATGCGGCCGGCATTCTTATGCTTGGGCTTGCCCGACGGGGTGGGGACAAAGCCTTCGGCTTGGACGGGGCCGATGGCATCCGGGTTCGCCAAGCGGTCGGTATTGACCCCCACATGGACCAATCGGGCTTTCGGCGTGGTGTAGAAGAGCGGGGTATCGCAACAGGTGGCGTACCAGCGGAGCGGGCCGTTGGGCGTATTGCGGAAAACGCGGAGGTTTTCACCCCCGGCGGTGATGTGGACGCGGTCTTGCGTGGTTTGCAGGACGCCGACCTTTTCGGGATCGGCTTTGCCCAGATGGGTATAGGCGGATCGGCAATCGTCGCAGTGACAGACGACGTTGGTGTAGGCCTGAGGCGAGATGTCCTGCACTTCGCCCTGGAGGCGGCCGCAGGAGCAGGCGAATTCGAGGGTTTGTGACATGGTCGGCGGCTCCTCCAGGAGGTCTTCCGCTCCATGATGCGCCGGAGGCCCCGGGCGCTCAAGGCCCCGGAGATGCCAATGTCGTGGGGTCACACGGCCATGCGGCCCGACTTGTCCGGGGCATCGCCGGTCTCGACCGCCTTGAGTTGCGGCTTCCGGCGTTGCGGCTTTGGTTTCGGCTGGCCGGAATTGGCGTCGATGAAGTCCAGCACCAGGGGCCGGATGTTGCGCCGCCAGGAGCCGCCCGCGAAGATGCCGTAATGGCCGGCTTGGGGTTCGATGTAATTGGCCTTCATGTCATCGGGCAGGCCGGTCAGCAGGTCGTGGGCGGCGACGCATTGGCCTGGGGCCGAGATGTCGTCCTTGCCGCCCTCGACGGTCTTCACGGCCACGGCGGTGATCTTGCCGATATCGACCTGGTGGCCATCGACCACGAAACGGTTCTGGGCGATTTCCAGGCCCTTGAAGATACGCTCGACCGTCGAGAGGTAGAATTCGGCGGTCATGTCCATGACGGCCAGGTATTCGTCGTAGAACCGGTTGTGGCGGTCGTGGTCTGCGGCGGTGCCGCGGGCGACGGCAAAGACCTGCTCGAACATGGATTTGGCGTGGGTTTCCGCATTCATGGAGATGAAGGAGGCCAGCTGCAGCAGACCCGGATAGACCATGCGGCCGACGCCGGGGTACAGGTAGCCCACGCGCTGCAACATGCTTTGTTCCAGTTGGCCCATGGTGACGCGGCGACCGAAATCGGTGACGTCGGTGGCGGCGGCATCGGGGTCGATGGGGCCACCGATCAGGGTGAGGGTGCGAGGCTGCGCCTCGGGCTCTTGCTCGGCCAAAAGGGCGGTGGCGGCCAGCGTCAGGGGGGCGGGCTGGCAAACGGCGATGACGTTGATGTCGGGGCCGAGATGCTTGATGAAATCGCGGAGATAGAGGGTGTAATCCTCGATATCGAACTTGCCGGCGCTGACGGGGATGTCGCGGGCATTGTGCCAATCGGTAATCCAGACATCCGCATCGGGCAGGAGCGAGACCACGGTGGAGCGCAGGAGCGTCGCGTAGTGGCCCGACATGGGCGCCACCAGCAGGATGCGTCGGGTGCGCGGCGGGCGTCCCTTGACGTCGAAGCGCAGCAGGTCGCCGAAGGCGCGCGCGATCTCGATCTCGGGGACCACCGTCATGTCGTGGCCGTCATGGGAGGGCAGGGGCGGGATGTTCCAGTCGGGCTTGGCGATCATGCGGTTGAACGACCGCTCCACCACCTCGCCCCAGGCGGACATCATGCGGAAGGCCGGGTGCGGGGCCAGAGCGGTCAGCGGGTAGGAGCCCATGGTGCGCGCCGTTGCGCCGAGCCACGCATTGGTGTTGCGGGTGGCTTCCATCAGATCGTAAGCGGCCATGAAACGCATCGGCGGGTCCTCCTCGGCTCGCACAAGACCGGTCGCGCGCGACGTGCGCAACGGTTTCTCCGCAAGCAGTCTCCGGCTAGGGTATGAGCCAGACGTTAATTTGCAGTTGCAGCATACGTGCCGCGTGACGGGGGGAAAATCAAGAAATGTCTCATGGAGATCACGGGAATGAGGCGCTGCGTGACGTCAACGAAACGGATGACGGCCATGCTGCACTGCAGCGTTTGAACGCGAATCTGGCTAAGATGGACGAGCTGACCAAGCGTTTGGTGGGCGCTTTGTCGCAGCGGGAAGGGGCCGATCCGGGGCTTCAGGGGCCGGGACCGGAGCTTTATGCCAAGGCGATGGCGGCCTATTGGGCCGAGATGGCGGCGAATCCCGGCAAGCTGATCGAAAAACAGGTTAGCTATTGGGGCATGGCGCTGAAGCACGCGGTCGAGGCGCAGACGGCTCTGGCCAGCGGCAAGCCGGTGGCGCCGCCCGACGAGATGCCGAAGGACCGGCGGTTTTCCAACCCGCTCTGGACGGATCATCCCTGGTACAATTTCATCAAGCAGCAATATCAGATCAGCGCCAAGGCGATTTCCGACGTCGTGAATGACCTGGAAGGTCTGGATAGCGTCGATAAGCAGCGGGTGAAGTTCTTCAGCCAGCAGATCGTGGATCTGTTCAGCCCGACCAACTTCCTGGCGACCAACCCGGATGCCATGCAGCGCGCCATCGAGACCGAGGGCGACAGCCTGGTGAAGGGGTTGGAAAACCTGGTGCGCGACATCGAGGCCAATCATGGCGATTGGCTGGTGACGCTGTCGGACCCGGATGCCTTTACCTTGGGCGAGAATATCGGCGCGACCGATGGGCAGGTGGTGTTCCGCAACCGGATGTTCGAGTTGATCCAATACAGCCCGACGACCGAGAAGGTGCAGGCCGTGCCGCTGGTTCTGTTCCCGCCCTGGATCAACAAGTTCTACATTCTGGATCTGAAGCCGCAGAATTCGCTGATCAAGTGGATCGTGGATCAGGGCTACACGCTGTTCGTGGTGTCCTGGGTGAACCCGGACGAGAGTTACCGCGATGTGGATATGTCCACCTATGTGGACGAGGGCTATCTGACCGCCATCGACGTCGCGCGCGAGATCACCGGCCAGAAGCAGGTGAACGCCATCGGCTATTGCATCGCGGGGACGACATTGTCGGCGGTGCTGGCGCTGTTGAAGCGACGGGGGGACACGTCCGTTAGGTCGGCGACCTTCTTCACCACGCTGGCCGATTTCAGCGATCCGGGTGAGATGGGCGTGTTTCTGGACGACGACTTCGTCAAGGGGATCGAGCGGGAATCGGCCCACAAGGGCTATCTCGACAAGTTCTTCATGGGGCGGACGTTCACCTATCTGCGCTCCAACGATCTGGTCTACGGACCGGCGATCAAATCCTACATGCTGGGCGAGGCGCCGCCGGCTTTCGACCTGCTGTATTGGAACGGGGACGGGACGAACCTGCCGGGGCCGATGGTTACGGAATATCTGCGCAAGCTCTGCGTGGGTAACGAGCTGGCGACGACGGGGTTCGACCTGATGGGCGAGGACGGTCTGACGCTGGTCGATGTGGATGTGCCGCTTTGTGCGATTGCGTGTGAGACGGATCACATCGCCCAGTGGAAGGGCGCGTGGGAGAGCGTCCAGAAGATGGGGTCGAAGGACAAGACCTTCGTTCTGTCGGAAAGCGGGCATATCGCCGGGATTGTGAATCCGCCGTCGAAGAAGAAGTACGGGCATTATACCAATGACGCCGCCGCCGAGACGCCGGAGGATTGGCTGAAGGGGGCCGAGTTCCATGAGGGGTCCTGGTGGCCCCGGTGGGAGGCGTGGTTGCGCGGGCGGTCCGGGCGGAAGATCAACGCGCGCCAGCCGGGCGGGCCGGATCATCCGCCCCTGATGGCGGCGCCGGGATCGTATGTGAGGGCCAAGGACGACGAGGCGGCGTGACGCCCGGCTGATCGTCACTCGATGGCGCGGGTTCTGATCCTTGGCGGCTACGGTCTGATCGGTTCGGCCTGTCTGCGGGCGTTGCGGGCGGCCGGATTCGATGTGGTCGGGATGGGGCGATCCGAGGTCTCGGCCCGCGCGGTGGCGCCGGATGTGGATTGGGTGATCCGGGACATTCCGTCGGTATCGGTAGAGGAATGGCGTGGGATCCTGGATAGGGTCGACGTGGTCGTGAACGCGTCTGGCGTTCTTCAGGACGGAGCGCGGGACGACGTCGACGCCATCCACGTCGCGGCGGTCGAGCGGTTGGTCGCCGCGTTGGGCCCGCGGCGTTTGGTCCAGATATCGGCGGCGGGGGTGTCGCCGCACGCATCGACGGCGTTCTTTCAAACGAAGGCCCAAGGCGATGCGGTCGTGGCGACGGCAGCCGATTGGGTGATCCTGCGGCCGACCCTGGTCGTGGCGCCCGAAGCCTATGGCGGGACCGCGTTGGTGCGGGCGGCGGCGGCTCTGCCGCTGGTGGCGCCCGATGTGTTGCCCCACGCCCAGATCCAGACCGTGGCGGTCGAGGATGTCGCCCTGGCCGTGGTGGCGGCGGCGGAGGGGCGCGTGCCGTCGGGCATTATCGCCGATCTGACGGAGGCCGAGGCGCGGTCCTTGCCGGAGCTGATCGCGGCGATCCGGCGCTGGCAGGGCTGGCCCGCCGCGCGCGTTCGGGTGCCGGTGCCGCGCCCGTTGCTGCGGGTCATCGGATGGGCGGCCGACGGGGTCGGCCATCTGGGCTGGCGGTCGCCGCTGCGGAGCACCGCTTTGGCCGTGTTGCAGGACGGCGTGCGGGGCGACCCGGCGGCTTGGGCGGCGGCGGGCGGCGCACCGTGCCGATCGCTGGCGGAGAGTCTGGCCGGCCTGCCCGCCACGCGGCAGGAGCGGCTGTTCGCACGGGCGTTCCTGGCGCTGCCCGTGGCGGTCGGGGCCTTGGCCCTGTTCTGGGTCTTGTCGGGCCTGATCGCGCTGATGGACGTGCCGCGGGCCATGGCGATCCTGACGGATCGCGGGGCGTCATCGGCCTTCGCCGGGATCACGGTCGTGGGCGGGGCGGTCGCGGATATCGGCTTGGGCCTGGCGATCTGCTGGCGGCTTTGGGCGCGGCGCGCGGCCTTGGGGATGGTCGCGCTGTCGGGGGCCTATCTGCTGGGCAGCCTGATCTTCGCGCCGGATCTGTGGGCCGATCCGCTGGGGCCGATGGTGAAGGTGATCCCGGCGCTGGTGCTGGCCGTGCTGGTCTCGCTGTTGTTGGAGGAACGGTGATCTACGACCTGACCCTGTTCGTGCATGTGATCGGAGCAACGGTTCTGCTGGGAACCGGCGCCGGGATCGCGTTCTTCATGGTCATGTCGCACCGCAGCAAAGATCCCCGGCTGATCGCCCATGTGGCGGGGATCGTCGTGGTGGCCGAC
>JBCDCW010000175.1:0-7644 GCA_039180995.1 Pseudomonadota bacterium
GCGCTGATCTCGCCATAGGTCAGGTTCTCGCTCAGCCCGCTGGTCCCGTCCTCGGCCAGCATGTCCCGGGCATCGGCATATCCCTCGACCCCATTGGCCATGAAGGCCCCCAGCCGCGATTGCGCGGCCTTCTCGCCCACATGCACATGGGCGGCGACCACGTCCGCCCCGCGCCGCATGGCGCGACCCATCTCCCAATCGGCCAATGTGTCGCTGCCGGGCCACTCCGCCGGTGCTTCAAGAGCCCCCGGCGCGCGCAAGGGCGCATCCACATTCCGATCCCGCACGGCCTTCCAGAACGGCGTATAGACCTTGTAGAACCCGCCCGACCCCGTCTCGACCGTCCAGGGCTCGAACAGGACGTGGGCGTGGCACGACCGCGCCGTCAGCCCGCCATCGCGCAGCGCCTCTTTCACCTCGGTGTCCCGCGCCCGCTCATCCGCCACATAGAGCCGGTTCCAAACGACCGTATCCGCCCCCGTCTCGTCGACCAGCGCGCGCAAGGCCTCCAGCGCCTTGCCCCGGCGCAGGATCAGCCGCGACCCGATCTCCTCCCGGCGCTCGGCGAAATGCGCAAGACCCAACCCCATGCGCCATTTGGGTGCGGCACCCCAGGTTTCGACCACCTGGTCATGGATCCAAACAGGGATCACCGGCCGCCCCTGCTGGACGGCCCATGTCAGGGCCGGGTTGTCGGACAGCCGCAGGTCGCGCCGCAGCCACAAAAGGATCGGTTTGCTCATGCCTCGGTAGGTAGAAGGCCCGCACCAAAAGGAAACGCTCCGTGAACGCGAGGCGTCACGGCGCCAGGATTGACTGCGCCAAACCCCGCCATGTCGAACCCAGACCAGAATTTGTCGCTTTCAGGCACCGAACCGGATAGACCTTCATCGAAGCTTTACAAATTCACGCTCGGACCGGGTCTGCGCTGCCAATCGACCCCTCCACGTCCGCTGCACGATCAGATCTCGGCCAGCCAAAGGGGGGCTCCATGGCACCGAAAGAGCCATTCACGGACATCGACATCAATACGCAGGACGCCGGCTTTTACGAGGGCTATTCCCTCCCCATCGCCGTTATCTCCAAAAGTATCATGGTCGCGCTGGTTCTCTGGGCCTTGATCTTCCCGCTGGGCGCGGGCGGCATGCTCTCGTCGCTCAACGCGCAGCTTCTGAACAGCTTCAATACGTTCTATGTGATCTCCGTCGGCCTTTTCGCGATCTTCCTCTTCGCGGTCGCCCTGATCCCCGCGACTGGCAAGCGCGTTCTGGGCAGACCGGGCGACAAGCCGGAATTCTCCAACTTCTCCTGGTTCGCCATGATGTTCGGCGCGGGCCTGGGCGTCGGCCTGATGACCTTCGCCACGGCCGAGCCGGTGGGTCTCTGGGGCTCGAACCCCCTGACCGTCTCGGGCGAGGTCGTGGGCAACACCGAAGATGCGTTGCAATCGGCCTACCGCTACACCTTCGCCCATTACGGCTTCCACGCCTGGGCCATCTATGTGGTCACGGGGCTCAGCCTCGCCTTCTATGCTTATACCCGCGGCATGCCGCTGACGATCCGCACCGCGCTGACGCCCCTGATCGGGCGCTTCGCCAACGGCGCCTTCGGGCATATCATCGACGTCCTCGGCGTGGTTGCCACCATTCTGGGTGTCTCGGTCACCATCGGCTTCGGCGTGGCCCAATTCGTCGACGGGGTCTATTCGGTCACCGACATGGCCTGGCTGCAAACGGTCAACGACGATGGCGCCCCCGCCCCGTCCACCGTCGGCCTGTTGGTCGGGCTGGTCATCATCATGATCCTGTCGATCCTTTCGGCCGTCTCCGGCGTCGGACGCGGCATCAAGTACCTGTCGAACCTCAACCTGGTCCTGTCGATCATCCTGCTGCTCACCTTCATCGTCTTCGGCAGCTTCCTCTTTGCCATGACGACCTATGCCACCGCGATGGTCGACTACATCCTCAACTTCCTGCAACTCAGCTTCGCCGCCTACGGTCCGCAAACGGCCGAGGTCTTCGCCGCGGCCCTGCCACCCGAAGCCGCGGCGCTGGGAGACGAAACCATCGCCCAGCTCTATGCCCAAGCCAGCGGCAACCCCTGGGGCAGCGAGGCCAGCTTCATCGAGGGCTTGCCGCCCGAAGCCGCCGCCCTGCCGCCGGAAACCCTATCGGCTGTTTACGCCGCCGGCACCGATGGCCGCCTCTTCGCGTGGCAAGCGGGTTGGACGACCTTCTACTGGGCCTGGTGGATCGCGTTCTCGCCCTTCGTCGGCCTGTTCCTGGCCCGCATCTCGCGCGGGCGCACCATCCGGGAATTCATCCTGGGCGCCGTCATCGCACCCGCCATGGTCTGCTGGGCCTGGATGACGATCCTGGGGGGCACCTCGATCGACCTGGAAATGAACGGCGGCGCCGATGGGGCCATCATCGCGGCCTCGAACTCGGCCAAGCTGTTCGTCACCATGGCCGAAATGCTGCCCCAAGCGCTGTATGGCGCGTTGGTCATCATGTGCGTGGTCCTGATCCTGACGTTCCTGGTCACCTCAGCGGATTCGGGCATCCTGGTCATGAACACCATCATGTCTGGTGGCGCCGAGGAAACCGACAACCTGCACCGCGTCATCTGGGGCGTGATCATGACTCTGGTGATCGGCACCTTGCTGGTGGCGGGCGGTGGCGGTCTTTCGGCGCTCCAGAATGCCATGATCATCGGCGCCTTGCCGTTCTGCGTGCTGATGGTCTTGATGATGCTGGCTCTGGTCAAGGCTCTCTGGAACGACCACCGCCGCCAGCGCGCGGGCATGCTCGATCTCAGCCCGGCCCCGGCCGAGTGATGGTCCCCCGGGGCGGCCATCCAAGGCCGCCCCGTTTGGCTTCTGCGCTGTCCCGACGCGGTCCTGTCGCGATGTGTCAGGCGGGTCGCGCGCGGGGGTACTCGGCGCATGTCCTCCGGTCGGCCAGCATTCCACCGCCTGTCCCGGAGGCCATCATCGGCCGACATGTATGGGCCTGTAGCGGACAATGGCCGCTCTGCCGTGGACCGAAAACAAGCCCGAAGGGCGCCGGTCCATCGCCCCCTCCCAAAGGCCCGGCGATTTGGCCGATATAAGGGCGGCCCTCAAGACTTGGAGGCGCTTGCCTGCCACAAAGTGCGACCGAACAAAGCTCGGATCACCGGACCCGTGGCCCGCCGATGGACCGGCTTGTGCCCCCAATCGAATGACCGCCACGGACCCGTCTTCCATACCCCGCTATCTTGTCCCCTCCGCCCCCTTTTCCACCGCGCAACTGCGCTGCCAGACATGGCGCGCTTCCGCCAGACCAGCAGGGCCGCACGCCATCACCCCACACGATGACAGATCCAAAAGGGCACACCGCCTGGCGGATGGGCCGCCATCGCCCCTTAACCACTCCCACGGAAGGTGAAAAAGGTGATAGCCTTGCGGGATGACCACCACGAAATCCCGGCTGGCCTTCTGGCGCGGAACCTCGCCCCGCGTGATCGCGCGGGATGTCTGGCGCTTCTTCCGCTTCGTCCTCCGCCGCTTTACCGTCGACCGGATGAGCCAGACCGCCGGGGCGCTCACGTTCAGCACTCTGCTGGCGCTGGTCCCCCTGCTGGTCATCGCCTTCGCCGTCCTGGCGGGCTTTCCGGCCTTCGACAGCTTCAAGGATCAATTGCAAGAGGCGCTGTTCGGCGCGCTCTTGCCCGAGGTCGGGGCCGAGATACGGACCTATCTCGCGGAGTTCACCAGCGGCGCCAGCAACCTGACCGCAGCGGGGGTCGTGGGCCTGGCCTTCACCGCCGTGATGCTGCTGTCCACCGTCGAGACGACACTGAACCGCATCTGGCAGGTCGACAAGCCGCGCCCGGTCCTCAGCCGCCTGCTGATCTTCTGGGCCATCCTGACCGTCGGCCCCCTCCTGCTCGGGGCCAGCTTCTCGCTCACCATCAGCAGCCTTGACGTGGTCACGGCCTGGTCGGGCGAGCCGTCTCAGGCCCTGGCCATCGGGTTGCCCCAGGCGGTGCTCAAGAACGGGCTCGCCGTGATCGCCCAATCGGTCGCCTTCACGCTGCTCTTCATGTTGGTCCCGGCGCGCCCCGTCCGCCTGATCGACGCGGCCATTGGCGGCACCTTCGCGGGCCTGGGCTTCCAAATTCTGCGATGGGGCTTCGATACCTTCCTCACCTCCGGTTCGACCTATGCCACGATCTATGGCGCGGTCGCGATCGTCCCGATCTTCCTGCTTTGGATCTATCTGTCCTGGACCGTGATCATCCTGGGCGCCGTCCTGTCCGCCTCGTTCCCCGATTGGTGGCGCGGCCGCGACACGCTTGACGAAGACACGCTTTCGCCTGGGGGCACGCTTTCGGTGGCCGTCGCCATCCTCGCGGTGATGGCGCGCCATGCCGCAAAGGGGGGAACCATCGCCCCCGAAACCTTGGCCGATGCCGTCCCCGTTTCCGCCCGCGACACCGTCATGGAGACGTTGATCGGCGCGGGCTACGTCGCCCAAACCCTGGACGAACGGGTCAGCCTTGCCCGGGACTTGCATGTCTTCACCGTCGGCGATCTGGCGCGCGATCTGGGCGTATCCATCGGCTTGGACCAAGCCCAGGACCGCTCCGCCGATTTCGAGACCGTCAAACAGGTCGCAGGCGAGATGCCGCATCTCTTGTTCCGCCTGAAACAGGCGGAAGACGAGATCCTGTCCGAGCCCATCGCCGTCGTCGTGGCCACGCAGCTTCTGCGCGGCGACGGCCCTGCAACGGCAGACCGCCCGGCCGGGTCCGGCGGAAACGTCACCCGGCTGAACACTCCGGTGGAGTTCCGCCGTCACCGCCGGGCGCCCTAAAATCTTCGATGAAGATTTTTGAAGGCGCTTTCGACGAAAGCGCTTCTGCCCGCTCCGCCATCTTGAACGCCCCCAGCCGCGCGCCCATAACCGCCCGATGGAAACCACCGTCACAACCCTGACAATCGGCGCCGCCTGGGGCATCGCCGCCGCCATTGTGTTGCTTCTGATGCTATCCGCCTTCTTCTCGGGCTCCGAGACGGCGCTGACGGCCGCGTCGCGCGGCAAGCTGCGATCCCGCGCCGACAAGGGGGATGCCGGGGCCTCACGGGCCCTGGACGTGACCGAAGACAACGAACGCCTGATCGGGTCGGTGCTTCTGGGCAACAACATCGTCAACATCCTGGCCGCGTCGCTCGCCACCGCGCTCTTCACCGCGCTCTTTGGCGAAGGCGGCGTGGCCGTGGCCACCCTGGTCATGACCGCCCTCGTCCTGGTTTTTGCCGAGGTCCTGCCCAAGACCTACGCCATCTCGAACCCCGAAACGGCCGCGTCGCGCGTGGCGCCCGTCATCTCGTTGGTGGTCCGCCTGTTCGCGCCCATCGTCGGCGTGGTCCGCGCGCTGGTGCGCGGCATCCTCAAGGTCTTCGGGGTCGATATCGACCCCGATGCCGACATCATGTCGGCACATGAAGAAATCGTCGGCGCCATCACCCTGGGCCACACTGAAGGCGGCGTCGAAAAGGAAGATCGCGACCGCCTGCTAGGCGCGCTCGATTTGGGCGACCGCTTCGTGGAAGAAATCATGCTGCACCGCTCGGGGATCGAAATGGTGGACGTGGCCGCGCAGCCGGCCGAGATCCTGGACCAAGTCCTGTCCAGCCGTCACACCCGCATCCCCGTCTTCCGCGACGAACCCGAAAACATCATCGGTGTGCTGCACACCAAGGACCTGCTGCGCGCCATTGACCGCATCGTGCGCACCGAAGGCGGCGGGGTCGAGGCGATCACCAGCTTCGACGTCACCGACGTGATGATGGAGCCCTATTTCGTCCCCGAGACCACCACGCTCGACGACCAGATGCGCGAATTCCTGCGCCGCCACACGCACTTCGCCCTGGTGGTGGACGAATACGGCGCGCTCCAGGGTCTGCTGACGTTAGAAGACATCCTGGAAGAGATCGTGGGCGAGATCACCGACGAATACGACCAGCCCGACAAACCCGTGCTGGAGCCCGAGGCCGACGGCACCTACCTGATCGACGGCGCCATGACGATCCGCGACCTGAACCGCGCGACGGATTGGAGCCTGCCCGACGACGAGGCCAACACGGTGGCGGGGCTGGTGATCCACGAAGCCCAGACGATTCCGACCGGTGGCCAAGTCTTCTCGTTCCATGGCTTTCGGTTCGAGGTCGCCACGCGCGAGGCGAACCGGATCACCCAATTGCGGATCCGGCCGCTCATTTGAGGGGGGAAGCGAGGGGGCTTCCCCTCGCGCTCCCCGCTTAAGGGGGCCGTCTGCCCCCTTAAGAAACCCCCGAAGGTATTTCTGGCCAGAGGAAGAAAGGGTCAGGACGCCAAGCCGCTGGGCCCGCCATAGGGGCGCAGCTTGGCAGAGGCCTTATGTTCCGTGGCCGATGGGTGGATCGATTCCGACGGATCCTCGCCGACCTTGCGGCGGGCGCGGGCCAGGAAAATCTTCCCAAAGCCCTTCCAATTGCCCACCGACGGCGCGTCGGGATCGGTCGGGAAGCGATGCCGCCAATCGTCGGGCAGATCCAGCCCCACGCCCGACAGACGGCCCAACATCCAGACCAGCGGCACGTTGGCCAGCGGGCGGCATTCGGCACGGCCACCGATTTGCCCGCCGATATCGCCATGGGTGCCGCGAAACCAAACCTGTTCCACGCTCGACGTCCGGGTGCCGCGGGTCCGCCAGCTGTCCAAGCGATAGGCCAGCCGCGTCTCGTCCAGCGCCATGGCATGGAAGCCATGCCCCACCGTCTGCCCCAAGCGATGCGAGCGGAAGGCATGCACTTTGGGAAACAGCCGCCACAAGATCGGCCAGCGGATGCCCACGGCCTGCACCGTGTCGAACACGCCCAAGGCGGTGATTTGCACCTTGGGGTGGCAATAGCGCGCGGCGAAACTGCGCGAGCCCGGACTGATGGGATCCTCGCGATAATGCTCGTAAGCCTCCTGGACATGGGCGTCGGAGGCATGTTCGGGCCGCAGCAGCCCCACCCGGTCGATCATCCCCGCCAATGCCCGCACCGCATAGGCGCCACGGGAAAACCCCAGCAAGAAGATGCGATCCCCCGGCCGCCAACGTTCCGCCAGGAACCCGTAGGAGCGGCGGATTTGGTGGTTGATCCCCACCCCCGCCATGACCTCGGCCACGTTGTGCCAGCCGCGCCATTCGATGCCGGGCTCGTAATACAGATCGTGGTTCGTGTTCCGATCCAGATACCGATAGATCAGCCCGATCGAGGTCTCGTAGCCGGGTTCCAGCGTGGACATGGTCCCGTCCAACAAGACCACGTGCGTCCGTGCAGCCTGGACCGGCGGCGTTCGCGCGGGCAGGCCAGCGCGTCGGAAGAGACGGCTGAAGAACCTACGGGGCATGGAAACATACTCGGGTCATGCCTCCAAGGTGGCAACGCGCCCCGCACCCGTCTACGCACGAAGCCTCGCGGGCCCGTCATAATGCCGCAACGTCCGCGTTAAGTTACTCTGCGGCAACAGCCTGGTCGGTCGTCTGTAGCATTTGCCACACCCGACTGGGCGTGAACGGCATGTCCACCTGGCGCAGCCCCAAGGGCCAGAGCGCATCCAGCGCCGC
>JBCDCW010000176.1:0-7627 GCA_039180995.1 Pseudomonadota bacterium
CATTGGCACCCTTGTGCTCAGCTGCATGACCGGCTTCGCCCTGGGCATCTACCGCTTCAAGGGCAACCTTCTGATCTTCTTCATGTTCATCGCGGGCAACTTCGTGCCCTTCCAAATCCTCATGGTCCCGGTCCGCGACCTGACTCTGGGCCTCGGCCTCTACGACACCAAGACCGGCCTGGTCCTCTTCCACATCGCGTTCCAGACCGGCTTCTGCACCCTCTTCATGCGCAACTTCATCCGCCAACTCCCCTTCCCCCTGATCGAGGCCGCCCGCGTCGAGGGCGTCTCCGAATGGCGCATCTTCTGGTTCGTGGTCCTACCCCTGATGAAGCCCGCCATTGCCGCCCTGGCCGTTCTGATCTTCACCTTCATCTGGAACGACTACTTCTGGGCCGTCGTCCTGACCCAAGGCCCCGACAGCCAACCCGTCACCGCCGGTATCACCTCCTTCAACGCCCAATACCGCGCCGCCTATCACCTGATGAGCGCCGGCAGCATCGTCGCCGCCCTGCCCCCCGTCCTGATGTTCTTCCTGATGCAAAAACACTTCATCGCGGGCCTCACCCTGGGCGCCGTGAAGTGACCCGCCCCCGTCCCACGCCCCAAGGCGAGGAGGGCCTCCCGCGCCAAAGGCGCGGCGAGAACCCGACGAGCCGCCCGCCCCGCCCAAGCCGGTCGTGAAGCGCCATGAAGGACACCGCCTCCGTCACCCGCACCTGGCGCCTGGACGATTCCCATCCCGACACCGGCCCCCGCCAAACCCTGGTCCTGGCCGCCACCCATGACCGCCTGCCGCAAGTCATCTACTGGGGCGCCCCCCTCCCCCAAACCGCCGACCTCGACACCCTCGCCGCCGCCCATGCCATCGACGTCACCGGCGGCATGCTCGACGCCAATCCCGACCTCTCGCTCTGCCCCGAAGCCGTCCGCACCTTCCCCGGCCAGCCCGGCCTCATCCTGCGCGACGCAAGCGGCACCCCCCTCCTTCCCAAATTCCACTACGCCTCCGAGGCCACCGCTACCGGCCTCACCCTCCACTACACCGACCCGCAAAACGGCCTCGCCCTCGCCTTCCAGCTCACCCCCGATCCCTCCACCCGCATCCTCACCCTCCAAACCACCCTCACCTCCGAAACCCCGGTCCATCTCCACTGGCTCGCCGCCCCTGTCCTCCCCGCGCCGCAACAAAGCGAGCAGATGATCGACATCTCCGGCCGCTGGTGCGGCGAGTTCCAACTCGACCGCACCCCCTGGACCCCCGGCATCCGCTACCGCGAGAACCGCACCGGCCGCACCGGCCACGAACACTTCCCGGGCCTCTTGATCCCCGCGACCGGCGCCACCAACACCCAAGGCGAGGCCTGGGGCCTTCATTACGGCTGGTCCGGCGGCCACAAGATGATCGCCGAGGAACTGCCTGACGGCCGCCGCCAGATCCAATTCGGCCACGCCGCCCGGATGGAGACGAAACCGGCTACCAGGTTCCAGACCGCCCCGCTCCACGTCACCTATTCGCCCTACGGCCTGAACGGTTGCGCCGTGGCCTTCCAGCGCCATGTCCGCGACCGCATCGTCACCTGGCCCAAGGCCAAGCCCCGCCCCGTGCACTACAATTGCTGGGAAGCCGTCTATTTCGACCACAAGCTTCCCGTTCTCGAAGACATCGCCACCCGCGCCGCCGCCCTGGGCGCCGAGCGCTTCGTCCTCGACGACGGCTGGTTCGGCGGCTCTGAATACGGGCGCGACGACGATACCCGCTCTCTCTCCGACTGGCAGGTCGATCCCCGCAAGTACCCCGACGGCCTCGACCCCCTCATCTCCCATGTCCACGACCTGGGCATGACCTTCGGCCTCTGGTTCGAGCCGGAGATGATCAATCCCGACAGCGACCTGCACCGCGCCCACCCCGATTGGGCGCTGGGCAGCGAAGATCAGACCCTGGGCCGCCAGCAAAAGGCCATCGACATGGCCAACCCGGACGTGCGCGCCTTCCTCTACGACCGGATGTCCGCGATCCTTAGCCAGCATGACATCGACTACATCAAATGGGACCACAACCGCGTCCTGCCCGCCCCCGATGCCGACCAGACCCGGGGCTCCTACGCCCTGATCGACCGCCTCCGCGCCGCCTTCCCCGAGGTCGAAATCGAAAGCTGCGCCTCGGGCGGCGGTCGCATCGACTTCGGCATCCTCTCCCGCACCCAGCGCGTCTGGCTCTCCGACTCGAACGACGCCCTGGAACGCCTCCGCATCCAGCACGACGCCGCCCTCTTCCTGCCCATGGCCGTCACCGGCTCCCATGTCGGCCCCCGCCGCTGCCACACGTCCGGCCGCATCCTCGACATCAGCTTCCGCGCCTGGGTCGCCGCCCAGCGGCATATGGGGTTCGAGATGGACCCCCGCGAACTCACCGATCACGAGGCGCAGGTCCTCTCCGAAGTAACCGCCTGGTGGAAACGCAACCGCGACTGGCTGACCCTGGCCGACATCCACCGCCTCGACAGCGCCGACCCGGCCATCCTGGCCGAACAACAGCAGGCCCGCGACGGTCACCGCTTCGTCGTCTTCGCCGGCAAGGCCGCCACCTCCGCCCAGATCACCCCCCGCCCCCTGCGCCTCACGGCGCTGGAGCCGGACACGACCTACCGCATCGAGCTCATCAACCGCGCCACCGCCCCGGCCCTCAGCCGCGGCACCCCGATCCTAAAGGACGGCCCCATCGAGGTCCCCGGCACCTGGCTGATGCACCACGGCCTCACTCTCCCCTGGAGCTACCCCGAAACCATGTGGGTCATCGAGGGCCACCGCCTATGACCGCCCCATCCTCCCTCATCAACCCCAACGCGCCTGTCGTCCTCCCGCCGGAGGTCCCCCGACCCCGCGCCAGCCCCCGAAGGCCACCTCCGATGCCCCCTTCACGCACCGTGAACCCTAACGCGCCGTCTTCCCCACCTCGGAGCGATCGCAAGCCCATGCGGGTCATCCAAGGCCACCCCTATGACCGCCCCACCGCCCCCATTAACCTTAACGCGCCCGTCTTCCGCTCACCTTAACGCGCCCGTCTTCCGCCTCTGCAATTCCCGCGACCCCATGCCGGTCACCGAAAGCAACCCCCATGACCACCCCGTCACACTGCATTAACCTTAACGCGCCCGTCTTCCTCTGGCCGGAAATACCTCGGGGGGCGCCGCAGGCGCGGGGGCCGCGCCCCCTCCAACCGTTCCATGGTCCCCCGACCCGCGCGGCGAGGCGCAACAGCACAGACCCGTTAACATCCCGTCACCAAAACCGTACAGACGTACGTCTGTACGGGGGGTGTACAGCGGGTGCACACCGGGTGCCCCCGTCCCGGACACCGCGAAACCCCGAGTAATCGCCATGACACCCCCCACCTATCCCGACCTCAAAGACGCCTCCGTCTTCATCACTGGCGGCGGCTCCGGCATCGGCGCGGCCCTGACCGAAGGCTTCCTGCGCCAGGGGGCCCGCGTCGCCTTCATTGGCCGCTCCGACTATTCCGCCTTCGCCGAAGAAATGGCCCAAGCCACGGGCAACACACCGCTTTTCGTCCAGGGCGATATCACCGACAATGCCAGTCTCTTCGCCGCCATGGACCAAGCCGCCAAAGCCCACGGGCCCATCACCCGCCTCGTCAACAACGCCGCCAACGACCAGCGCCATGCCACGCTCGACGTGGACGAAGACTTCTGGCGCGGCATGATCGACATCAACCTCAAAGCCTATCTCTTCGCCTGCCAACACGCGATTAAAGTCATGAAATCAGTCGGTTACGGCCACATCGTCAACTTCAGCTCGATCAGCTACATGATGGGCAATGCCGGCTACGCCATCTACACCGCGTCCAACGGCGCCATCACCGCCATGACCCGCTCGCTCGCCCGCGAATTCGGCCCCGACGGGATCCGCGTGAACGCCCTGGCCCCCGGCTGGGTCCTGACCCAGAAGCAGCTCGACAAATGGGCCGACCCAGAGGGCCTCGCCGCCCATCTGGACCGGCAATGCCTCAAGACCCATCTAGCCCCCGATGACATTGTAAACCCGACGCTTTTCCTGGCCTCGGACGCCTCGCGCATGATGACCGGCCAGGCCATGGTCGTTGACGGTGGCGTGGTGACCACGGGATGAGCCACTGGATCGCCGTCGATTGGGGCACGTCCCGGCTGCGGGCCACGCGCATGGACGGCGGCACCGCGCAGGAGACGCGCGAAAGCGACGATGGCATGTCCCGCTTGACTCGGGACATGTTCGAAAGCAGATTGCTGTCCCTGATCGACGATTGGCTGAACGATCCGACAGGCGGCCCGACGAAAATAATCGCCTGCGGTATGGCCGGCTCGCGCCAAGGCTGGGCCGAAGCGCCGTATGTCGCGACCCCTTGCGCGCCGCTGGCGGCGCGTTTGACCCAGGTGGAGACAGCAGATCCTCGCCTGGACGTGCACATCGTCCCCGGGATCAGCCAGACCGCACCCCACCCGGACGTCATGCGCGGCGAAGAGACCCAGATCGCCGGAGTCTTGAGCGAAAACAAGGACTTCGACGGCATCGCCTGCCTGCCCGGCACCCATACCAAATGGGCCCATATCTCCGCCGGAGAGGTCGTCAGTTTCCGCACGACCTTGACCGGCGAACTCTTCGCAACGCTTTGCAGCCAAACGGTCCTCCGCCACTCCCTCACTGGCGGCGACTGGTCCGAGGCCCCCTTTCTCCACGCCGTCTCCGACGCCCTCTCCCGCCCCGAAACCCTCAGCGCCCGCCTCTTCGAACTCCGCGCCGCCGATCTCTTGCAGGGCCAAGATGCCACCACCGCCCGCTCGACCTTGTCGGGTCTCCTGATCGGCGCCGAACTGGCCGCCACCAAGCCCTGGTGGTTGGGCCGCGACGTGATCATTACCGGCGCCGAGGCCCCTTCCAACGCCTACGCCGCCGCCTTAAAAGCTCAGGGAGTCACCCCCCGCATCCTGCCTGCCGACACCATGACGCTGGCGGGCCTGACAGCCGCCAAGGCCCTGATATGAAACGACCCTTGATCGCCATCCTGCGTGGCATCACCCCCGATGACGCGGTCCCGGCCTGCGCCGCTTTGATCGAGGCGGGGATCACCAGCATCGAGGTCCCGCTCAACTCGCCCGAGCCTCTTCGCTCCATCTCGGCCATGGCCGTGGCCCATGGCGAGATGGCGCTCATCGGCGCGGGCACCGTCCTGACAATGGCCGAGGTGGAGGCCGTGGCCGAGGCGGGCGGCAAGCTGATCGTCTCGCCCAACACAGACCCTGACGTCATTGGCCACACACGGGAACTGGGCCTGGAAAGCTGGCCCGGCATCTTCACCCCGACAGAGGCCTTCGCCGCCCTCAAGGCCGGCGCCACAGGCCTGAAACTGTTCCCCGGATCCATGGCCGGGCCCGGGGGCTTGAAGGCCATGAAGGCCGTCCTCCCCGCCACGCATCCCGTCTATGCAGTGGGCGGCGCGGGGCCTGAAAACTTCGCCGACTGGATGGCCGCCGGGGCCGATGGGTTCGGGCTGGGCACCGCACTCTACACTCCTGGGTTGGCCGTCGCCGAGATCGCCAAGCGCGCCCGCCACATCGTCGACGCCTATGACCGTGCGGTCGGCGCCGGGGTGTTGGCGTGACATTCGCGAATGTCTGGGACGACCGTGTCTGCGCCCTGGGCGAAGGCACGCTTTGGCATCCGGAGCGACAGCAATTGTTCTGGTTCGACATCACCGGAAAGCGCCTGCTGTCACGGGACGGAAATACACAGCTGGAGTGGGACTGGAACGAGATGGTCAGCGCCGCTGGCTGGGTCGATCGCGACACGCTGATGGTCGTCGGCGAGTCCGGGTTTTGGCGCTTCGATATCCGCTCTGGCGACCGCGAAAAGCTTGTGGATCTGAATGCCGACGATCCAGAGACCCGCTCCAACGATGGTCGCGCAGACCCGGTCGGTGGGTTCTGGATTGGAACCATGGGTAAGCAGGCCGAGGCTGGGCGCGGCGCGATCTATCGCTACTTCAGGGGCGAGGTTCGGCAGCTGTATCATGACGTTACTATCCCGAACGCCATCTGCTTTCCGCCCGACGGCACGGTCGCCTATTTCGCCGATACCGCCAAAGGCGCCGTCTGGCGGCAAGCCATTGACCGGGCGGGCTGGCCATCGGGTTCCGCCGAGGTGTTCGTGGATTTCTCGCCCGTCGGCCTGGACCCCGATGGCGCTGTCTGCGATGCGGACGGGAACGTCTGGATTGCCCAATGGGGCGCCGGGCGCGTGGCGTGTCACGGGCCCGATGGGCAGTTCCTTCGGGCCGTGTCATGCGGCGCGGATCACACGACCTGCCCGACTTTTGGCGGCGCCGATCTCAGGACGATGTTCGTCACTTCGGCCACCCAAGGATTGGATGCCAGCAGCTTGACCCATCAGCCGGGCAGCGGCCGGACATGGGCTGCCGAGATATCAGTGGCGGGCACCGCCGAGCGGCGAGTGGTGCTTTGAAACGCACGCTTGGGGTCTGCTGGTATCCCGAACAATGGCCCGAAGAGATGTGGCCCACCGACATCGCCCGCATGGTCGACCTGGGGCTAACCTGGGTGCGGATCGGCGAGTTTGCCTGGGCGAAGCTGGAACCGCGGCCCGGCCAATATGATTGGGCCTGGCTGGATCGTGCCCTGGAAGCGCTGGTTGGTGCCGGGTTGCAGGTGGTTATGGGCACGCCGTCGGCCACGCCACCGCGTTGGATGCTCGACCGGTGGCCCGACATGCTGGCCGTGAATGCCGCGGGGCAGCCCCGCAAGTTCGGCTCCCGACGGCACTATTGCTTCAGCCATCGCGGCTACCGGGAAGAGGCGGCCCAAATGGCGGGCCTGATGGCGCATCGCTATGGTGATCGGGTTTCAGCCTGGCAGGTCGATAACGAATATGGCTGCCATGATACGACGATCAGCTATTCCGACGCAGCCCGCGACGCCTTCCGCGACTGGTTGCGCCGCCGGTATCAGACGCCCGACGCGCTGAACACCGCCTGGGGCAACGTGTTCTGGTCGATGGACTATACAGACTGGTCCGAGATCGACCTGCCCAACCAGACGGTCACCGAGCCGAACCCTGCCCATGTCCTGGCCTTCCGACGCTTCGCCTCAGATCAGGTGGTGCGCTGGAACCGGACGCAGGTGGACGCGATCCGGGCGCATTCGGACGCGCCGATCTCGCATAATTACATGGGCCGGGTCACGGAATTCGACCATTACACCGTCGGCGCCGATCTAGAGATCGCGGCCTGGGACAGCTACCCGATGGGGTTCCTGCTGGACCGGGTGCCGGGGGGCGATCGGGCGTATCTCCGCCAGGGCGATCCGGATTTTCAGGCCTTTCACCATGATCTGTACCGCACCGTCGGACAGGGCCGCTGGTGGGTGATGGAACAGCAGCCGGGGCCGGTGAACTGGGCGCCTTGGAACCCGGCGCCGCTGCCGGGCATGGTGCGGCTCTGGACGTGGGAGGCGTTCGCCCATGGTGCGGAAACCGTCTGCTGGTTCCGCTGGCGCCAGGCCCCCTTCGCGCAGGAGCAACAGCATGCGGGCTTGCGCCGCCCCGACGATGGGCCAGG
>JBCDCW010000177.1:0-7623 GCA_039180995.1 Pseudomonadota bacterium
GTCACCAAAACCGTACAGACGCACGTCTGTACGGGGGGTGTACGCCGGGTGTACGGAGGGCACCTCCCGCAACATATTGTAAATCAGTCAGAACCGCGGCGCGTATTTCCAATCGTCCGCATCCGGCGTCACCGCCTCCGGATCATAGCCCGAGTCGACCATCCGCCGCGCGATCGGCAGCCCGGTCGCCGCCGCCTCGTCGACCAGACGCCGTCCGGTCTCCACGTCCCGGGCCGTTCCGTGGCCTCGGATCATCGCCAATCCCAGGTTGAATTGCCCCACCGGATCCCCCGCCTCGGCCGCGCGCCGATCCCATGCGGTCGCGGCCTCGGGGTCGTATTCCCCGGCCAAGCCATTGTTGTCCATCTGCCCCATCCAGGTCATCGCGCCGGTCCACCCGGCTTCGGCGCACATCTCGAACAGCCGCCGCGCCAGCGCATGGCGCCCGGATTTGGTGATGTAGTATCCTTGGGCGCAGGTCATCATGTCCGCGTGCCCCCGATCCACGTTATCCGTTATGGCATCGAGACTTAGCTCCGGTGGATTCAAGGTTCCCTCGTCGGTCCGAACGGTCTCGGCACCGGCCAGGGCGGGCAACAAACAAAGGGCAAGGGTCAAGCGAACCATGGGCATCTCCTTTGGCGTCAGGCTATCCCAGCGACCAGGAAAACACAGCCCCGCCATGGTCGTAAGACCTTACCGCCGCGCCATCCCCCGCGCCGGATCGTAGCCCCACAGGGCGAGCGCGGCAAAGGCGAGGGTCGCCAGGACGGTCCATCCCAATGCCGCGCCGTTCCAATCGAGATAAAGCGCGAACCGGATCAACTCGACCGCGTGGGTGAAGGGGTTCAACGCGCAAATATCGTGCAACAGTCGTGAGGATTCCGCCATCTTCCACAGCGGGTAAAGCGCCGAAGACAGAAAGAACATCGGAAAGATCACGAAGTTCATCACCCCCGCGAAGTTCTCCAACTGCTTGATGAAAGACGACAAAGCCAGCCCAAGCGCGCCCAGCATCAGCCCCGCCAACACCAGCGCCGGCAGCACGACCACATAGCCCCAGCCGGGCAGCCCGATGCCGAACGCGGCGGCAATGGCCAGGAACACATAAGCCTGCAAAACCGAGATCGCGGTCGACCCAAGCAGCTTCGACAAAAGCAGCCACCAGCGCGGCAATGGCGCCGTCAGCAGCACCTTCATCGACCCCATCTCACGGTCATAGACCAGCGATAGGGACGATTGCATCCCATTGAAAAGCAGGATCATTCCAAGCAAACCGGGTATGATATAGGTCTCGTAGGTGATGTAGGTCTGATAGGGCGGCGTGATCGACAACCCAAGCGCGGCCCGGAACCCGGCCGCAAAGACCAGCAACCAAACCAAAGGCCGCACCAGCGCCGCGATGAACCGCTCCCGCTGGTGAACGAACCGCAGCGCCTCGCGCGCCACGATGGCCCGCAAGGCGATGATCGCCGCGCTCATGCGGCGCGGCTCGTGACGCCCAGGAAATAATCCGGCAGAGGCGCCCCCGCCGTCACGTCGGCCACAGCCCCATCGGCCAGCAGCCGACCTTGGTGCAGCACCAGCAAGTGATCGCCCGGCCCCACCTCGTCCGTCAGATGCGTGGCCCAAAGGACCGCCAAGCCATCGCCCGCCAGATCGTGGACATGGGCCGTGATGGCCGTGCGGCTGGCCGCGTCCAGGCCCACGGTCGGTTCGTCGAGCAGCAATACGGACGGTCCATGCAGCAATGCGCGCGCGATCTCGGTCCGCCGCCTATGTCCGCCATTCAGCGCGCGCACCTTCTCGGCCGCGCGCTCACGCATTTCCAGCCGGTCCAGCGCCGCGTCGATCCGACGATCCGCGCCCTGCCCCGCCAGCCCGCGTAACGCCGCGAAATAGCGCAGGTTTTGGCGCACTGTCAGGTCCAAATCGAGCGTCGTCTGTTGGAACACGATGCCCATTTCCGTCAGCGCCCGGCGCGGTTCATGGGCCATATCGTGCCCCGCCACCTCGACCGATCCAGCATCGGCGCGCAACAGCCCGGCCAGCAGCCCGAACAGGGTCGACTTCCCCGCTCCGTTTGGTCCGAGCAGCGCCGTGAAGCGCCCCGCCTGGGCCCGAAAGCTCACGTCATCCAGTGCCTGTTTGGCCCCATATGCGTAGCTCAGCCCGGCGACGGCCAGTGTCATTCGATGGTGATCTCCAACCGCTGCGTCTCTCCGGTGGAGCCAGGGATCTTCAGATAGTATTGGCCCGGTTTGATGGCCAGAAAGCCGATCTCCATCTCGCCCGCCTCGTCGAATTCCACACTGTCGAGTCCAAGGGGCCGGATCTCCAACCCTTCCACCACGATCTCGTCGATCCAGATGGCCCGGAAGAATTCCGGCCCGACCAGCGCCAATTCCTGGCTGCCATCGCCTTGGATCTCGAACTCGTAATAAGTGCCCGACTTCAACACCCAAGGCGCGCTGGTCAGCGGGATTCCGGCTCCCAATTGAATGGGTTCCAGGTCTTCTTTGTTGCTGGCCGACAGGATCCCCGCCAGCCCGAAGCCATCGTCATCATCGGCAAGGACAGGGGCCGCCAAAACGCCGGTCAAGGCAAGCGCGATCAAAAGACGTGTCATGAAATTACTCCTATTCGGTGGGGCGGAAAGCGGCGCCCCATGGGAAGCGGCCGACTTTGATGGTCTTGATAGGCTCACGCGAGGCGACGTCGATCACGGTAACATCGCCCGACACACCATTGGTCGTGAACAGTTTTTCTCGATCTCGGTCGAAATCCATATGCCAGACGCGACGACCGACCAGGATGTATTCCTCGACCTCATACGTTTCGGCATTGACGACGGCGACATGGTTCGACGGCCCAAGCGCCACGAACGCATGGGTGTCGCCATTGGTCAGTTCAAACCCCACGGGCTGCACCCGGTCGGGGTGAACGCCCTGCACCTCGAAGTCGATCTTACCCGTCTCCGCCTGGGTCTCGACATCGAAGATGGTGATCGTGCCGCCGATCTCGGACGACACCCAAAGCTCGGTCCCGTCTTTCACGAACTCGGCGTGGCGCGGGCGGCTGTCGACCAGGGTGTTGGCGAACAATTCTTGCGTCTCGGTGTCGATCCAATGGGCCATATTCGTCGTTTCGGACGTGGTGATGGCGATGCGGCCATCGGGGCTGACGGCCATGCCCTCCGGCTCGATCCCGACGTCGATCTGGGCGACCACGGTCCTGGTTTCAGTATCGACCACCGTCGTGATCGCATCATCCTCGTTCGCGATATAAAGATGCCGGTCGTCGGGATGCAGCACGAATTGCTCCGGGTCCTCGCCACTGGGCAAATCATGCAGAATTTCGCCCGTGTCCGGGTCGATCACCTGGACCGAGTCATCGTCGGACGCACAGACATAAAGCACCGAGTAATCCTTGGAAAAGGTAATGCCGCGCGGCCGCTCTCCGACCTCGATGGTGCGCACGACTTCCAGCGTTTCGATGTCGATCACGCTTATCGTGTCGTCCTTCTCGTTCGAGATCCACATCTCGTCGGCCGTGACCGGCCAGGCGGCGCAGAGCGCGATGATAGAGGCGCGCAGCATAGTCTTTCTCCTCAGTTGAAGGCGGTGCAATCGCTTTCGGGTTGATCCAGGCCCAACGTGTCGAGTTCGGTGCGCTGGTGCAGGAAGCCTTCCAGCGGGGCCAACGCTACCAGCGCCCGCGGATGGACGATGGGAATGGGCTGGCGCAACTGGCCATTCCAGGTGCGGAAGGTCAGCGGGCGGCCTTTGAAGCCGGCCAGTTCGAAGGCGTCGGACAAAAGGAACGCGCGCAACTCAGCTGGATCGGCGGAGTTCGTCCGCGTCACCGCCTCGCCGATGGCGCGCATGGCGGCCCAGGCGGCCCAATCCTCGGGCTGCATGGGGCGGCCCGCCAATTCGACGAAACGGTTCTGAAGCTGGATCGCGCCCCATTGCTCGACCACGGGGGCCCAGGTCTGGGCCGTCAGCCCCTCTGACCCGGCGATGGGGCGCGGCTCCCACGTGTTGTAGAGCAGGAAGCGCCCGAAATCGCCCAATTCGTCCGCCACCAGAAGCGCGTCGTAATCGCCGAATTCCTGCGTGAAGAGCGGGACTTCGGCGGCGGCGTTCCGGCGCATGTCGGCGTCGAAGGCCCAGGTCTTTCGGGCGTCGATCTCCAACCCGAACTTGGTCAGGCTCCGCTCCAAGGCAGCGGCATAGGCTTGGTCGGCCCCGTGTTCGCCTTCCACCAAAACCAAGTCGTCCCACCGCTTGCGCGTCAGGAACTGCGCCAAGGCATCCGTGCGCATGGCCGTAGACGGCACCGTGTGCAGCAGGTTCGCCCGGCAGCCTGCGCCCCGCAGGACCGGATCGCCTTCGGAGGCATTGAAGATCAATGCGCCCTGCGCTTCGGGCAAGTCCGCGATGGCTTGCAACGCTTCGCTTGGCCCGTCGACGATCAGAAACGGGCTTTCGCTCAAGGCCGCCTGCGCGGCAGCAGCGACGTCGCCATCGACATCGACCTCGTGGAAGGCAACCTCGTAGGTCTGATCCAAGAACCGCCCAGTCGTCGCATTGTCCTCGCGCCCCAGCCGCGTGCCGTCTAGGCCCAGCCCTTCGGGCCGCAACTCCAACTCCGACAGGACCGGCGGGGGCGGCTGAACGACATGCAGATGGCCCACCAAGACCTCGACGGCCCCAGCGGGACCGGCCAATAGGCACGCGGCGGCTATGGTGCGCAACATTCGAACGTCCTCCCCACGGTCAGCCTACAAATCAGGCCCCCGGCGGCCATTGCGACTTTGGTGCCGCCCGACCAACGTCCGACCCACCAAAGTCCAATACCGTGCCTCGGCGGCCTGGCTTATCCCTATTTCGACCGCCTTGGAGGAGGACCATCATGACCCGCCGCACGACATCCCTTGCCGTCGCCCTGATGGCCGTTACCGGCTTGGCCTATGCCCATGGCGACGTCGCGCCCCAAGCGGTGGATACCAGCACGCTGCCGACCTTGGGCGACGAATGGCTGACCGAAAACCCCTACCGCGCCGATGCGGCAGGCGAAGACGTCTGGGCCGAAGCCCTGCGCATCGGCGCCTCGGGCTACAACCAGAATTGCGCCCGGTGCCACGGCCTGGAGGTGGTGTCCGGCGGTCTCGCCCCCGACCTGCGCTTCCTGGAAGCCGAGGAATACGGCGACGAGTGGTACGTGGAACGCTTCGTCGAGGGCTATACCCAGAACGGGATCACCAAAATGCCCGCCTTCGGTGAGCTTCTGGGCCAAGAGGCCGCCTGGGCCATCCGAACCTATATCGAAACCCGCCCGGACGATGCGGCCATGGCCGATGTGACACCCGAACTGGCCACGCTGCGCGACGAATTGGCGGCGGGCACGGCCGACACGGACACCGCCGCCGCGCGCCTGCGCGAAATCGCGGGCGGGATCGAAACGCTGTCCGGCGCCCCGGTCTCCGACAGTGCCGCCTGGCGGGCCGCCAACATCCTAGAGGCGGACGCTGCCGCCTTGGACAAAGCGGCCGAGGTGCTGACCATCGGATTGTCCGCCGCGAAGTGACCATGCGACGGACGATCCCGGGCCGCTCGGCGGCCCTGTTCCTGGGCCTTGCGCTCGCTGTTTTCTCCCCCGGCGAAAGCTGGGCCCAGGACCGCTGCGCCGACCATGTCCCCCAGGCCAAGCCCCAGAACGTCGGCCGCGACATCGTCGGCCAAGACCTGGACATCATCCAAGATCGGGGCTTCATCACCTTCGCCGTCTACGAAGATTTCCCGCCCTATTCCTGGGAAGACGGCGCCACGCCCCGAGGCATCGACGTCGATATCGCTCGCCTGATCGCCGCCGATCTGGGGGTCGAGCCACGCTTCAATTTCGTCGATGCGGGTGAGACGTTGGATGCCGATCTGCGGAACAATATCTGGCGCGGGCCCATTGTCGGTGGCGCAGTGTCGAATGTAATGATGCGCGTGCCCTACGATTCCAAGTTTGCCTGCCGGGTCGAACAGGTGGTCTTCACAGGCCAATACGCGGCCGAGGCCATCGCCATCGCCTATGACCGCGCCGAGTACCCGGAAGACCCGCCCGTCCCAGCCTATTTCCGCTTCGACACCGTGGCCGTCGAAAACGATTCCATCACCGATTTCTACCTGACGTCCTTCGCGGGCGGCCAACTCCGCAACAACATCCTGCGCTTCCCCACCATGGCCGAGGCCATCGCCGCCCTTGCCGCCGGCGAGGCGATGGCTGCGATGGGGCCCCTGTCCCAATTGGAGCACGGCGCCTCCGACACCGTCGGCGTCCACCAGCCCCCCCTGCCCGGCTTCGCGGTAGGCCGCTGGGATCTGGGCGTGGGCATCCATTTCGCTTATCGCCCTCTGGCCTACTCCGTCGACGACGCCATCTGGGCCGCGCTGTCCGACGGCCGCATCGCCGATATCCACGCCGCCTACGGCGTCACCCACCAGGCCCCGGCGCGCTGATCCCCGGGCCTTTGGTCGTATTCCGCGCGCGACGTTCACGTCATAGCCTATCGTCCTGAGGAGGACTCACCCATGCAGATGACCGGCACCCGCACCATCGCCGCCCCCCCCGATCAGGTCTATGCGGCTTTGCTCAACCCCGACGTGCTGAGCGCCTGCATCCCTGGCTGCAAAGAGATGTCGGGCTCTGCCGATGATGGCTTCGACGCGACCGTCACGCAGAAGGTGGGTCCTGTGAAGGCGACGTTTCGGGGACACGTAGCCTTGTCGGACATGGATGCGCCCAACGGCCTGACGCTGTCGGGCGAAGGCAAAGGCGGCCCGGCGGGCTTCGCCCGGGGCGGCGCCAAGGTCGCGCTGGCACCAGTGGCCGATGGGACGGAATTGTCCTACGAGGTCGACGCCCATGTGGGCGGCAAGCTCGCACAATTGGGCAGCCGGATCGTCGACGCTTTCGCATCCAAGATGGCCGACCAATTCTTCAACCGCTTCCAAGAAGAAGTGGGGGGCGTTCCGGTCGAGGCAGAGCTGGCGAAACCGGCGACCGCCCCAGCCCCGACGCCCGAGCCCATACGCGAACCCGCCATGGCAGGCGGCGATGCGCGGGCACCGGAAAAGAAAAGCTGGCTCCGCCGCATCTTTTCCTGACACCAGACGACAGAAGATTTCGAGGGAGAGGGTCTGATGGCCAAGATAAGTATGACGGTAAACGGCGTTTCGCGTTCTGCGGAATGTGAGGGTCGGACGTTGTTGGTTGATTATTTGCGGGAGGGTTTGCGGTTAACGGGGACGCATGTGGGGTGTGATACGTCTCAGTGTGGGGCCTGTGTTGTGCATGTGGATGGGGAGGCGGTGAAGGCCTGTACGGTGCTGGCAGCCGAGCTTGAGGGGGCGGAGGTTGCCACGATTGAAGGGATGGCGGGGGCGGATGGGTCGCTGGGCGCCATCCAGGCGGCGTTTCAGGAATATCATGGGCTGCAATGCGGGTTCTGCACGCCGGGGATGGTGATGTCGGCGGCCGCGCTTCTGAAAGAGAACCCGACGCCCTCGGAGGCCGAGGTGCGGCATTATTTGGAAGGCAATATCTGCCGCTGCACGGGCTATCATAACA
>JBCDCW010000178.1:0-7623 GCA_039180995.1 Pseudomonadota bacterium
GTCGCCGGGGCGACCGCGATCATTTCGATGCTGTCGGACGGGCCCGCCACGGATACGGTGCAGCAGGCGGCCTGGGACGCCATCTCGCCCGAGGCGATCTGGGTCGAGATGGGGTCGATCAAGCCCAGCGAGGCGCGGGCATATGGGGCTCGGTTCGCCCAAGCTGGATTGGGCTATGTGGACGCGCCGGTGTCCGGCGGAACCAAGGGCGCCGAGGGCGCGACACTGGCGATCATGGCGGGCGGCGATGCCGGGACCTTCGCCCAGGTCGCGCCGGTCTTGGAGGCGCTCGGGCGGGCGGTCCACGTGGGACCCGTGGGCGCGGGGCAGTTGGCAAAGCTTGCGAACCAGGCGGTGGTGGCCTGCACGATTGGCGCGGTGGCCGAGGCGATGCTGCTGTTGGAGCGCGGCGGCGCGGATCCGGTGGCGGTGCGGGACGCGTTGAAGGGCGGGTTCGCGGATTCGACGATCTTGCAGCAGCATGGGCGGCGGATGACCGAGGGGGACTTCGTGCCGGGCGGCCTGACGAAGTTTCAGATCAAGGATTTGGAGAATGTGTTGGATGAAGCGGGGTGCCTGGGGTTGGCTCTGCCTGCCGTAGCGGCGGT
Source organism: Pseudomonadota bacterium (assembly GCA_039180995.1). Lineage (GTDB taxonomy): Bacteria > Pseudomonadota > Alphaproteobacteria > Rhodobacterales > Rhodobacteraceae > Jannaschia. The sequence goes on from JBCDCW010000178.1 coordinate 609, forward strand.
GAACGACCGGTTCAAAGTGTTGCGGGACGAGATGGCAGGGGGCGAGATGGATCATTCGGCGCTGTATCTGGAATTGAAGCGGCGGAATGGATTGTGAGGAGAAAGATGGGAAGCATCCCCATTCTACACTTTGCCGATCCCAGGCTCGACGCGGATCCGTCACAGATGGGTGTTTCATGTCTGGATATGCCGGGCCTGGTGGGCGTGGATCGCGGTGCGGAGAGCGCCTTCGTCGCCTGAGATTGCCGCATCGACGATGGCTTGGTGATCAGTGACGATCCGGTGAAAATAACTGGGAACACAGTTCTTTTCCAAGCCGACCATCTGCTGGCGGAACTGCATGTAGGTCTTCTCGAAGGTCTCGATCAGGGGCGGCAGGCCGCATTCGGAGATCAGGGTGCGGTGGAAGGTGAGTTCGGCGTCCGACCATATGCCGACGAAGGGGATCGTGTCGCCCGGGGTCTGGGCGATCTGGCGTTCGATATGGACGAGCGAGTGGTGAGCGGCGGTAAGCCGGGCTTCCCAGGCGAGGCCGCCGCGAGCCATGGCGCGGGCAGCGCCCTCTTGTTCCAACAGGACGCGGAAGGCCGCGACCTCGCTGCGCCGGGTGGGCGAGACGCGGGTGGCGCGGAAGCCGCGTTGGATTTCGAATTCGACTAGGCCGATTTGGCTGAGTTGGAGCAGCACATCGCGGACGGTGTTGGCCGAGCAGCCGTATTCGCCGTGCAGGTCGGACGGTTTCAGCTTGGCGCCCGGCTCGAACCCGCCGGTCAGCAGGCGGTGCTGCAGGTCGGCAAAGATGCCGGGCGTGTCGATGCGGTCGGTGACGTCCGGCATGGTCGAGATTCCCCCGGAATTTTGATATTCTAAAAAATCTCGACCCGTCCAGTAATTTTCATTTTTCGTTTGCGCGCGGGAAATCCCTTGCTAGGCTTCCGGCGTAGCCCAGGGGAGGAGCGGGAACGACCGCGCCTGGGGAACGCGATCTAGGGAGGATCATATGAACGTTCTGACACTAACCGGCGTTGTCGCCGGTGCGACATTGCTGGCCACGACGGCCATGGCGCAGACCACCACTTTGCGTATCCAGACGCATTACGCGCCCGAGACCGAGTCCGGTCGTTTGGCGCAGGAGTTCTTCAACAAGGTCCAAGTGATGTCGAACGGCGAGATCACCATCGAGCCGTTTTTCAGTTCGTCGGTGGTGAAGTCGGTCGAGACGTTTGACGCGGCGGCCACGGGCATTCTGGATTGCGACATGACGGGCGGCGGGTATCAGACCGGCAAGAACCCGGCCTTCCAGTTCGTGGGCGACATCATGGGCGGCTATGACACGCCGTATCAGCAGCTTTCGTGGCTGTATTACGGCGGCGGGCTAGAGGACGCGCAGGCGCTGTATAATCAATACGACATGCAGTTGGTCGGCTGGTGGGTCTACGGGCAGGAGAGCTTTGCCTCGACCAAGCCGATCGCCCAGATCAGCGATTTGCAGGACTGGAAGTTCCGGTCGCCCCCGGGCATGGAAACGAAGATCTTCGAGAAGCTGGGCGCCACGCCCATCGTGATGGATTTCACCGAGATTTTCACGGCGCTGGAGACGGGGATCATCGACGGGGCGGATGCGTCGGGGCTGGCTAACAATGTGGGTTTAGGTCTGTATGACATCGCCAAGTTCGCCAACTTCCCCGGCTTCCATTCGATGCCGTCCGATCACCTGGCTTGCAACAAGGCAGTGTGGGACGCGATGCCCGAGCATCACCGCGCAATCATGTCGACGGCAATGGAGTCGCTGGCACTGCAGACGGCGCTGACCTTTGAGAAAAAGAATGCCGAGGCTGCGGCGCAGTTGCGCGAGCAAGGCGTGACGCTGTCGCAATGGTCGCCGGAGGATCTGCAGGAATTCCGGGCAGCCGCCCAGGCGACTTGGCCAGAATTCGCTACAACGCCGGAGGCCGAGGCCCTGGTGGAAAGCCATATGACCTATCTGCGCCAATTGGGTCTGGTGCAGGAGTGATCGGCCTCTGATCGACGCTCGACGGCGCGGCCCCCAGGGGCCGCGCCAGGTGCCTTGGGGGTCGGACCACGGCCCCCCGCCCCCGGCCCGGCCGGGTTCCCCAGCGGGAGGATAGGATGCCCCAGGATTCCGCGCAGGACGCGACCTATTACCAGACGGCGGCGGCGCCCCAGGCAATCCCCGGCCCCATCCAGATCGCCATGCCGCTGCTGTTCGCCGTGGCGGCGGGTTGGACCATGTGGCGGATGCCGGCCTTCCTGATGATCTTCTCGGAGCCCGGGCCCACGGTGGACGCGCTGGCGCGGCGCTATGCGGCCGCCTCGGCTTTGGATTGGCTGGCATTGGCGGCGACGGTGGCCTTGCTGGTGGTCGGCACGATGACCGTGCGCCGCGCGCCCATGGAATACGAAGACTGGGGCCTGGCCGACCGTTTGTCGGTCTTCATCGGGCGGGTCACGATGGTGCTGATCGCGTCGATGGTCTGCGTCATGGTCTATGAGGTGGTGCTGCGCTACGCGTTCGAGCGGCCGACGCTCTGGGCCAATGAGATGACGCTCTGGATGGCGGGGTTCGTGTTCATCCTGTCGGGGCTCTATGCGATGCAGCAGCGGTCGCATATCCGGATTTTCCTGCTTTATGACGTTTTGCCACGGGTTTTGCAGCGGGTCTGCGATTGCATCTCGACCCTGCTGATCGTGGTCTTCGCGTTCTTTCTGTTCTGGGGCGGCTATGGCGAGGCTTCGGCCAAGTTCGCCCGGTGGGAGACGTTCGGCACGGCCTTCGACCCGCCGATCCCGGCGACGTTAAAGCCGATGATCCTGATCGTGGTGACACTGGTGGCGTTGCAGGCGGTGGCAAACCTGATCCGCGATTGGAACAAGGCGCCGGTGGTGCATTCGGCGGCGGACGATATCGATGAGGACGAGATCGAGCGGCTGCGCCGGCAGGTGGGCGGGGAGTGACGGGCCGCTCGTCGGTTCCTGGCGGCCCTGACGGGGCCGCGGCGGGCCCTCCTCGCATGGATCGGGCAGACGACTAGACCCCGAAAGGGGCGAAGGGGGACATCATGGATATCGGGACGATCTCGCTGATCTTGTTGATCGCGCTGATGTTGCTGTTGGCGATTGGCATGCCGCTGGGCATGGCCTCGGCCGTGCTGGCCGTGCTGGTCCTGGTCATGCGGTTCGAGCCGCAACTGCTGACCGCGCCGTGGGAATTCGGCGAGGGCGTGCTGACCGGGCGGTTCGGATCGGGGCCGCTGAATATCCTGGCGCAGCGAATATACGGGCTTTTGACGGATTACGTGCTGATCTCGATCCCGCTGTTTATCTTCATGGCCGCCCTGTTGGAGCGGTCGGGGATCGCGAAGGACATGTATTCGTCGCTGTCGGTCTGGCTGAGCCGGACGCGGGGCGGGATCGCGGTGGTGACGTCGATCATGGCGGTGATCATGGCGGCCATGTCGGGGATCATCGGCGGCGAGGTGGTGCTGCTGGGCCTGATCGCGCTGCCGCAGATGTTGCGGCTGGGCTATGACCAGAACCTGGCGATTGGGACGATCTGTGCGTCTGGATCCTTAGGGACGATGATCCCGCCGTCCATCGTGCTGATCATTTTCGGGCTGATCACCGAGACCTCGATCAAGGCGCTGTTCACGGCGGCCTTCGTGCCGGGCTTCATGTTGGCGTCGTTCATCATCCTCTACATCATCGTGCGCACGCGCCTGAACCCGAGCTTGGCGCCCTTGCCGCCGGAGGATCCGAATGACCCGCCCACGGGCGAGAAGACCATGCTGTTCGGCGCGTTCCTCACGATCTTGGTGGCCGGGTTCGGCACGGCGCTGTTCCTGCGCGCGGCGTTCTTCACGGTGACGGGGCAGAACGCGCTGATCGAAGGCGTGGACCCGATCACGTTGGGGCAGCCGCACCATGTCTGGGTCTTCGGCATCATCGTGGCCGTGGCCTTGGCGGCGATCTTCGCCGTGTTCAAGACGCCCCGGGCCAAGCGGGGCTGGGCCATGGGCAAGGGGCTGGTCGCGCCCATCGTGGTCATCGGGGTCGTGATGGGCTCGATCTATGGCGGTATCTCGGGGATCACCGAGGCGGCCGGGATGGGTGTCGTGGCGGTGTTCCTGATCTCGGTCTTCCGGGGGGAGGCGTCCATCGAACTCGTTTGGGACAGCTTGATGCGGACGTTGAAATCCACCGGCACGATCATCTGGGTGACCATCGGGGCGGCGACCCTGGCGGGGGCCTACACCATCGCGGGCGGGCCGACCTATGTGGCGAACCTGATCCTGGCGGCGGATTTGCCGACCATGGGGATCGTGTTGGTGATGATGCTGATCCTGCTGATCATGGGCGCGTTCATGGATTGGGTCGGGATCGTGCTTTTGATCATTCCGGTGTTTTTGCCGATCATCCAGCGCTTGCCCATCGAGGAAATCGGGTTCCTGGGCCATGTGGAGCCGCGCTATCTGGCAGTCTGGTTCGGGGTGCTGTTCTGTATGAACATGCAGGTCAGTTTCCTGTCGCCGCCCTTCGGGCCGGCGGCGTTCTATCTGAAATCGGTGGCGCCGCCGCATATCTCTCTGACGGATATCTTCCGAGGGTTTCTGCCGTTCATCTGCATCCAGCTTTGCGCGCTGTCTGTGTTGTTGATCTATCCGCCGATCATCGAAGTGTTGCTGGATTGAGGGGGAAGATGGGGTGAAACCCCATCCTACGGATATGGGATTGACGCCGGATCAGATCACCACTTTTCAGCGCCAGGGTTATCTGGTGGTCGAGGATGTGGTGCCGCAGGCCACCCGCGACGCGGTAGAGGCGGAATATGCCGATCTGATGCGGACCTTCGCAGCCCAGCGGGGGATCGGTTGGCGGGGTTCGTTCCTGGAGACGCTGCGGGCGGTGCATGGGGCAGGGCATGATTGGTTCCAATCGCTGGACATCACGCTGCCGGGGGATCGGATCGCGCCGGACACGCCGTTCCATTACGGGCCGGCGGTGCATGGCCTGCTGACCTGTCCGGAGATCGTCGAGATCGCAGCCGATCTGGTGGGGCCGGAGGTGACCTCGACCCCGATCCAACATCTGCGGATCAAGCCGCCCGCCCAGACCGTGACCGGAGACGCGCCGGCGCATATCACCCACACGCTCTGGCACCGGGACCGGGCGGTGGCCCACGAGGAGGCCGATGGGACCCGGATGGTGACCGTTTGGGTCGCCATGACCGACGCGACGGTCGAGAACGGGTGTTTGGTGGTCCAGCCCATGGATGAGGGCCAAGCGATGCTGCCCCATTGCCCGTTGGAGCAAACCTCGATCCCGCCGGGTCTGCTGAGGGGGATCGAGGTCGCGTTGCCGGTGCGGGCCGGCGGTGTGGTGCTGTTGCATCCGATGATCCCGCATGCGGCGCGGCCCAATGTGACCGACGGGTTCCGGTGGAGCTTCGACCTCCGCTATCAACAGAGCGGCCAGCCCACGGGGCGGGCCCATTTCCCGGACTTCCCCGTGCGCGGCGCCCCGGTGCCCGACTGGATGACGGTCCGCGACCGGTGGCTGGCCGCGCGGGCAGCGGCCGCCAGCGCACCCCATATCCCGCTGCATCGCTGGACCTCGGACAGCCCCCATTGCGCCTGATCGCCAACCTGATGTTGGCCGCCTGGCCGATGGAGCCGGTCCAGGCCGACGCCCTGGATCTGGTCGATGCGACTAACCCTGTGACCGTGGTCAGCGCCGTGCGGGAGGTGCTTCGCAAGGCGACGTTGGACACCCCGCCCGACGAAGATCCGGTCATCGAGGCGCGGATTGATGACGCGAACTTCGCGATCTTCTTTTACGAATGCGACACGCCGGCGGGGTGCCTGTCGATCCAGTTCCGGTCCTCCTACGATCAGGACCGGGCGGTCGACGACCTGATCCTGCGCTGGAATGCCGATAAGCGGTTCGGCCGCGCCTTCGCCACCAAAACGGGGATCGCCGTGGCGTATGACGTGAACCTGCGGCATGGCGTCAGCCGCGAGAACCTGGTCGACTCCGTCGAGCTTTGGGTGACGATCCTGCGCGACTTCCACGACCATATCGATTGGTGAGACCATGGCCGAGACCATCCGACTTGACCCGTCCGACAACGTCGTGACCGCCACCCGCGCCCTGGAGGCCGGGCATCCCGTCGAGGCCACCGCGACGGCGACCCTGATCCCGTCGGGGCACAAAGTGGCGATGACGGCCATTCCGGCCGGAGGAGCCATTCGGAAATACGGGCAATTGATTGGCTATGCCTCCCGCGACATCGCGGCGGGGGACCATGTCCATACGCAGAACTGCGCCTTTGCCGCCACCGATCACGCCTATGAATTCGGGACCGACCTGCGGCCTGTGGCGCCGGCCACGGGCGACACGTTTATGGGGTATCGGCGGGACAACGGCGCGGTGGGCACGCGGAACTATATCGCGGTGGTGACGTCGGTGAATTGTTCGGCCACCGCAGCGCGGCGGATTGCCGATGCGTTCGGGCCCGACGACCTGGCCGCCTATCCCAACGTGGACGGCGTGGTGGCCTTCGTCCACGGCACCGGCTGTGGCATGGCCGATTCAGGGGATGGGTTCGAAGCGCTGCAGCGGGTCATGTGGGGCTATGCCAAGCACCCCAACCATGCCGCCGTGCTGATGGTCGGGCTGGGCTGCGAGATGAACCAGATCGATTGGCTGCTGGAGGCCTATGGCCTGAAGCAGGGACCGACCTTTCAGACGATGAACATCCAGAACGTGGCCGGCCTGCGCCGCACCATCGAGATGGGGGTCGAGAAGGTCCGCGCCATGCTGCCCATCGCCAATCAGGCGGTGCGGACGCCCTGCCCCGCCTCGGCGCTGATCGTCGCTTTGCAATGCGGGGGCTCGGATGCCTGGTCGGGGATCACGGCGAACCCGGCCTTGGGGCACGCGTGCGACCTGCTGGTCGCCCAAGGCGGCACCGGGGTCCTGGCCGAGACGCCCGAGA
>JBCDCW010000179.1:0-7608 GCA_039180995.1 Pseudomonadota bacterium
GGCTTCCGCGAGGCCTTCAAGGCTGGCATCAGCTTCGGCAAGGACGACATGGTCGTGCCCGAGGCCAAGTGGCCCGAGGTCGAGGCCACGCGCGAGCAGGTCAAAGACTTCGAGCAGCAATACATGGATGGCCTGATCACCCAGGGTGAGAAGTACAACAAGGTCGTGGATGCCTGGTCGAAGTGTAACGACAAGGTCACCGACGCCATGATGTCCACGATCTCGACCACCGGTCACGATGAGAACGGCGCCGAGAACGAGCCGAACTCCGTCTACATGATGGCCCATTCCGGCGCCCGGGGCTCGGTCACCCAGATGAAGCAACTGGGCGGTATGCGCGGCCTGATGGCCAAGCCCAACGGCGACATCATCGAGACGCCGATCATCTCGAACTTCAAGGAAGGCCTGACCGTGTTGGAGTACTTCAACTCCACCCACGGCGCTCGCAAGGGCCTGTCGGACACCGCCTTGAAGACGGCCAATTCCGGCTATCTGACCCGCCGCCTGGTGGACGTGGCCCAGGACTGCATCGTTCGCATGGACGATTGCGGGACCGAAAACGCCATCACGGCGTCGGCTGCGGTCAATGACGGCGAAGTCGTCGCGACCTTGGCCGAGCGCGTGCTGGGCCGGGTCGCCGCCGATGATGTCCTCAAGCCCGGCACCGACGAGGTGCTGGTCGAGAAGGGCCAGCTCATCGACGAACGCATGGCCGACGCCATCGACCAGGCCGCCGTGCAGTCGATGCGTATCCGCAGCCCGCTGACCTGCGAGGCCGAGGAGGGCGTCTGCGCCACCTGCTACGGGCGCGATCTCGCGCGCGGCACGCAGGTGAATATCGGCGAAGCGGTCGGCATCATCGCCGCCCAATCCATCGGTGAGCCGGGCACCCAGCTGACGATGCGGACCTTCCATATCGGCGGCGTGGCCCAAGGCGGCCAGCAATCGTTCATGGAAGCGTCGGCCGAAGGCAAGGTCGAGTTCCGCAACGCCAACGTCCTGACCAACGAGGCGGGCGGCGTGGTCGTGATGGGCCGCAACATGTCCATCGCCATCATGGACGACAACGGCGAAGAACGCGCCACCCACAAGCTGGGCTACGGCACGACCCTGCACGTCAAGGACGGCACCAAGGTGGCGCGGGGCGACAAGCTCTTCGAATGGGACCCGTTCACCCTGCCGATCATCGCCGAAGCCGACGGCAAGGCGAAGTTCGTCGACCTCTATGCGGGCATTTCGGTGCGCGACGAGACCGACGACGCCACCGGCATGACCCAGAAGATCGTGTCCGACTGGCGGTCCGCGCCCAAGGGCAATGAGCTCAAGCCGCAGATCATCATCGCGGGCGAAGACGGGGAGCCGGTGCGCAACGAGGCCGGCAACCCGATCACCTACGAGATGTCGGTGGACGCAATCCTGTCGATCGAAGACGGCCAGACCCTCAAGGCCGGTGACGTGGTCGCTCGGATCCCGCGGGAAGGCACCAAGACCAAGGACATCACGGGCGGCCTGCCGCGCGTGGCGGAATTGTTCGAGGCGCGTCGGCCCAAGGACCACGCCATCATCGCCGAGCAGGACGGCTATGTGAAATTCGGCAAGGATTACAAGAACAAGCGCCGGATCACCGTCACCCCCACCGACGACACGCTCGAGCCGATCGACTACATGGTGCCCAAGGGCAAGCACATCCCCGTGGCCGAGGGCGATTTCGTCCAGCGCGGCGATTACATCATGGATGGCAACCCCGCGCCCCACGATATCCTGCGTATCCTGGGGATCGAGGCCCTGGCCGACTACCTGATCGACGAGGTGCAGGACGTCTATCGACTGCAAGGCGTGAAGATCAACGACAAGCACATCGAGGTCATCGTCCGCCAGATGCTCCAGAAATACGAGGTTCTGGACTCGGGCGACACGACGCTGCTGAAGGGTGAGCATATCGACAAGGCCGAACTGGACGAGGCGAACGCCAAGGCCGAAAAGCGCAGCGACCGCATGGCCCATGCCGAGCCGATCCTGCTGGGCATCACCAAGGCGTCGCTCCAGACCCGCTCCTTCATCTCCGCCGCGTCCTTCCAGGAAACGACGCGGGTCCTGACCGAGGCTTCGGTCCAGGGCAAGAAGGATAAGCTGGTCGGCCTGAAGGAGAATGTCATCGTCGGCCGCCTGATCCCGGCGGGCACCGGTGGCGCGACTCAGAAGATGCGCGCCATCGCGACCGCCCGCGACAGCGTCGTGATCGAGGAAGCCCGCGCCGAAGCCGAAAAAGCCGCCGCGCTGGCCGCCCCGGAAGCGCCGTCTGCGGACGATATCTTCGGCGAAAGCACGATGGTCGACGACCCTGCCGCCGAGTAATCCGCGGCGAAAAGCGAAACCTCAACCCCCGCCGGAGTGATCCGGCGGGGGTTTTCGGTTCTGACCCACAACCGCGCAGGCTCCGCCCGGACATCGCCCGATTGTCCCGCCACGATCCCCGTTAAAACCTGGGGGTCGCCCATGTTCGACAATACGTTGTTGGCCGAGATCATCTTCGTGGTCTTCGCCCTGACCCGGCTGACGGGCCGAGGCCCGGCCCATCCGCGGCAAGGTCATCGCCCGGGTCGGCGACTGGGCGAAGGAGGGCGGGCTGCGGTGGCAGACACGGTACCTCCCGGTCGATCCGCCAGCGCAGACCCACCGCACCCGCGGCCACCGCCGCAAACAAGCCAGCGACCCAATTCGCCGCCAGGAACGCGATCCCAGTTAAAAATTCAACACCAGCCGTCGATCCAGTCCCGCCCCCTAAACCTTGCCCGCGCCCATGTCCCATGCGACCCAGAGCCCATGACCATCGTCAATCGCATCGTCGGCGTCCTGCGCTTCTCGTACCCGGCCAAGGAAGGCTTCGCCGTCTCGCAGATGTCCGAGGCCGAGCTCGAAGCACATCTCTATGACGACGCCCGCCTCGAAACACGGTTTCAATACCTAGAGACGATCACCCTTCCATCGCTCGCCGCCCAGACCGACCAGGATTTCCGATGCGTCATACTTTCGGGCACGACGCTTCCTATGCGTCATCGCAAGCGCTTGCGCGCGCTTGAAGAAGCCTATGGCTTTCTGAAAATCTGCTTCATGGACCGCATGGGCGCCTTGGCGGCGGCCAAGCGCAGCTACCGCCGGGGTCTGGAACATTGGGGTGGCGAAGAAAACTGCACGCATATCACTGGCTTTCGCATAGACGATGACGACGCGGTCTCGACGGATTATGTCGCCAAGACACGTGATATCTCGGACCGAATGCTGGCCTCGGGCCTGCTGCGCGAACCGACGGCCATCGCCTTTTCGCGCGGCATCTATTGGAACCTCTATGATGCCCGGCAGCCCTTCCACGAGTTCCGCGAAAGCCAGGCACTCGGCCTGGCCTGCGCCATGGTCACGACGTCGGACCTGCCGACCTGCATCTACCGCTACAACCATCGCCGCTTGGCCTGCCACGTCCCCACCTATATGGAGCCCGGCGGCGACTACATGTTCCTGCGCACGTTGCATGACCATAACGACAGCGGCCGCTCGATCCCGCCCCATGCGGTCGAGATGGCCACCCGCAAGGGCCGGAAGCTCCTGGGCGAGCGCTTCGCGCTCGACCCCGAAGCTACCATGGCGCTGATGCCTGATCCGGCAGTGGACTGAGGAATGGCCTGTTGCTCCGTTGCGCACGGCCCCCCCCGGGCAGGGCCCGTTCCCGGCAAGGTCAGGTGGCCGGATTTGGCGGCGCGGTCGAACGGTCGGAGCGTCCGACAGAGCAGGCCGATCCGACGGAGGCGCGGGATCGCAACCAGCGCACTCGCCCGCCGCGACAGGCCCGGCACCATGACTGAGAACCTCCGTGGCGCGGCCCTGATGATGGGCTCCATGGCGACCTTCACCTTGAACGATGCCTGCCTGAAGCTGCTGGCCCAGGGCCTGCCGACCTTCCAGGCCGTCACCCTTCGGGGCGTTGGCGTTATCACGCTTTTGCTGATCTTGGCGCATCTGACGGGGGCGCTGCGACAGCCGATCCCGAAGGCCGACCGCCCCGCCGCCTATGGTCGCTCGCTGATGGAGATCTGCGCCTTCCTCCCCTTCGTCATTGCCCTGACACATATGCCGCTGGCCAACATCACCGCCATCCTTCAAGTCCTGCCGCTGACGATCACCGCCGCCGGCGCCGTCTTCCTGGGCGAACGTGTCGGCCCTCGTCGCTGGGCTGCCATCGCCTTAGGCTTCCTGGGCGTCCTGCTGATCATCCGGCCGGGTCCCGCTGGGTTTGATCACTGGTCGCTGCTGGTCTTGCTGGCCGTCGCGTTCATCACCGCACGCGATCTGCTGACCCGTCGTCTGTCGCCCCAGGTGCCCAGCCTCAAGGTCGCGATCCTGACCGCCACGGGGATCACCGCGCTGGGCATCGCGCTCTCGCTCGGCGATCCCTGGCAGCCGATCGCTTACCACCAGGGCGCTTTGATCGCGGGTGCCAGCCTGTTCATCCTGGGCGGCTACGTCTTCTCGATCATGGCTATGCGCCATGGCGAGGTCGCTGTCGTAACGCCCTTCCGCTATACGGCGATTCTCTGGGGCCTGCTGCTCGGTCTTCTTGTGTTCGGTGACTGGCCCGATGCGGTTACGCTGCTGGGTGCCGCCCTCGTGGTCGCGTCCGGCCTCTATACTTTCTGGCGCGAGACCCGGGCGACACGGCTCAATTCTGCTGCGCCGCAATAATCGTGTTGTGGCGCGCGCCCCGGGGGCACGCTGCGGCCTTTATACTTCCGCCACGAAGCTCGCCGCCAAGGCCGCCAGATCAAGCCCGAACCGCTCCGTCAGATCGGCAATCTGCACCTCTGTGGCTGGGCGGAGCCGTTCCAATTGTCCGTCCATCCGGCTGTCATTGGTCCCGTCCACACCGCGCAACCACATCCGGGCATCCGGGATCGTCACAGACGGCATCAGCAGCCCAACCCGATGATGCGGGAAATGGACCGCCGTCCGCCGAATGTCCGGCCGCAGGATCAGTGCTTGGGCGACGCCCAGATGGGTTCTGGCCAATTCCTCGAGGAGCGGTCCCGCCGCTGTGGGCCTGAAGGCGTAGCCCTGGTTGAAGTCGATGGCCAAACGGCCATGCCGCGCCCAGAGAGAGGCCACATCGGTGAAGAGCGCGCGACAGCGAGCGATGAACCGCAATCCCACGCCATCGTCATCGTCCTGGCGAAACTGCATCACCGGCGGCCCGTTCGGGTCGATGCGGTCGTTCACGATCTCCTCAAAAGCGTGGCGCTGGTTCATGGGCCGCTGATAGATCAGTTCCGCCTGTGGCACCGCGCTCACGATCCGCTCAAGCTCGCCGCGCCAGTGCTGGGGCAGGGCGTCGCCAGTGACCACCAGCGCCCGAAAGTCCGGGTCTGTCTGTCTCGCCAACGTCCGCAGGCAGACATGCTCCAGGCTGCGCAGTCGCGCCCGCATTCGCGCCGGGGCCCAGAGATGGGCTTGCCGCGCCTCGACCGTCTCGTGCTCCGTCTGGAACCCGCCCAAGCCGGGATAGGCGAAGCGGATCAGCGCGAAGATCTGAAGGTCGGACATGCGCCCGACCTTGTCCGAGGGCGCGGATATGAGCAAGAATGTCCGACGGGGATTAGTCCTGCATCCGACGCAGATCACACGTGAATTTCCGAGGCCGGGCCCCGCGTTGACACCCAACCGCGATTCGCCTATGTGCGGCGTCAATTCGGTTCGGGCCCCTTGGCCCGGTCCGGCTTGCCAGACCCGCTGCACACGATCCGGGATACTGCTTCCCGCATCCTCTGTCACCCAACCGCATCGCTCAGGTCGGAATTCCGAGCGGCTGCGGTTCTTCGGTTTTGGTGGCGTCGGAAACCGGACAACAGATTGAACCAAAACGGGGATTCCCGAATGCCGACGATCCAACAGCTGATCCGCAAGCCGCGGCAGCCCAAGGTAAAACGCTCCAAGTCGCAGCACCTGGAGAATTGCCCCCAGAAGCGTGGTGTGTGCACCCGCGTCTATACCACGACGCCCAAGAAGCCGAACTCGGCCATGCGGAAGGTTGCCAAGGTGCGCCTGACCAACGGCTACGAAGTGATCTCCTACATTCCCGGAGAAAGCCATAACCTTCAGGAGCATAGCGTCGTGCTGATCCGCGGCGGTCGTGTCAAAGACCTTCCCGGCGTGCGTTATCACATCCTGCGCGGCGTGCTCGACACGCAAGGCGTGAAGGACCGCAAGCAGCGCCGCTCCAAATACGGCGCCAAGAAGCCCAAGTGATCCCGGCCGTTTCGTGCCCGTAGGGTGGGTGACAACCCACCGCCGCCCAACAAGAGGAGACGCCGATGTCCCGCCGCCACGCCGCCGAGAAGCGCGAGGTCCTGCCCGACGCCAAATATGGCGATAAGGTCCTGACCAAATTCATGAATAACCTGATGATCGACGGCAAGAAGTCGGTCGCCGAGCGTATCGTTTACACCGCCATGGACCGCGTCGAGGGCAAGCTGAAGCGCTCGCCCATCGAGGTCTTCACCGAAGCCCTGGACAATGTGAAGCCCTCCGTCGAGGTCCGCTCCCGCCGGGTTGGCGGCGCCACCTACCAGGTGCCCGTCGAAGTTCGCCCCGAGCGCCGCGAGGCCCTGGCGATCCGCTGGCTCATCAACGCCGCCCGGTCGCGCAACGAGAACACCATGGAGGAGCGCCTGGCCGGCGAACTGATCGACGCCGTCCAATCGCGTGGTTCCGCGGTGAAGAAGCGCGAGGACACCCACAAGATGGCCGATGCCAACAAGGCGTTCAGCCACTACCGCTGGTGATCTGACCCATGGCCGAGGAGCGCATCTCCAACGAACTAATCTACGAGGTTCTGAAGGGCATTCAGGCGGATATGTCCGACATTCGCCAACGCCTTTCAAACATCGAGACGGAGATGCGGATCGTCCGGCAGCACATCGCCGCACTCGTTCAAAGCGACATGCAGCGTGGGAGCCAGATCGTCGATCTCGAAGATCGCGTTCGTCGGCTCGAAAAACGACTGGAACTCCGCGACGCCGACTAAGGCGTCGCCACCCTAACGCACGCCAACCAGAGGACACCTCCCATGGCCCGCGACTATCCGCTTCAACGCTACCGCAACTTCGGCATCATGGCCCATATCGATGCCGGCAAGACCACGTGCTCCGAGCGCATCCTGTACTATACCGGCAAGTCCCATAACATCGGCGAGGTCCATGACGGCGCCGCCACCATGGACTGGATGGAGCAGGAGCAGGAGCGCGGCATCACCATCACGTCCGCCGCGACGACCACCTTCTGGCAGCGCCAGGAGGAGCCCACGAACGAGGGCACGTCCGACACCAAGTACCGGATGAACATCATCGACACGCCCGGCCACGTGGACTTCACCATCGAGGTCGAGCGCTCGCTCGCCGTTCTCGACGGCGCCGTCTGCGTGCTCGACGCCAATGCCGGGGTCGAGCCGCAGACCGAGACCGTCTGGCGCCAGGCCGACCGCTACAAGGTTCCGCGCATCGTGTTCGTCAACAAGATGGACAAGATCGGCGCCGACTTCTTCAACTGCGTGCACATGATCAAGGA
>JBCDCW010000180.1:0-7488 GCA_039180995.1 Pseudomonadota bacterium
CAGGATTTTCCGGGTGGTCTGGTGGTTTCTGATGATTTCTGGTGGTCACTCTGATGGTCTGGTGGTCTGCCTGGTGGTTTCTGGTGGTCATCCTGATGGTCTGGTGGTCTGCCTGGTGGCTTCTGGTTCGAATCCTCTCTGCCCGACCAGATCATCTCGGTTTGAAAAGTTGCAGGGACTATGTCCCAGGCAACGCCACTTTGTCCTTTATCTTCAACCAAAGTATCCAACTAGTTGATGTTGCATTGCCGGCTGAACGGATGACTCACACGGCTCCGGCGTGAAATTTCGAGATGTACAGACTCGTCGTTTTCGCTTGGCCGTCTTCCCTGGTCGGGTGAGGATCAGACTTGTGCGCTCGGTCAGAGCGAGATTCCGCCCGAAGGGCGGAAAGCAGTCTTCACTTGTGCCGTTAGCAGAGAGCGGACCTTAAAGTGTGTAAAGAGACGAACTCAGCGCCGCTTAGGTTTTCGGTTTCTTAGCGGCGGCGCTTCACCGCTAGGGTGTTCTCATAAAACCGTTCCTTGGTCGACTGATCTCCGGGTGTTTTGGTGGGCGGGGTTACTTGGTCATGCGCTGCATGTCGGCTGTTGATCTGTACCCGAGGGCGGAATGGAGACGCCTCGAGCTGTAGAAGCCCTTGATGCATCCAAACGGGTCCCTTCGCGCCTTGTCTCGACTGGCCTAGACGCGGTGATGGACGCGCTCGACCTTGAGGGTGTGGAAGAGGCTCTTCATGGGGCGTTTTGTACAGTCCGACAGGGTATCTGCGTTGCCGATGCACGGGAGGGGAGGCTGTTGCCACGTCGGTTCAGCGCCGCGAGCGGGCGCTTGGTGATCCGGCATCGTATTGGGTTTGGCCTCGAAGAGCGGTGACGCATTGTGCCTTTTTCCCGCCCTTCTTCGTAGGGCGTCAGGCTATAAGTATCGACGCAGCGGGGCAGGCTGCCGGCGCATTTCTGTCGTCGCCCAGAGGAGCCGCAAAGTGGTGAGCGGCGGCTGTCACTGCGTGGGCATGGTCGGTTCCTCGACCGTGGCACGTTGCGATCATTACGCGGCTGCCTGCGCCGGCGCCGCGCCTGGGACGTAATTCAGGACCGGGGCGAGCCAGCGCTCGGCGTCCTGGACCTCCATTCCCTTCCGCCGAGCATAGTCTTCGACCTGGTCGCGTTCGACCTTGCCCACGCCGAAATAGTAACTGTCAGGATGGCCAATATAGAGGCCGGAGACGGAGGAGCCGGGCCACATCGCCATGCTCTCGGTCAAGGTGACGCCGGTGGTCGCTTCTGCGTCGAGCAGCGAGAACAGCGTGCGTTTCTCGGTATGGTCGGGCTGGGCCGGGTAGCCGGGCGCGGGGCGGATGCCGGCGTAGGGCTCACCGATCAGGGCCTCCGGCGCGAACGCCTCGTCCGGTGCATAGCCCCAGAGCTTGCGGCGGACGCGTTCGTGCAGCATCTCGGCCATGGCTTCGGCGATGCGGTCGGCCAGCGCCTTCACGAGGATCGCGCCATAATTGTCGTTAGCGCGGTCGAGCCGCTCGGCGATCGCAGACTCCTCTGGCCCGGCGGTGACGACGAAGCCACCCACGTGATCGGCGCCACACCCCTCCGGCGCGACGAAATCCGACAGCGCCACGTTGGGCCGGTCGCCGCGCTTGGCGGTCTGTTGGCGGAGTGTATGTAAGGTGGCCAGGGTCTCGGTCCGATCGTCGCCGGTATAGAGCCAGATGTCGTCACCCACCGCGTTGGCGGGCCAGAAGCCGACCACTGCGCGGGGGGTGAACCAGCGCTCGGCGACGATCTTCGCAAGCATCTCCTCTGCGTCAGCGAAGAGGGCGCGCGCGGCCTCGCCCTGTTTCGGATCGTCCAGGATCTTGGGATAGACGCCGCGCATCTCCCAAGTCTGAAAGAAGGGGGTCCAGTCGATGTAACGCGCGATCTGACCCAAATCCCAATCCTCGATCACGCGCGTGCCGGTGAAGGATGGGGCGGTGGGCGTGTAGGCGTCCCAGTCGAGCGTCAGCGCATTGGCCCGCGCCTTGGCCAGGGGCAGCCGGGACTTGGCCCGCTCCCCGCGCTCGTGCTTCTCGGTGACGAGCTTGTACTCCTCGCGGATCCCCGAGACGTAGTCAGCCGTCTGGGTGGGGCTGAGCAAGCGGCCGACCACGCCCACCGCGCGGCTGGCATCGGTCACATAAATCGCTTGGCCCTTTCGATAGCGCGGCGCAATCTTGACGGCTGTGTGGACCTTCGACGTCGTCGCGCCGCCGATCAGGAGCGGGATGTCAAAGCCCTCGCGCTCCATCTCGGAGGCGAGGTGGACCATCTCGTCGAGCGATGGCGTGATGAGCCCTGACAGCCCGATGATGTCGACCTCTTCCTCGCGGGCGACCTGGAGGATCTTCTGCGGCGGGACCATGACGCCCAGGTCCACGATCTCGTAGTTGTTGCAGGCCAAGACCACGCCGACGATGTTCTTGCCGATATCGTGGACGTCTCCTTTGACGGTCGCCATCAGGACCTTGCCGGCCGATTGGCGCCCCTCCCCCCCGGTCGCGCGCTTTTCCTCTTCCATGTAGGGAAGCAGCACGGCGACGGCCTGTTTCATGACGCGGGCCGACTTCACGACCTGCGGCAGGAACATCTTGCCGGCGCCAAAGAGATCGCCCACCACGTTCATCCCCGCCATGAGCGGACCCTCAATGACGTGGAGCGGGCGCTCGGCGGCCTGCCGGGCTTCCTCGGTGTCCTCTTCGATGAACTCGGTGAGGCCGTTCACCAGGGCATGCTCCAGCCGCTTCTCCACGGTCCAGTCGCGCCAGGCCAGGTCGCGGACCTTCTCTTCGCGCTTGTCGCCTTTGAACCGCTCGGCCAGCTCCAGCAGGTTCTCCGTGGGTATGCCTGAAGCGGGCGCGCGGTTGAGCACCACATCCTCGCAAGCCTCGCGCAGGTCAGGGTCGATCTGGTCGTAGACGGCCAGTTGGCCGGCATTGACGATGCCCATATCCATACCGGCCTTGATCGCATGGTAGAGGAAGACGGCGTGCATCGCCTCACGGACGGGCTCATTGCCGCGGAACGAGAACGACAGGTTCGACACACCGCCTGAGACATGGGCATGGGGCAGGTTCGTGCGGATCCAGCGTGTAGCCTCGATGAAGTCGACGCCGTAATTGTCGTGCTCCTCGATGCCGGTGGCGACCGCGAAGACGTTCGGGTCGAAGATGATGTCCTCAGGGGGGAAGCCAATCTCATCGACCAGGATGCGATAGGCGCGCGCGCAGATCTCGGTCTTGCGGTCGAAGCTGTCGGCTTGACCTTGCTCGTCGAAGGCCATGATGACAACGGCCGCGCCATAGGCCAGGCAGAGGCTCGCCTGATGGCGGAACGCCGCCTCCCCCTCTTTCAGGCTGATGGAGTTCACCACGGCCTTGTCCTGCACGCATTGGAGGCCGGCCTCGATCACCTCCCACTTGGAGCTGTCGATCATGATCGGGACCCGGGCGATGTCCGGCTCCGACGCGACGAGGTTCAGGAACTCGACCATGGCCGCCTTCGAGTCGATCAACCCCTCGTCCATGTTCACGTCGATGATCTGTGCGCCGTTCTCCACTTGATCGCGTGCCACGTCGAGTGCCGCGGCGTAGTCGCGGTTCACGATCAGCTTGCGGAACCGGGCGGAGCCCGTGACGTTCGTGCGTTCGCCCACATTCACAAAGGGAATGTCGGGCGTCAGCACGAAGGGCTCGAGGCCGGAGAGGCGGAGGTACGGTCCGGTCATACGGCCACCTTGCGGGGGGCCTTGTCCGCCACGGCCTCGGCGATGGCGCGAATGTGGTCGGGCGTCGTGCCGCAGCAGCCGCCGACGACGTTGACGATGCCGTCCCGCGCGAAGTCCTCGACCTGCGCCGCGGTCTGCTCAGGGGTCTCGTCATATTGGCCGAAGGCGTTTGGCAGGCCAGCATTGGGGTAGGCACAAGTCAGGGCGGTCGCCACGCCCGCGATCTCGGCCATATGGGGGCGCATTGCCTCCGCCCCGAGTGCGCAGTTGAGCCCCACGGTGAAGGGCCGCGCATGGGCAACGGAGTGCCAGAAGGCCGTCGGCGTCTGGCCCGAGAGCGTCCGGCCCGACGCGTCAGTGATGGTGCCGGAGATCATGATCGGCAGCCGCCGGCCCGCTTTGGAGAAGCTCTCATAGGCGGCGAAGATCGCGGCCTTGGCGTTGAGTGTGTCAAAAATCGTCTCGATCAGAATCAAGTCGGAGCCGCCTGCAACCAGCCCGTCGATTTGCTGGCCATACGCGACGCGAAGGTCGTCAAAGGTGACGGCACGGTAGCCGGGATCGTTCACGTCCGGGCTGATGGACGCCGTGCGGTTCGTCGGCCCGACGGCACCCGCTACGAAGCGGGGGCGCCCGTCTTGCGCCTGGGCTCGGTCGGCGGCGCGCCGCGCCACCTGTGCGCCGGCGACATTCAGGTCGTGCACGGCGTCCTCCAGCCCGTAGTCGGCCTGGGCGATGGTGGTGGATGAGAAGGTGTTTGTTTCCAGGATGTCAGCGCCGGCCAGGGCGAATTGCAGCTGAATGTCTTCGACCGCCTGGGGCTGGGTCAGCACGAGCAGGTCGTTGTTGCCCTGTTGCGGGTGGTCGGGGTGGTAATGATGCCGACATCCGGGGCCATGGATATGTCCGCCGCCCGTAAAGTCCTCCTCACCCAGGCCCAGCGTCTGGATCATCGTCCCCATCGCGCCGTCCAGGATCAGGATACGGTCGGCGGCCATGGCCCGGAGGCGGGCGCGCGCCGGTGTTTCGGGCAAAGCAAAGTTCAGCATGGCGGCAATCCAACGCGATGGCAGAGCAAGCAGTTATCTACGTCGATCTAACCGTGAATGGGATTGGTATTTCTCACAGAAGATCATGAGGGGCGTTCATGTGTTCTGGGGTGCAGATCGCAAGCTCTGCCTGTCCGGACTTGGACCGGACCAACAAGTTCCGCAAAAGTGTTGACGTCTGGCGTTCGGAATCGCCAGTGGAGTTTGGCAGTAAGGCCGTGTGGGGCGCGTGACGCGGGTGTCGTGGTTGGGCCTTGACTGCGCGCCACTGATCCTCTCTGGTCCGACGTGTCAGTAGGGTCGGCGTGCAAGCGCCGCTAAGAGGGAACGATGGTGAGGGCGTGAAGGCCCGAATCCTCGGCTGCCCCCGCAACTGTAAGTGGAGCGTCGATGCCGATCACGCCACTGGCCCCAAGGGGTCGGGAAGGCCGGCCCCGACAAAGCTCCGCGAGCCAGGAGACCTGCCCACTGTCGCAACTTAATCGGCCGGGCGGGGTGTTCCGGCAGGGAGTGGACCGATGAATGACGCCTCGACGGCGCGGACCGATCCGATGATGCACGCTAATGCCCGGCTGTGCATTCCCCCTGCCGCATTCCCCCCTCAATGGGGGACGGGATGCCAAGTCACGACCTGACTCTGTCGATCTGTCTCCGCTGCCGCGACGGGCGCGAGACGCGCGAGGCCGATCTGGCGCAGCGCGGCGGGCGTCGCCTGGCCGAGGCGGTCGCCCGGGCCTTCCATGCGTCCGAGGCCGCCCAGGCCGGCATTGGCCTGCGCGGGGTCCATTGTATGAGCCAGTGCAAGCGGCCCTGCGCAATCGCCCTCTCCGGCCCCGACCGCTTTACCTATCTCTTCGGCGACCTCGACCCCGCCATTCACGCCTCCGACGTCCTGAAGGTCGCGGCCGCCTACGCGCGGACGCCAGACGGCTTCCTGCGCCGCCCCGACCGGCCTGAAGTGCTGCAAGCCGGCATTCTGGGGCGCATCCCACCGCTCGGGGCGGCGGGCGAGCTCATCGAAGACATCCCCCTTCAAAAGGAGACCGACCAGAAATGACATTTCCCATCCGGCGCCCCCTTGCGGCGCTCGCTCTCGGCGTAACCGCATTTGCAGCACCCACCCACGCCCAGCAGGAGGTCACCATCGGCCAGACCTTCCTGGCCTCGGGCCTCGACCCGGCCGAGGGCTCCAACGGTTGGGCGCTGGTGACGCATGGCTTGGCAGAGCAGCTCTTCCGCGTCTCGCGCGACGGCGAAGTCGTGCCGAACCTCGCGGCTTCTGCCATGCAGAACGAGGACGGCAGTTGGACCATCGAGCTTGCGCCGGACCGCTTCTTTTCGGACGGCACACCGGTGACTGCGGAGGCCGTGGCCACGGCGCTCAACCGCACGGGCGAGTCGAACCCCTCGGCCCGAGCCACCGCCGGCCGACTGATCTTCGCGGCGGCCGACGAATACACGTTGACGGTCACGACCGAGCAGCCAACGACGATCCTGCCCTCGATCCTCGCCGAATGGGCCTTCGCGGTCGGGCGGCAGGATGGCGATGCGATTCTCTATACCGGCCCCTATGCCGTCGAGAGCTTCGAGCCTGGCGGATCCATCGAGATGGTGCCCAACACCTTCTATGAAGGCGCCGAGGCGCGGCCCGACATAACCCTGCGCCGCATTTCCGACGGACAGTCGCTCGCGCTGGCCTTTGCGTCGGGCGAACTGGACATGGCCTTCAACCTGCCTGTCGAAACCTTGGCCTCCGTCGAGGGCACGGGGGGCGAGGTCGTCACCTTCCCCGTGGCCTACCAATACATGATGTGGATGAACACGCAGACGCCCGCGCTGAGCGATGCGCGCGTGCGCCGGGCCATCGACTTGGCGATAAACCGCGACGACCTGGTGACCGCCGCCCAGGCCGGGGTGCCCGCCACCGGCGCCTTCGCCGCGGGCTACCCCTTCGCCGCTGACGGCCCGCTACCCCACGACCCAGGACAGGCCGCTACGTTGCTCGATGAGGCCGGCTGGACCCTGGGTGATGATGGGATCCGGACGAAAGACGGCGAGTCGTTGGAACTCGCGCTCTGGGCGTATCCGCAGCGTCCTGATCTCGTGACCTTCCAGCCGGTCGTCCGCGCGGCCCTGGCCGATCTGGGCATCGCGGTTACGACGCAAGTGACCGATGCGCCGAGCGACGTGGCCGCCAGCGGCGGGTTCGACCTGTTCCTCTGGGCACAGCACACGGCGCCTGCGGGCGATCCTGGCCTGTTCCTGTCGCTGTTCTTTGAGACGGATGCTGCGCGCAATTACACTGGCTGGTCGAACACGGAATACGACGCGCTGATCGCCGAATTGCGGGCCGAGGGCGACCCCCAGGGCCGCATCGACCTGGCGCTGCGCGCGCAGGACCTGATTGCCGCGGAGGCGCCAGTATCATTCCTGGTCACGCCAGAATGGCATGTGGGGGTTGGCCCGGCGCTGGCGGGGTATGAGCCCTGGGGATCCGATTACTACGTAATCCGGCCCGATCTGGCCGTCGCGGAGTGACCCCCGTCGCGGGGGGGGGCCCGGGGGGGGGGGGGGCCCCCGGCCGGCGGTTGGGGGGGGGCGCGCCCCGCACCGCGGGGGGGCGGGGGGCGGGGGGTGCCCGGGGCGGGCGGGTGGGGGG
>JBCDCW010000181.1:0-7459 GCA_039180995.1 Pseudomonadota bacterium
CAAGGCGGCGCCGATCACCGAGCCATAGCCGCCCGTCAGAAGCGCGCCGCCGATGACCACGGCGATGATGGCCTCGAACTCCTTCAAGAGCCCCCGGTCAGCCCCGGCCGAGCCGAATTCCATCACCTGACACGTCGCGAAAACGCAGGCGCAGAAGGCGGTAAACATGAACATGCTGATCTTCACGCGGCTCACCGGAACGCCCACATAGCGCGCCGCTTGCGGGTCGCCGCCCGCGGCGAAAACCCAATTGCCGAAGCGGGTGCGGGTGAGGACGATGTGGGCGACGATCACCAGGACGATGGCCCACACGATCAGCATGGGGATGCCGTCGACCACGGGTTGGCCTGCGCGCGTCCCGCGCTCGAACACGCCGATCAGGCCCGCATCGCCGAGCCAGGTGAAGACGTTGCCCAGGATCTTGCCGCCGAAGACCGGCGCCAGCCAATCGCCCGCCGCCGCATCGTCGATGCCGCCGATAATCGTCCGGCGTTCAATCACTTGCGGAAAGTAGATGGTGAACCCGCGCAAGATGAAGAGCGCGGCCAAGGTCACGATGAAGCTGGGCAGGCCGGTCCGGACAACGATGAAGCCGTTCAGCGCGCCCACGGCCATGCATAGCAGAAAGGTCGCGACGATAGCCAACCACGCTGGCCAGCCCAGCGTGACCGACAGGATCGCTATGGACATGCCCGCGAAGCCGATCATCGAACCCACGCTCAGGTCGAATTCGCCCGCGATCATCAGCATGCAGGCGCCCACGGCGATGATCATGAATTGGGCCGACACGGTAGACCAGTTCAGGATGCCTTGGCTGTTGAACATGCCGCTATCGGCGGCGAACAGAATGAAGAAGGTGAAGACGGCGATGGTGCCGACAATGCCGCCTAATTCCGGCCGGATCAGCCATCGGCGCAAGCCGGAGATTTCCTTGATCCGCTCGTCCTGCGGTGGTTGGGCTGCGTCGGACATGTCGTTCCTCCCTCGACGTCTCCGGATCGGCTGGGGCGCGGCGGCTCTCCCAACCACCACGCCCGAGCCTTTGCCTAGATCAACGGAATTCGCCCGCGAACTCCTCCACCAAGCTCAAACCGTCGGCGGTGATGAAGCCGGGCCCGGAATTGATGTTATTGCCGGGCAGCACGCCGTACCGGTGGTAATTGGCCAGAACTACGATGGGCAGATACGCCTGAAGGAAGGGCTGCTGGTCGATGCCCCATTCGATGATGCCGTCGCGGATGCCTTGGACGATGTTCTCACCCAAGTCGAATGTGCCGAAGTAGATGTCGCCCGCCAGGCCCATTTGTTCCAGCGCCAGGATGGTCGGATCGGCCGAGGTGGGCCCCAGCGCCAGGACGGCTTCGGTGTCGGGGTTGGCGTTGAGATACGCGATCACCCGGTTCTGGATCTCGGCCGGGTCCTGGCCCGCGTCAATCATGGAATTGCCCATCTCGATCCCCAGACCGTCAGCGAAGCCCTGGCACCGCTCGGCCACGATGGGGTTCGAGATGACGTGGTTCACGCATAGGAACGACCCGATACCGTCCCCCTTGGCGCGCAAACCGGCGGCAAAGCCCGCGTCGTATTCAGGCTGACCCACATACATCAGGGCGCCGATTTCGCGGGCTTGTTCGGGCGTGCCGGAATTCATGATAATCACGTCCACGCCGCTATCGACGGCGGCCTGGATCGGCTCGCGCAGAACGTCGTAATCGGCCAGCGTGGTGATGATCCCGTCGGGGCCGCTGGCGGCGGCTTGTTGGATAATCCGGGCCATGTCGGCGATATCGCCGGTCGGTGGGTTCCGGTACTCGACCTCGACGCCCATCTGATCGCCGGCTAGGGCCAGGGCGTTGCGGATCGTGTTCCACCAGCTATCGCTGTCCGGTGCATGGCTGACCAGCACGTAGCGTTCGCCTTCGGCCTGCGCATTGGTGCCGGCAAACAGCGCTGCCGCCGCCACGGCGGTCACCGCCATGGTCTTCAGAAATGCGTTCATGATGTCCTCCCATACATGTCGCTGACGGTCTGTTAGATGGTCGTCAACCGCCTCATGTTCAGAAAGCGTAGTCGGGATTCGGTAGTCTTGCAACCGGTTGCAAACTAGATGGCATGCGCTCATCTTTGCAAAGAGGCGGTCCACCCATCGGATCGCAGCAGGATTGATCAATGGACGCTTGGTTTTGGCAGTGACCCTAAAAGACGTGGCCGCGCGGGCGGGCGTATCCCGCTCGGCGGTTTCGCGGACCTTTACGGAAGGTGCGTCGGTCTCCGTGAAGACCCGCGCCAAAGTCAAGCAGGCGGCGGACGAACTGGGATACCATCCAAATGCGCTCGCATCCTCGCTGACGACCGGGCGCACCAAGCTGATCGGCCTTGTGTCCAACAACTTTCACAACCCGATCTTCCTGGAAGTCTTCGACCTGTTCACGCGGGGCCTGCAAGAGCGAGGCTTGCGCCCACTGCTCGTCAACCTAAGCGATGAGACCGACCCGGCTGCCTCGGTTCGGATGCTTCGGCAATATTCGGTCGATGGGGTCATCGTGGCCTCGTCCACCTTACCGCCCAGTTTCGCCGAGGCGTTCAAGAACGCCGGCATGCCCGTGGTGCATTCCTTCGGCCGCCATTCCCGGACACCGGATGTCCATGTGGTCGGCATCGACAACGCTGCCTGCGGTCGCATGGCAGCGGACGAGTTGATCCGCCGGAGCTATAACCGCGTCGCATTCCTAGGCGGGCCCGAGGGGGCGACCTCGACTCAGGACCGTGCCCGGGGGTTTCTGGACAGGTTGCAGGATCATCCAGAGATCGAGGTCGGGGTCAGCTATGCCAGCGCCTATTCTTTCGAGGCCGGGCGGGCCGAGATGGCGCGCCTGCTGCGCGCCGTGCCAGCCGAGGCCTATTTCTGCGGTGACGACGTGCTGTCGGTCGGCGCGCTGAGCGCGGTGCAGGAGGCTGGGCTGTCGGTTCCGGGCGATATCGGGTTGATCGGATTGAATGACATGGAGATCTCGGGCTGGCAGAACATCGACCTGACCACGATCCGCCAGCCGCTGGCCGCCATCATCGGCGCGTCCATCGACCTTGTCGTGACGACGGTGGAACAGGGGATGGGTGCGCCCGAAGCCCGACTGTTCCCGTGCGAGGTGATCGAGCGGGGGACGTTGCGGCCGATCAGCTAAGGTGCGGTTCGCTCGAACTTCCGATGTCATCCTCAGGCTCGGTCCGGGGATCGCCGACGGCGGAGACCCAGGTCGGGCTCGGAGATGACGGCTGCGACCCGTCGATACGGCTTGAACCGCCCTAGCGAAACATCGGCGGGCGGGCATCGACCCATCTGCCATCCGCCTTCCCGCTTTCGGCGACGGCGAAAACGGCGGCCATAGACCTCAGGCCGTCTTCGGCCCTTGGGTAGAGGTCGGCGGCGAGCTCTATGGCGCGACCTTCTTTCTCGGCGCGAATTGCTTCGGCCAAGTCTCTGTAGATGTTGGCGAAGGCGAGCGGCATCCCCTCGGCATGGCCGATCGTCACACGGCTGGTGCGGTCAGCTTCCGGGCTCAGCCCCGTCTCGCCCCGTTCGATAACTTGCACGCGTCCACCCAGCGGCATCCACCCTAGCTGGTTCGGCTGTTCCTGCGACCAGCGCAGGCCGCCCGTCTCGCCAAATACTTGCAGCGTCAGGCCGTGCTGGCGGCCCAGCGCAATAGAACTGGTCCAAAGCCGACCCGCCGTGCCCCCATCGAAGCGAAGATTGACTTGAGCGTCGTCTTCTAAGACTCTGCTGGGAATGGTGGAAATGATATCAGCCGACAGTTGCGTGACGTTCTGATCCAACACGAATGAGGCCATGTGCAACGCATGAATCCCGCAATCCGCAAACTGCGCCGAGACGCCCGCCTGGGCGGGGTCGTAGCGCCAGCGGACGCGCGGATTGTCGGCATCGGCGGCATCGGCGTGGTGGCCATGGGCAAACTCTGCCACGACCATGCGGACCCGGCCCAGCTCGCCCCGGGCCACCATGGCGCGCATGTGTCGGACCAGGGAATAGCCGGTATAGCCGTAGTTCACGGCGCAGATTTTGCCGGTAGATCGGGAGAGGCGGACGATCTCTTCGGCCTCTTCCACGGTCATGGTCATGGGCTTTTCGCACAGCACGTGGAACCCGGCCTCCAGGAAGGCCTTGGTGACCTCGAAATGGGTGGCGTTCGGGGTGGCGACAGTGACCAAGTCTATGCGGTCGGGGCGGGCGCGCTCGCCCGCCAACATATCGCGCCAATCGCCATAGGATCGGTCTGCCGACAGCCCGAGACGTGCGCCATATGCACGGCCTGCCTCGGGCCGATGGTCCAGCGCGCCTGCGACGAAGGCGTAGTCCCCATCGAGCCCGGCGCCCAGGCGATGGGCAGGTCCGATCTGAGATCCTTCGCCGCCGCCAATCATGCCCCAATTGAGTTTGACCATTGGTCCGTCCTTCAGGTGAAACCGATGCTCGTCAGGTAGGCGCGATTTGCGCGGGCATCGTCGATCGGACTGACATCCAGAGTCGGGTCACAATCCTGTTCGACAGTGCACCAGCCCTGGAAACCGGACGCGAGCAGGATTTGACGAACGGCTGGGAAGTCGACATCGCCTTGGCCCAGGTTGCAGAAGATGCCTTGGCCGCAAGCGTCGTAGAACCCCGTTCCCTTGGCGATCACATCAGCTTTAACATCGGCTGATATGTCCTTGAAATGCATGTATGAGATCCGTTTCATATGCCGCCGCATGAAAGCCACCGGGTCGAACCCGGCATAGGAATGATGGCCGGTATCGAAGCAGATCTTGAGCAATCGCTCATCAACTTCGTCCAGCAGCCGCTCCAATTCTGGCTCGAAATCCATGAACCCTGCGGCATGGGCGTGAATGCCGACGGTTAGGCCGTATTCATCGGCGCCCATATTGGCGATCGTGGCAATCCGGTCGCGGTATGCTTTCCATTCGGTCGTGTCCATCTGCTCAGCTGCCTCGGCGCGCCCGGCGGTGGGCGCCCGACGTGGCGAGATCGAGTCGATCAGGACCAGATGCTCCGCGCCATGGGCGGTCAATGCTTTGCAGGTACGCACGGCGCCGTCCATCACGTCGTCCCAGCTGTCGGGATCGTGGAAGGGGCGGAAGACGACGCCGCCGATCAGATCCAAGCCATCTTCGGCTAGGGCATCGGCCAAGATCGCGGGGTCCTCGGGCATGAAACCGACGGGCCCCAGTTCGATCCCGGTATACCCGGCGGCGGCACAATCGCGCAGCACCTCGCGCCAGGGCGGGTTGCGGGGATCGTCCGCGAATTCAACGCCCCAGGAACAGGGAGCGTTGCCGATGCGGATGGTCATAGCTGTCCTTTCAATGCTGGGGGACGACGTGCCAACGCCCGTCCTCGGACGATGCGAAAGCCGTGTCGATCACGTGGGCGACGGCCAGCCCATCGCGGAAGGTGGGCCAGACGGGATCGCCAGTGGCGATGGCATGCAGGAAGTCGCGCTGCTCGATGATGATCTGGTCCTGGTAGCCGGTCCCGTGGCCCGGACCTTGGCAGAACGCCGCGTAATCGGGATGGGCGGGGCCGGTCAGGATCTTGGTGAAGCCGCGCGTCTTCTCTGGGCCCTCGGCGCGGTAGAGCCATACCGCGTTCTGGTCTTCCTGGTCGAAGCGGATGGCGCCCAGCGTGCCATGGATTTCATAGGCATAGCCCATCTTACGGCCCGTCGCGATGCGGCTGAAATGCAGGTGCCCCATGGCGCCCGAGGCAAAGCGCACCATCATCTGAGCTTGGTCGTCATTGTCCACCGGTACGGGGCCGTCGCGGCTGGGTCGCGTGGCGTGGACGGTCTCGATATTGGCGGAGACCTCCATGATGGGACCCATCGAGGCCAGCGCGCAGTTGATCATGTGGGGGGACAGGTCACCCATGGTGCCGTTGGCGCGGTCCGTGGTGCGCCAGGTGGCGGGCAGGGCGGGGTCGGCTAGGAAATCCTCGGTATGCTCGCCCCGGAACCAAGTGACTTGGCCAATGGCGTCTTCGGCCAGCAATTGGTGGACGAATCGGGTGGCGGGCGTGCGGACATAGTTGAAGCCGATCATGTTCGGCAGGCCGGACGTCTCGGCGGCGGCGACCATGGCCTTGGCATCCTGCAATGATGCTCCGAGAGGCTTTTCGCAGAAGACCGGTTTGCCGGCTGCAAAGGCCGCTTCGGCGATGGCACGGTGGGTGGATTGCGGCGAGGCGATGACCACGGCGTCAACCGCCCGGTCTGCTACCAAATCCCGCCAATGCGCCGCTGCGCGGGCGAAGCCATATGCCGCCCGGTAACGTTCCCCCGATTCGGGCGAGGACGCGCAGATCATCTCCAAACGGGGCCGGAGCGCCGTGTCAAAGACGCCGCCCACGGCAGCCAACGCAACGGCATGGGCCTTGCCCATATAGCCGCCGCCAACCAGGCCGATGCCGATCTTTGTCACCGCTAAGCCCTCCCAAGCAAGCCGGTTGCAACCGGTTGCAAAACTCGTATCCTGCGGCAAGCGGGCTCGCAACTGCTATTGTTTCGGGGCAAGGTGGGGGCACGTATCGGGAGGACACATGACCGCATCCGACAGCACCATCCGGCTGACGGTGGCCCAGGCCATCGTGCGCTATCTGATGGCCCAATTCATCGAGATCGACGGGGTCGAGACCCGCATCTGCGGTGGCGGTTTCGGCATCTTCGGCCATGGCAATGTGCCGTGTCTGGGTGAGGCGCTCTATCCGGTGCAGGATGAAATGCCGCTCTATCGCGGTCAGAACGAACAGAGCATGGGCTTCGCCGCGGCGGCCTACGCCAAGTACCACCTGCGTCGGCGGTTTATGTTCTGCACGGCCAGCGCGGGGCCGGGGACGGCCAACCTGCTGACGGCCTCGGCCTTGGCCCACGCGAACCGGCTGCCGATGCTGATGCTCTGCGGCGACACGTTCCTGACCCGGTTGCCGGACCCGGTGTTGCAGCAATTGGAGCATTTCGGGAACCCGGCCCTTGGTCTCAACGATGCGTTCAAAGCGGTGACGCGGTATTGGGACCGGATCACGCATCCGGCGCAGATTATCCAATCCTTGCCCACGGCGTTAGCCACGATGCTGGACCCGGCGGATTGCGGGCCGGTATTCCTAGCCCTGCCGCAAGATCTCCAAGGTTGGGCCTACGACTACCCGGACGCATTGTTCGAGCGCCGGGTCCATCGCATACGGCGCCAAGCGCCCGATGCGGCTGAGGTCGCCGAGGCCGCCCGTCTCTTGGCATCGGCCGAGCGCCCGATGATCATCGCGGGCGGCGGCGTCCAGTATTCCGGCGCGGTCGCGGAGCTGACGGCCTTCGCCGAGGTCCACGATATCCCCGTCGTCGAGACCATCGCCGGGCGGGCCAACATGCTTGCACCGCATCCCCTGAACATCGGA
>JBCDCW010000182.1:0-7427 GCA_039180995.1 Pseudomonadota bacterium
CATGGAGAGAAGCGCGCGCGCCTGCCCGCGCGCATCCGATCCCGCAGCAGCCGGTGTCGTCTCGGGTTTTGGCATGGGTTCGGCAGCGTCTGCCTGCTTACGGCGGGAGAACATTACAATCCTTTCAGAGATAGGAACGGACCAGGGCGCCTGTCACCAAGGTCCAGCCGTCGACCATGACGAAAAAGGCCAGCTTGAACGGAAGCGAGACGATGGCGGGCGGCACCATCATCATGCCCATGGACATCAGAACGGCCGCCGCGACCATGTCGATGATGAGAAACGGCATGAAGACCAGAAACCCGATCTGGAAAGCCCGGCTGATTTCGGACAACAGGAAGGACGGGATCAGGACGGAAAATGCACCTGCCTCCGCCTCGGGGCGCAGGCCCTGGAGGTGGGCCAGGGTATCGGGATCGACGCGCGCCGACATGAAGCCGCGGAACGGCTCGGCTGCCGCGGCGAGGGCCATGCCCGGCTCCATCTCGCCCCGGGTCAGCGGGCCGATCCCGGCCTGCCACGCGGCGGCGGCGACCGGCTCCATGACGAAGTAGGTCAGGAACATCGCCAAGCTGACGATCAGCATATTGGGCGGTGAGGCTTGCAGGCCGATGGCCTGCCGCAGGATCGACAGAACGGTGACGATGAACGGAAAGCAAGTGATCGTTACCGCGATGCCGGGCGCCAGGCTGAGCACGGTCAGCAAGGCGATCAACTGAACGGTTCGCAGCGACAAAGACCCTTCCGAGCCGAAATCGAGGCCGATCTCTTGGGCGACCGCGCCCTGCCCCACTGCCACCAGACCGGCGGCCAAAGGCAGAACCCAAAGGCGCGCCGATGGGATCAAGCGACAGCCTCCGGGTCGACCACTTCCGTCAGCCGGACGGCCAGACGGCCCGTGGTATCGCCTTCGACTTCCTGTAATTCACCGCGAGCGATCAGGCGATCGCCGGCAAAGAGTTCGACCGCATCGCCGACGCCGCGATCCAGGGGCAGGACGGCATCGCGTTCGAGCGCTAGGAGTTCGGCCACCGTGGGATGGGCACGACCCACCGATACGGTGATTTCGACAGGAACGCGGGACAAGCCAGAGCTGGCATCGGAGCGAAGATCAGCCATTGATGGCCTCCTTGGGCATGGGTGTGTCGGGCACGGTCTGAATGAGGTCTTCGAACGCCGCTTCCATGGCGATCATGACGGATTGCAGATCAAGCCGCTTCTGTCCGCCCTCCCAGGCGAGGATCGCTTGGGACAGGGCCAGAGCCGGCTCGGCCTTGACCTTCAAGACATCCGATAAGTCCTGCCGGTCGGACACCAGAGCTTCGAGCGCGGTGACCTCTTCCGGCGTCACAAGGAGGGTCAGGCTGGCATTGGTTTCCTCCAGGACCGCCTCGGCCTCCTGCATCAAGCGCCGCAGGAAGCCGCGCTCAACGGCGCGGGGCAGGACCTTGTCGAATACGTCGTGCAGCAACGGCTCCAGCGTGCGCAGCATTTGTGCCATCGCCTCATCGCGGGTTTGCTCGACCAGGGATAAGCGCTCAGCCAGCGTCTCGCCGATGCGGCCCTTCTCCTCGGCGATCTGCGAAAGGGCGTCATCCCACCCCGCGTTGTATCCTTGTTCATAGGCGCTGGGCGCCGCATCCGCCGCGCCGGGCGCCGCAACCGGGGAGGGGCGGCGCCCGGTCTGGGACCCGAAATCCTCCAGATGGGGGGCGCTCATCGGGCATCCTCCGGCACGTCTTCGACCCAGCCGCGCAGAACCTCGATGGTCTCATCCCGGCGGTCCGAGATCAGTTGCCGCAGGCGCTCGACGGGATCGTCTTCTTCCGTGGCATGGCCATCGGCCTGTCCACCCGTGGCCAGCGCGCCCAGATCCGACAAGTCAGGCAGATCGGGCAGGTCCGACGGCAAGGCAGGCATGGCGTTCGACATCTCCATCTCGGGCTCCGATGACGGCGCTTCGAGCGCGGCAGGGGTCGTCCCGTCCTGGTCCACTGACAAAGCCGGGGCTTCGGGCAAAATCGGCGGCAATGGCGCGCGGGCGCGCATGGCCCGCAAACCCGCCAAGATCGCGACCAGGGCGACGACAGCCAGCAGGGCGGCCGTTACCATCTGAGCGATCTGGCCACCGGTGAACCATGGCAGAGACAAGCCCGGGGCGGTTTGCACATCGGGCAGTTCACCGAACTGCATGGTGCGGACGGTCACGACATCGCCTCTCGCTTCCTTAAAACCCACGGCTGAGCCGACCAGATCGCGCAGAACGTCCAATTCCGGCTCTGGGCGCGGCACCCAGGCATCGTCATTTCCAGTTTCCGGACCGCGAAGGCCATCCACCAAAACCGCGACCGTGACCCGTTCGATGGCTCCGGGACCGCGCTCGATCTGGCGCTGCGTCGCCGAGAAGTCGTAGTTTACCCGCTCGCGCGTTTCCGCGCTCTGACTTTCCTGATCGCCGCCCGAGGCTTCGCCGTCTGGCAGATTGCTGGCGACCGTTACGCCACTGGCCGAACCTCGATCGTTGGCGGACCGCTCCTCCGTGTCCGTGCTGATGACGACACGGCTGTCGGGATCGAGCACGCGTTCGGTGATCGTCTCGCGTGCGGTCGTGGTTTCCAATGCAAGCTCCACGACATAGCGTCCCGGCCCGACCCGCGCGGCCAAGATATTTTCGACGGCGGCCCGCATCTCGGCGATGCGATTGTCCCGCCGCTCGGCCTCCGAATCGAGTGCCTCGCCACCCACGACGCGCCCCGTACTGGAATCGATAATGGTCACATCTTCAGGCGACAGATCGCGCACCGCGCCCGCCACAAGCGATTGGACCGCGCGCGCAAAGGACACGTCGACGGCGCCGGACACCATCTGCATCGTCACCGAGGCGGTGGCGGACCGATCCCGTGCGAAGGGGGAGGCATCGGCAGTCGCCAGATGAACACGGGCCAGTTTGACACCTGTTCCCGAAAGGATCGTGCGGGTCAGTTCGCCTTCGCGGGCTCGCCAATAGGCGGCATCGAACATCTGCGACGTGGTGCCGAAACCGCTGAGACCGTCGAGCAATTCATAGCCGTTGCCATCATCTCGGGGCAGGCCCTCGCCCGCCAATTGCAGGCGCAGGGCATCGCGCACCGCGCCGTCCACGTAAATCGACCCGCCGCGAACGTCATGCACCACACCGCGCCCGTCCAAGCTGGCGATGACTTCGCCTGCCACGGCCGGATCCAGATTGGCATAGAGCAATTCCATCCGAGGGGCCGTGGCCAGACGGGTTAAGAACAGGACCGCCGTGAACGCTGCGATCGTCGCGAGGCCCAGGATCACGAGACGTCGCTTATCCTGTCTGTTCCAGAACGCGCTGATGCTGTCCAAGGGATGGTCCTCCGGCTGGTCGACCCGCCCGTTCTGGGCGATTGACGGGAGGATTCACCAATTGCCTTAAGATTGTATTAGCCCAGCTTCCCCGTTCGCGTCTTTTTCCATTTTTCGGCGGCCGAATGGGCCGGGGACGCGAGCCTTCTCGCCGAGACAGCAACGCCAATGCCGAGTACTTTCCATTGTGCATCCATAAAGAGGCCAGCGGTGGAAACGGCATCGCGATGCCGAGAATCGGAGCCTGCGTTAAGACTAAGTTAGGCTCCGGTCGCCTATGACGGGTCCGACATTCGGAGGGACCAGAATCATGGCCGACGACGGCGAAAGCACCCAAGAAGAGGCCAAGCGCAGTCTGGGGCTGAAAGCCTGGATCGGGGTCGTCGTTCTGGCTTTGATCCTGGGCGGCGGCGGGTTCTATGCCACCTATGCAGGACTGATCGGTGGCCACGACGCGGTCGCCCAGGCCGAGCATATACCCCAAGCGGCAAACCCTGCGGAAGAGGTCGATTTCGTCGAACTCGATCCGTTGAAAGTCTCCGTCGGCGGCGCCGGCTCCATCCGACAGCTTCAATTCCGCGCTTATCTCCAAGTGGGGTCGGCCGGGGGTCGGCCTGTCGAAGCCGCCAAGCCGCGGATCATGGATGTTTTTGCGACCTATCTTCGGGCGCTACCCGTGTCGACACTGGAGGACCCGACCGCCCTTCTGCGGATCCGGTCGCAATTGCTACGACGCGTTCAGCTTTTGGCGGGGCCGGACGCCGTGGAAGACCTTCTCATCATCGACTTCGTGATCGTGTAACATGACCCTTTTTCCTCTTCTCTCCGATGGACTTCTCGTTCTCGCGACCGTGGCGCTGGCGGCCTATTGTTGGCGGCTGGCGGCCCGGCTGCGCGCCTTCAACGACGTTGATTCCGGGCTGGGCGGCGCCATCGCCGCCCTATCCCTACAGGTGGACGAATTGAAGGACACGTTGGCCACGGCCACCGCCGAAAGCGGCTCGGCCGCCGCCAGCCTGGACACGGCGACCGACCGCGCCAACGACAGCATTGGCCGATTGGAAATGCTTATCGCCGCCGCCGAGGACGTGGCCGACACACCAACCGACGCGCCCAAGACCGAAGCGCCAATCCACTTCCGCCCGCACCGGCATGGGACAGGAGGGACCATCTGATGGCCGCTTTCCGCCGCCTGATCCGCCGCTTGTCGGTCACCGCAATCATCGGGATTCTGGTTATGTCGGCCCTGACCCGCTTGGTATCAGCCAGTCTTTCCCTCCGCGACGATGATGCGCCCGAGATCATGGTCACTGACAGCCGGGAATTGCTGTGCCCACCATCGGAAGACGTCGCCCTGCTTCTGGATCAGATCGTCGAGCGTGATGACGCATTGACGGCCCGCGAGCGTGACATCGACCTGCGTGAGCAGGATGTAGAGGTCGCCCGCCAAGAGGCGCTCGCGGCTCTGGTGCGCCTGCAAGAGGCGGAAGACCGTCTCGCCGCGCGCATGGCCGCCTCGGCAGGGGCCGCATCTGACGACGTCGCGCAATTGGTCAGCGTCTATGAGGGCATGAAACCGAAAGACGCGGCCGCGCTGTTTGAGGCGATGGAACCTCCCTTCGCGGCGGGATTCTTGGCCCGAATGCGACCCGACGCGGCATCGGCCATCTTTTCCAATCTTTCGCCAGATGCCGCCTACGCGCTCAGCGTGGTGATGGCCGGGCGCAACGCCAACGCCGCGACGGAGTGACATGACATGATCGGATTGGTGGGAATCGTCTGCATCTTCGTGATGGTCTTCGGCGGCTACCTGATGGCCGGCGGCAAGATGGCCATCATCATGAAAAGTCTGCCCTACGAAATGACGATGATCGGCGGAGCGGCGATCGGGGCGTTCTTGATCGGCAACAGCCTGCCGGAGATCAAGCACACGATCAAAGATCTCGGGAAGGTCTTCAAAGGGCCGCGCTGGGCCCAGGACGACTACCGCGATCTGCTGTGCCTTTTGTTCGAACTCGTCCGCCTGGGCCGCCAAAACCCGGTGGCGCTGGAGGAGCATATCGAAACCCCGGATTCTTCGGATATCTTTGGGGCCTATCCGAAGATCTGCGCCGATGCCGAGGCCGTAGCGATGATTTGTGATACACTTCGGGCGGCGTCGATGAACTACGACGATCCCCATCAAGTTCAGGATGTGCTCGAAGCACGCATGGACGAAAATCTGGCCCATTCGCTCCATTCCAGCCATGCGCTCCAATCCATGGCGGATTCGCTGCCTGCGCTGGGGATCGTCGCAGCCGTCCTCGGCGTTATCAAGACGATGGGATCCATCGACCAACCACCTGAAGTGCTTGGCAAGCTGATCGGCGGGGCGCTAGTGGGCACCTTCCTCGGCGTCTTCTTGGCCTATGGATTGGTGGGCCCTTTTGCCGTTCGCCTGAAGGCCGTGTCGGAGCAAGACGCGCAGTTCTATGCGTTGATCCGAGAGGTATTGACCGCCAACCTCCACAATCATGCGACCAATATCTGCATCGAGGTCGGGCGCCAGACCACGCCGACCCATATGCGGCCCAGCTATTCCGAGTTAGAAACCGCTCTGAAGGCGCGGAAGGCCGCATGACCCGGTGGCCGTCTTTAATCGGGGCTTTGATCTTGTTGATCAGCCCGCTGATGTCCCATGCACAGGTGGCGACGGTCGTTCGATCGGGCGAGCATGAAGATTTCTCCCGCCTGGTCTTTGCCGATACGGGACCGCAGACTTGGCGTATACTCACCACGTCCGCGGGCCGAAACCGCGTCGAATTCCAGACGGAACTACCCATTCTGGACCTGTCGCAGGTCTTCCAGCGGATCCCGAAGACACGCCTTTCGGTCATCGAGCAAGATGGGAACGCGTTGGAACTGGACTTGAATTGTGACTGCCCCATCGCGGTGAGCCAGCTAACGTCGGGACATATCGTCCTGGACATTCAAGACCCAGATCCTGGCGCGCGCCCCGCCCAGCAGGCCCGCACCCTCCCAACCATCCTGCCGGTCCGACCGATCCTACTGCGGCCGCTGCCCATGCCCGCCGAGCCAATGGCAGGGCCGCGCCTGTCCCGGACCGATTCGGGCGCACCAGGACAGGACCCGCGGCGTCACGTGGCGATCCGCGAGACCTCGCGCGGGCTCACCTCGGACAGACCGGACACTTTTCCTTCGTTGATGAATTGTGGGTTTGAGGGGGTGGCGCGGGACCATCTTCTGTCTGACCCGATGGAGGCGTTGGCATCGCTGGCCCATAGACGCTTGGCCGCAACGGACGAGACAGGGCGTTTGCTTGAGCCTGGTGTGCGAGACTTGGCGCATCTTTATTTGGATCTGGGTTGGGGCCAAGAAGCGCTGTTGGTCCTGCGCCAGGCGACGGACCGCGACCCGCACCGGACGGCATTGGCACGTCTTTTTGACGGCACGCTCCTGCCGACCGGAACGGCGCCCGACGCGGCCTGCGGTCCGGCGTCGTCGCTTGCAGCCATCCTGGCTGGGCTCGACCCTCAAACCATCCGCCAAGTCGATGGCAGATCCTTAGCGAACTTCGTTACGGATATGCCGCAAGGCCATGCTTCCAATCTCAGACCGCGCCTGATTGAGGCACTCGAAGCTGCCGATGCCGGCGATGCACTTGCGTTCCTGCGCGCTCTGGACCCTGCGGACGAGCCGCTTGGCGATATCGCGGGAACAGATACAAAGACAGCAAGCGCTATCGTCGGCTCGCTGTTGGACCACGAAGGTTATCCGAGTGATCTGCCCGAGACGCTTCTGATCAATGCGCTCGCCTTTCGGCAATCCATGCCGCCCGATGCCGCACGCGCAAACCTGGATCGGGCCTTGGCCTCCGGTCTGGCGGCCAGCGGCTATGTGGTCGAGGCCATGCAGGTCGCAACGGATGGCGCTGTGTCATCGGAGGATATTCTAGAACAGGTGCTCGATCATCTGCCTGCCGGCCAAGCCGCGGCAGCTGCGATGCGCCTGCGTGGCGACCTGGACTTGACCCATCCCGCAGCCCAACGTGCTGCGGC
>JBCDCW010000183.1:0-7361 GCA_039180995.1 Pseudomonadota bacterium
CATCTTTACCAGACGCTGACGCGGGCCGTGCCGGCTGGGCAGGATGCGCTGCTGTTCGGGTGGTTGCGGGCGCTCTACCCGATTTGGGCGCGGTTCACGCCCGATCACGTGTTCACGGCGACGCAACTGGGCCTGGCGGAACTGGCCTTGTCGGGCTGCACCACGTCGTCGGATCACCTGTACCTGTTTCCCAATGGCACGCGGCTGGACGATACGATCCATGCCGCCGCAGAGATCGGGTTGCGCTTCCATCCGACGCGCGGGGCCATGTCCATCGGTGAAAGCGCCGGCGGCTTGCCGCCCGACGCGCTGGTCGAGGCGGAGCCGGCGATCCTGGAGGATAGCCTGCGGGTGATCGACGCATTCCACGACCCGGCGCCGGGATCCCTCTGCCAGGTGGGCGTGGCGCCGTGTTCGCCCTTTTCGGTCAGCCGAGAGCTGATGCGCGACGCGGCGATCCTGGCACGCGACAAGGGGGTGCGGCTGCACACGCATCTGGCCGAGAACGCCGAGGACGTGGCCTATTCGTTGGAGACGTTTGGATGCCGGCCCGGGCAATATGCCGAGGATCTGGGCTGGACGGGATCGGATGTCTGGCACGCCCATTGCGTGGCGCTGGACGGGGCCGAGATCGACCTGTTCGCCCGGACGCGGACGGGCGTCGCCCATTGCCCCTGTTCCAATTGCCGGTTGGGTTCGGGGGTAGCGCCGCTGCGGGCGATGCTGGATGCTGGCGTGCCGGTGGGCTTGGGCGTGGACGGGTCGGCATCGAACGATGCGGGCAGCCTGATCGACGAGGCGCGCCAGGCGATGTTGCTGCAACGGGTGACCCTGGGGGCCGATGCGATGTCGGGCGCCGAGGTGCTGCGCGTGGCGACGCGGGGCGGCGCGGCGGTTCTGGGCCGCGACGATATCGGTGAGCTGGTGCCGGGGATGCGGGCGGATGTGGCGGTCTGGGACATGTCCGGGATCGAGGCGGCGGGGTCGTGGGACAAGGCGGCGTTGCTGCTGGCGGGACCGCGGCGGGTGCGGGACCTGTTCGTCGAGGGACGGCAGATCGTGCGGGACGGGCATCTGATCACCGTGGATTTGGCGCGGGTGATCGAGCGGGGGGAGCATTTGTTGGCAGGGTTGATGGGGTAGAACCCCATCTTACGCGGGGCCGGGTCCGCCCAGGCTAGACCGGCGGTTCCGGGGGGACGCGGTCTCCGATCGCTTCCCGGAAATGCCGCCGACAGAGCGAGACGTAGCGGTCGTTTCCGCCGACTTCGACCTGCGCGCCTTCGGTGAGGGCCCGGCCCTCGCCATCGACCCGGATCACCATCGTCGCCTTCCGGCCGCAATGGCAGATCGTGCGCACTTCGCGCATCTCATCGGCCAGGGCCAGAAGGGCGGCCGAGCCGGGGAACAACTCTCCCCGGAAATCCACCCGCAGGCCGTAGGCCATCACGGGCACACCCAGATCGTCCACCACGCGGGCCAATTGCCAGACCTGGTCGCGCGACAGCCATTGGGCCTCGTCCACCAGGACGCAGTGGCACGGCCCTTGGGCTCGCCGGGTCTCGATCATCGCGAAAAGATCGGTGGAGGCGCCATATGTATCGGCTTCGGCCTCGATCCCGATGCGGCTGCCGATCCGGCCCTTTCCCACGCGGTCGTCGAAATTCGCGGTCAGCAGATAGGTTTCCATGCCGCGTTCGACATAATTGTACGACGCTTGCAGGAGCAGCGTACTCTTGCCCGCATTCATGGTCGAATAGTGGAAGTAGAGTTTGGCCATCAGGCGCGGGTCACCAGGACCGAGCCTACGGAATAGCCCGCGCCGAAGCTGCAGATCAGACCTTGGTCGCCCGGTTCGAGGTCGGACGAATGCTGGGCAAAGGCGATGATAGACCCGGCCGACGAGGTGTTGGCATAATCTTGCAGGATGTTCGGCTGTTCCTGGGGCGTGGGCGTGCGGCCAAGGACCTTCTTGCCGATATAGTCGTTCATCGACTTGTTGGCCTGATGCAGCCAGAGCCGCTTGAGGCCGTCGGCCTGCCAGCCCGCGGCATCCATATGGTCGGCGATGTGGTGGGCCACGAGCGGTAGGACTTCCTTGAAGACCTTCCGTCCCTCCTGCACGAACTGCATGTCACGTCGGTCGTCCATCGCATCGCGGGTGCGGCGCAGGAAGCCGTCGTTGTTGCGGATGTTGTTGGAAAATTGCGTCGCACATCGGGTGCTGTCGATCACGAAGCAGTCGCCCTTGGCCAGGTCGTCGCGTTCCAGCACGATTGCCGTACAGACATCGCCGAAGATGAAGTGGCAATCGCGGTCGCGCCATTCGAGATGGGCGGAGCAGATCTCGGGGTTGACGACCAGGGCCCGCTGGATCGACCCCGAGCGGATCATATCGGCAGCGGCCTGGATGCCGAACGTGGCCGAGGAACAGGCCACATTCATGTCGAAGGCGAAGCCGCCGGTGCCCAGCAGGTCCTGGATCTCGATGGCGATCGCGGGATAGGCGCGTTCGTGGTTCGAGGCGGCGCAGATCACCGCGTCGATCTGATCTGCCGCGATTCCGGCCTGGGCCAGCGCCTTGCCGCAGGCATCCAGCGCCATCTCGGCCATCAGAGACGGTTCGTCATCGGCGCGGGCGGGAAGGCGCGGAAACATGCGGTCGGGGTCCAGCACGCCGGCCTTGTCCAGGACGAAGCGCCGCTCGATCCCGCTGGCGGACAGGATGAAGTCGGGGCTG
The DNA here is from genome assembly GCA_039180995.1 of Pseudomonadota bacterium. GTDB lineage: Bacteria > Pseudomonadota > Alphaproteobacteria > Rhodobacterales > Rhodobacteraceae > Jannaschia. The sequence goes on from JBCDCW010000183.1 coordinate 2,741, forward strand.
GAATGGGGAACCGGCGGGGTGGCCCCGGCGGCGTTTTGGCGGTCGGCATAGGCGTTGAAGGCGGCGACGAGTTCTTCGTTGGTGATCGTCTGGTCGGGGGTGAAGACGCCCGCGCCGGTGATGACGGCCTTCGGGGCGGCGGGACTTGACATGGCGGACCTCTTGCGGCGGGTCCCTTGGTCCTGACGCCCGCGCGCGCCGCGGTCAAGCCGCGGGGCGTTCACGCGCGACTGTGACCGGGGCCTGGCCCAACAGGCGCAGGATACGGGCGCGGTCGTCGGGCCAATCGTCCTGGCCGCCGAGTTCGATCAGCGGGATGTCCGCCTTCTCGAATGCGCGCCGCTTGAGCCGGTCGCGCCGCAGGGCGCGGCCGCGCCAGGGGCCTTCGCCCCGGTAGTCGATGGCCAGCACGGCCTGGGCCGCGCCGTCGATCAAGACGAAATCCACCCGTTTACCGCGCAGCGCCTTGGCCACGTCTTCGGCCCCTTGGCGGCTGGCGGGATGGTCCAACGTAAAGAGCGCGCCCAGCGAGACTTCGGGCGCCACGTGCAGCCCCCGCTCATGCGCGATCTCGCAGAGTTGGACGAAGCGGCCGCGGCGCAACTCGTCAAGCAGCGGGGCGGCGGCGATCGGGGTGGTGTCGATGACCTCGACTGAACTGACCCGGCGGCTGCCCGACCCGCCCCACAGATTTCTGAAGGGGACGACCGGGGTCAGGATGCGCTTGAAGGGCGAAGGGCGGCGATGGTCGGGTTCGGCGAGCGACATGGGACGGGCTCCGGGTTGGGGATGCATCCTGGATGGCGGAGCATCGTGCCCGAATTGCGGCCCCGGGCTGGGGAGAGGGCGCAAAGCTGGATTTGTCTAGCGCTGGTTAACGGCAAAGCGCGGCGCGCTGGCCTTGCAGGATTGGCGCGGGGCCCGGCCGCGCATGGTCCCCGTTAACCGCGCCGCGGAGATCCTGCGGCGTGGCGGCTGTGGCCTGTGTCGGGAATGTGGCGAGGATCATGAGACGCTGGCCAGCGGGATATGCGGCGCGTCGCTATTGGCTGGCGCCAGGTCCAGGCCCAGCGCTTCCGCCAGGCGGTCGCGATTCGGCGCCCAGCCGTCTTCGGCATTCAGGGTCACGATGGGCAGCCCCGCCTTGCGGAAGGCCACGCGGCGCGTGCTGTCGCCGCGGCCCGGATGGGCGGCGGTGACGATCTCTATGCCGCAGACAGGGGTGCCGTTGTCATCTGTCAGGGCGAAGTCGATGCGACGCTGGCGAAGCGAGGCCGAGACGAAGCGCGCGGTGCGGCCTTCGGCATCAAAGAGCGCATCAAGCGAAACCTGGGCGTTGAGTTGCAGCCCATTGGCGGAAGCGAAGCGAGCCAGTTGCAGGGCCATGCTGCGGTTGCCGGAGGCGACAACGGGGCGGGGGCGCAGGCTGCATCCCGACAGCGCACCCATCAGGGCGGCCCCGGCGGCCGCCAAGCCTTCGGTCTCGAACGGCAGCATGTTGGGATCGTCGCGGGTTGCCCGGCGCAGCGCCATGCTGGACGCGCCGATGGCGACGAGGGACATGCTGATGGGCTCCATGGGACGCCTCCTTCGACAAACAGTGCAGCCCTTGTGCAGGCTTCACGTGGCGGGAGTCGGACCGCATCGGGGCAATTGCTGTCTCGTTTAGGATAATTTTGCGAACGGTTTAACGGACCGGGGGAAATTGGCGGAAACCGACGGTGTCAGGAACGTCTGATCCCGTCGGAAGTTCGTCGCATTAACCTTTCGTTTGGCGCGCTCATGGAAGACGTCGAAGAGAGACGGGTTCACCGTTGTGTTGGGGTCGTCGTCAGGTTTCGGCGCAGCTAGATAGGAACGTCTAGAAACATGTGGAACGCCGGAAGCTGACATTCTTGCACTGCGCAGCATCATGCAATTTGGGCTCCAGGCTGTCATTCATCGGTCGCAAGCTGTGGGTCAGGTGCCTCGAAACGGGCTCCTTGATCGATGGCCCCAGCCGATGCGTGCCCATGCGGCGCCTATTGCAACGACCGCACCTCCACATCCCCCTCCACCTGCGCCTGCATCGCCAAGGCCGCGGCGTGGGATCCGGCCAGCGTCGTGTAGTAGGGGATGCGGTCCGTCAGAGCCACGCGGCGGAGCGAGCGGCTGTCTTCGACGGCTTGGGCGCCTTCGGTGGTGTTCATGACCAAGGCAATCTCGCCATCCGAGAGGACATCCAAGATGGTGCGGCCGCCCTCGTAGGCTTTGGAGACGTGGCGGCTGTCGATGCCGTGTTGGGCCAGGAAGGCCGCGGTGCCGGACGTGGCCAAAAGGGGGAAGCCGAGATCGGTGAGGATAGCAGCGGCCTCGATCAGTTGCGGGGTCTTGTCGGCATCTTTGATTGACAGGAACGCGGCCTTGGTGTCGGGGCCGCCGGTGGGCAGGAGGGTCCCCGCGCCCATCTGGGCCTTGAGGAAGGCCCGCGGGAAGGAACGGTCCCAACCCATGACCTCGCCGGTGGAACGCATTTCGGGGCCCAGAAGGGTGTCCACGCCGGGGAAGCGGGCGAAGGGGAGGACGGCCTCCTTGACCGAGAACCAGGGCGTGTCGGGATGGGCCAGGGTCATGAGATCGCCGATGGGGACATGGTCGGGATTCGCGTCGCCGGGATAGGGGTCGCGATGGGGGAAGTTGGAGAGCGGCTCGCCCGCCATGAGACGGGCGGCGATGGAGGCGATGGCCGAATCCACGGCCTTGGCGACGAAGGGCACGGTGCGGGAGGCGCGCGGATTGACCTCGATGAGGTAGATCTCCTCGTCCTTGACGGCGAATTGGACGTTCATGAGGCCGGTCACGCCGAGGGCGCGGGCCAGCGCCTCGGTCTGGGTGCGGATGGTGTTGATGGTGTCGCGGCTGAGCGTGTGGGGGGGCAGGCAGCAGGCTGAATCGCCCGAGTGGACGCCGGCCTCTTCGATATGCTGCATGATGCCGGCGACGTGGACGTTTTCGCCGTCGCTGAGGGCGTCGACATCGACCTCGATGGCGCCGGACAGGTAGCTGTCGAGGAGGACGGGGCTGTCGCCGGAGACGGTGACGGCGTCGCGGATGTAGCGGTCGAGCTGGCCCGCGTCGCGCACGATCTCCATGGCGCGACCGCCGAGGACGTAGGAGGGGCGGATGACAAGGGGGTAGCCAAGGTCGGCGGCACGGAGGCGGGCCTCTTCGTCGGTGGTGGCGATGGCGTTCTGCGGCTGCTTTAGGCCCAGTTGGGTGACCAGGGCCGCGAAGCGTTCGCGGTCTTCGGCCAGGTCGATGGCGTCGGGGGTGGTGCCGAGGATGGGGATGCCCGCGTCGTGGAGGGCGTTGGCGAGTTTCAACGGTGTCTGGCCGCCGAATTGGACGATGACGCCGTGGAGGGTGCCGTTGTCCTGTTCGACGCGGAGGATTTCCATGACGTGCTCGAAGGTCAGCGGCTCGAAGTAGAGGCGGTCGGAGGTGTCGTAGTCGGTCGACACGGTTTCGGGATTGCAGTTCACCATGATGGTCTCGTAGCCGGCATCGCTCAGCGCGAAGCAGGCGTGGCAGCAGCAATAATCGAACTCGATCCCCTGGCCGATCCGGTTGGGGCCGCCGCCCAGGATGACGACTTTCTTGGCATCCGTTGGGCGGCTCTCGCATTCGGGCTCGCCCATGACCGGGGTTTCGTAGGTCGAGTACATGTAGGGGGTTTGCGCCTCGAACTCGGCGGCGCAGGTGTCGATGCGCTTGAACTGGGCGGTGACGCCCAGGTTCTGACGGGCGCGGCGGACATTGTCTTCGGTGCGGCCCGTGAGGTGGGCGAGGCGGGAATCCGTGAAGCCGTATTGTTTGAGACGTCTTAGATCCGGTTCGGTTACGGGAAGGCCATCCGACTTAACGTTGGCCTCTAAATCAATGATTTCTCTGATGCGAGACAGGAACCAGGGGTCAAAGCTGGTGATGGCGTGAATGTCGTCACTGGACAAGCCTTGGCGCATAGCCTGGGCGATGACGCGGAGGCGATCCGGCGTCTGGCGAGCGAGTTCGGCGCGGATGGCGGCGGGGTCGGCGGGCAGGTCGATTTCGTCGAAGCCGGAGAGGCCGGTCTCCATGGAGGCGAGGGCTTTCTGGACCGACTCGTGGAAGGTGCGGCCGATGGCCATGACCTCGCCCACCGATTTCATGGCGGTGGTCAGGAGGGGCTCGGCGCCGGGGAACTTCTCGAAGGCGAAGCGGGGGATCTTGGTGACGACGTAGTCGATGGTGGGCTCGAAGCTTGCCGGCGTGACCTTGGTGATGTCGTTGTCGAGTTCGTCCAGGGTGTAGCCTACGGCGAGCTTGGCGGCGATCTTGGCGATGGGGAATCCGGTGGCCTTGCTGGCCAAGGCAGAGGAGCGGGAGACGCGGGGGTTCATCTCGATCACGACCATGCGGCCGTCGGCGGGGTTTACGGCCCATTGGACGTTGGAGCCGCCGGTTTCCACGCCGATCTCGCGCAGCACGTTGATCGAGTGCGTTCGCATCAACTGGTATTCCTTGTCGGTCAGCGTCAAGGCTGGCGCGACGGTGATGCTATCGCCCGTGTGGACGCCCATCGGGTCTACGTTTTCGATGGAGC
>JBCDCW010000184.1:0-7349 GCA_039180995.1 Pseudomonadota bacterium
CCGGCGGGAAGATGACCAGCAGGACGCCGGCGGCGAAGAGGATGCTTTTGGGGTTGCCCAGGTTCAGGAAGACCCCGCGCAGGAAGGCACGGTGGGCCGAGCTTGGGGCGCGCGTATCGACCGGGTCGCGGGCGCCGCGCCAGACCTGGAGCGCGATGAAGAGGACGAGGAGGGCGCCGCCGATCTTGAGGCCGGTATAGGCGTAGGGGAAGAGCATGAAGAGCGCTTCGAGGCCCAGCAGCGCGGCGAGGGTCCAGAGACCGGCCATGACGGCCAAGCCGACCCCCGTGAGGACGCCTTCGCGGCGGCCGCCGGTCAGCGAGGCTTGGACGCAGACCAAGAAGGCCGGGCCGGGGGCGGCGACGGCAAGAAAGAGGGCGGCGTTGAAAGCCAGGAGATGGCCGAGGGTCAGCGTGTCCATCAGCGCATGAAGAGCGTGGTGACGGAGCCGCGATCAGCGCCCTGGACCCCGCCGGGACCGGTCGTGCTGACCTGATATCCTAGGTCCTCGGTCGCGACGATGGGGTTTCCGAAGGGGTCGGCTCGGGGCGGTGCCCCGATGAAGATCGGTCGATCCTGCGCCCCGCATCCCGCGATATCGACGAAGGCGGGGTCGGCCAGCAGGTCTCCGAGCGGCCTGCCGGTCACGGAGGCGAAGCCGGGGTCGAGATCGTCGGGCGCCACGGGTCTGATCGTGCGCACCGGCAGGTCGGGAATGGGGGTGTCGGCATGGGTCGCTTCGCCGGACGAGGCGGGACGGCCGAACGCCACGTCGCCACGCGAAGCGGGGTCATGGGCTGTCGCCATCGTCGCGAGCGCATTGGAAAGATCGGCCAAGCGGAATGCCGTCGTCGCCTGCCAGGGACCGGCAGCGGCGAGATCCGGGCGGGCGATGCCACAGAGGGACGCCTGCCGAAGGCCGGACGGAAGGACGATGCCGGACAATTGTCGCTGCTGGAACCGTTCCCGCAGAGCCTCGATATCCTGTGCCGGGGCCGGTCCCGCCAGGGCCGCGCTGGCGCAGAGGGCGGCGACGGCGGTCCGGATCACTCCTTCTTCTCCAGCGTCATGTCGGGCGCCTCGGGGTTCTTCATGCCGACCACGTGGTAGCCGCTATCGACATGGTGCACCTCTCCGGTGACGGCGGAGGCCAGGTCGGAGAGGAGGTACATGGCCGATTTGCCGACTTCGTCCTGGGTGACGGTGCGGCGCAGCGGGGCGTTGTTTTCGTTCCATTTCAGGATGTAGCGGAAATCGCCGATGCCGGAGGCGGCCAGCGTCTTGATGGTGCCCGCAGAGATGGCGTTCACGCGGATGCCGTCGCGGCCCAGATCTTCGGCCAGGTACTTCACGCTGATCTCCAGCGCGGATTTCGCCAGGCCCATGACGTTGTAATGGGGCATGACTTTTTCAGCGCCGTAATAGGAGAGGGTCAGGGCAGCGCCGCCCTCGGTCATCATCTTCTCGGCGCGCTGCATGATTGCGGTGAAGGAATAGACCGAAATGTTCATCGTCATCAGGAAGTTGTCGAGCGAGGTGTCCAGGTATCGCCCGCGCAGTTCGTTCTTGTCGGAGAAGCCGATGGCGTGGACGACGAAATCCAAGCGGTCCCAATGGTGCCGGAGGCCGTCGAAGAGAGCGTCGATGGAGGCGCCGTCGGAGACGTCGCAGGGCAGCACGATGGAGGACCCGACTTGGGCGGCCAAGGGATCGACGCGCTTTTTGAGGGCTTCGCCTTGGTAGGAGAAGGCCAGCTCCGCTCCCTGGTCGGCGCAGGCTTTGGCGATGCCCCAGGCGATGGACTTGTCGTTGGCCAGGCCCATGATGAGCCCTCGCTTGCCTTGCATGATCCCCGACATGGTCCCTCCGCTTGCCTTGGCGATGGCTTTAGGCGATTGCCCAAGGGGCAGCAAGTCACGCTAGGAAAGGGCGATCATGGCGGATTCGGAGCGCACGGGGCCGTTTGCCGGGGACGATCCCTTCGTCTTGGCGCAGGCCTGGCTGACCGAGGCCGAGCGGACCGAGCCGGAGGATCCGAACGCGATCGCGCTGGCCACGGCGGATGCGGACGGGTTGCCGAATGTCCGAATGGTGCTCTTGAAGGAGATCGAAGCCGACGGCTTCGTCTTCTACACCAATTTCGAGGGCAAGAAGGGGCAGGAATTGGCCGCGGCCCCGAAGGCGGCTTTCGTGATGCATTGGAAATCGCTGCGTCGCCAGATCCGGGTGCGCGGCCCGGTGGAGCGGGTGGAGGACGCACAGGCGGATGCCTATTATGCCTCGCGGTCGCTGAAGTCGCGGCTGGGGGCCTGGGCGTCGCGCCAATCGGAACCGTTGGAAAGCCGCGCGGCGCTGATGGCCGAAGTGGCCAAGGTTACGGCCAGCCATGGACCTGCGCCGAGACGGCCAGATTTCTGGGGTGGCTTCAGGATTCGGCCGGTGGAAATCGAATTCTGGGCCGACGGCCCGTTCCGCCTGCACGATCGCTTTCAGTGGCGCCGTTGTGACGTTACGTCGCAAAATTGGGCGGTTCAGCGCCTGAATCCATAAGATAGGGCGGCTTTTATCGGCGAAAGCACGCCGATCATCCGCCACACTCACGATTAATTCACTTTTTTCACGCGGCGCCTCTTGCGCGGGATAGTCTCGATGTATCAGACCGGCCTGCGCCTCTAAACTTGACCGTCTGGTCAAAAATCTACGGGGAAATTTGGGAGTGATAGAAGACTGCAAAGACGACGTGGTCGTCGATGGAACCGTGAAATGGTTCGACGTGACCCGTGGCTTTGGGTTTGTTGTGTCGCCGACCTGTGACCGGGACGTGCTTTTGCATGTGAACGTGCTGCGGAACTTCGGCCAGAGCAGCGTGGTCGAGGGATCCCAATTGCAATTGCGGGTGCAAACGACCGACCGGGGCCTGCAGGCCACCGAGGTCTTGGCCATCGAAACGCCGGACGCCAGTTCGTCGGACGCGGTTGCGGAATATCTGCAACCTGTCGACGAAACGCTGCCCTACGAGCCGGCCCGGGTGAAGTGGTTCGACAAGGCGAAGGGCTTCGGCTTCGCCAATGTCTTCGGATCGGGTGTCGACGTGTTCATTCACATCGAAGTGTTGCGGCGCTTCGGTCTTGCGGATCTCGCCCCCAGCGAGGCAATCTGCCTGCGCGTCATCGACGGCGCGCGCGGAAAGCTCGCGGTAGAGGTGCGCAGATGGGAATATTATTCGGCCTGATCCGGGCCCGCGCGATCCGTCGGGTTCTGGCCGGGATCGGTCTGTCCCTGGCCGCGTCGGTTGCGGCCGCCGCCTGTGCCGCCGACCGGGTGGACCTGCGGGGGGAGTTCGGGACCGTGCGCTTTCAGGCAGATCTGGCGCTGACGCCGGAAGACCAGCAGCGCGGCCTGATGTTTCGCGAGGAGATGGCGCGATTGTCGTCGATGCTGTTCGTCTTTCCCAGGGCGCGCGAACGGACGTTTTGGATGCGAAACACGCTGATCCCGCTGGACATCATCTTCTTGGACGACACCGGCACCATCACGCATATCCACGAGAACGCCGTGCCCCTGGACGAGACGACCATCCCGTCCGACGGTCCCGCCCGCGCGGTGCTGGAGATCAATGCCGGGCTGGCCGCCGATCTGGGCTTGGCGGAGGGCGATGAATTGCGGTCGCCCGTCATGCCGCAAGACGAGGCCGCCTGGGCCTGCGAGTAGGGCTTCCGCCTTCCGCGATGGCCTGCTAAGGCCACGGCGTCGGGGCGTGGCGCAGTCTGGTAGCGCACCTGTTTTGGGTACAGGGGGTCGTGAGTTCGAATCTCGCCGCCCCGACCATCGTCGAATTGTTTGGCAAAGCTCGCTGGAGCGTGAGTTTGGACGAATGACGGCGACACGTGTTTCCTGTCGTCGCTGGGTCTTCGACGGGATCGCAGAAAGATCCCAGGTCGTTTGACGCCTGTTCTTGGTCCGGCATCGGCCGGGTCGATGCGCGACTCACACCGCTTGAAATCGAATCCCGCCCGACCCGCCGCGAGACCGGGACGGGTCGAGTGGGCGTGAAGAAGCTGTGGACGATCCTGTATGCGGCCCGACCGTGGCTGTCGGATCACGTTTCAACATTCGTCAGACGATGGCCGGACCGCTGGCCAAATGGCGGAGTCTGCACGCTTTCTCGCTTAGCGTGTGCCGCCCTGGCCGAGTCGATTTCGGTCAATCGCAAAGTTTTAGAAATATCCCCGATATCCACATTGACGCGGGGCTCTCGGATCAGCCATTAGTATTGGCGTGCAGAGGTGCCACCAAATGTAGTGGCCCCGCACGGGGCCGGGCAGTCGCCTCATACACGCTACCTTCGCAGCCCATGTGGTTTGCGACACCAGATGCTGTGTGTCTGCGACTGTGCGACCGACTGGAAGGTGGGACGGGGTGCGGCGCAAGGCGGGCCCTCTTTTTTGAAAAACGAAGACTGCGATAATTGGGGAGCTATCATGCGGCTTGAGCGGAAACTGACGGAAGCGGGCCAGGATGCCTATGCGGCGCTGACTTTCACCACCACCACGTCGGAGATCCGAAACCCCGACGGGACGATCGTGTTCAAGTTGGATGCGGTCGAAATCCCCGACGGTTGGAGCCAGGTGGCGTCCGACGTCATCGCCCAGAAATATTTCCGCAAGGCTGGGGTGCCGGCCCGTTTGAAGAAGGTCCGCGAAAAGGACGTGCCGCCGTTCCTGTGGCGCTCGGTGGCCGATGAGAAAGCTCTGGAAGAGCTGCCCGAAGAGGCGCGCTATGGCGGCGAGATCTCGTCGAAGCAGGTCTTTGACCGGCTGGCGGGGGCCTGGGCCTATTGGGGTTGGAAGGGCGGCTATTTCAGCACCGAGGAAGACGCCCGCACCTATTTCGACGAGATGCGCGTGATGCTGGCCCGTCAGATGGGCGCGCCCAACAGCCCGCAATGGTTCAATACCGGCCTGCACTGGGCCTATGGTATCGACGGCCCCGCGCAGGGCCATCATTACGTGGATCCGGAGACCGGCAAGCTGACTCGGTCCAAGTCCAGCTACGAGCATCCGCAGCCCCATGCCTGCTTCATCCAATCCGTTGCCGACGATCTGGTGAACGATGGCGGCATCATGGACCTGTGGGTCCGCGAGGCACGGCTGTTCAAGTACGGGTCGGGCACGGGCACGAATTTCTCGCATCTGCGGGGTGAAGGGGAGAAGCTGTCGGGCGGGGGGAAATCCTCCGGCCTCATGGGCTTCTTGAAAATTGGCGACCGCGCCGCGGGCGCCATCAAATCGGGCGGGACCACTCGTCGAGCAGCGAAGATGGTCATTGTCGATATGGACCATCCGGACATTGAGCAGTTCATCGACTGGAAAGTGATCGAAGAGCAGAAAGTGGCGGCCCTGGTCGCGGGCTCCAAGACCCATGAGCGCGAGCTCAATAAGGTCATGGCCGCCATTACCGCTTGGGACGGGGCGTTGGATGACGCGACGGATCCGGCCAAGAACGACACGCTGAAGGCGGCCATCCGGGCGGCCAAGAAGCATATGATCCCCGAAGCTTACATCATGCGCGTGCTGCAATATGCGCGCCAGGGCTATGAGAGCATCGAGTTTCCGACCTACGACACGGATTGGGACAGTGAGGCCTATAGCTCGGTCTCGGGGCAGAATTCCAACAACTCCGTGCGGGTGACGAATGCGTTCCTGCACGCCGTCGAGAAGGACGCCGATTGGGAGCTGACGAACCGCGTGGACGGCTCGGTCGCCAAGACCGTGAAGGCGCGCGAGTTGTGGGAGAAGGTGGGCCATGCGGCCTGGGCTTGTGCCGATCCGGGCATTCAGTTCCACGATACGGTGAATGATTGGCATACCTGCCCGGAAGACGGGGCGATCCGGGGCTCGAACCCCTGTTCGGAATACATGTTCCTGGACGACACGGCGTGCAACCTGGCGTCGATGAATCTGCTGAAGTTTCTCAAGGAAGACGGGGGCTTCGACCACGAACTTTATGTGCATGCGTCCCGTCTCTGGACCATCACGCTGGAGATCAGCGTGGCCATGGCGCAGTTTCCATCGAAGGAGATCGCGCAGCGGTCCTACGACTTCCGCACGCTGGGGCTGGGCTACGCCAATATCGGTGGTCTGCTCATGAATATGGGCCTCGGTTATGACAGCCGCGAGGGCCGCGCTTTGTGCGGTGCTTTGACGGCCGTTATGACCGGCGTGTCCTATGCGACCTCGGCCGAGATGGCCGGAGAGTTGGGGCCGTTCCCCGGCTACGCCAAAAATGCCGACCATATGCAGCGCGTGATGCGGAACCATCGGACGGCCGCTTTGGGCAAGACCGACGGCTACGAGAAGCTGGCGGTCAAGCCGGTGAAGCTGGACATCGCGGGCTGCCCCGACGCTCGCCTGACCGAATTGGCCGCGGCCGTCTGGGACGACGTGGTGGCGCTGGGCGAGAAGCACGGTTTCCGCAACGCGCAATCCACCGTGATCGCGCCGACCGGCACGATCGGGCTGGTCATGGATTGCGATACGACGGGGATCGAGCCGGACTTCGCGCTGGTGAAGTTCAAGAAGCTGGCCGGGGGCGGCTACTTCAAGATCATCAACCAGTCGGTGCCTGCGGCCCTGCGCAAGCTAGGCTATGGCGAGGCGCAGATCGGCGAGATCATCGCCTATGCGGTGGGCCACGGCTCGCTGGGGCAGGCGCCGGGGATCAACCATACGTCGTTGATCGGGCACGGGTTTGGGAAGGAGGAGATCGCGAAGATCGAGGCGGCGTTGCCGTCGGCCTTCGACATCCGTTTCGTGTTCAATCAGTGGACGCTGGGCGAGGAGTTCTGCACCGGCACGCTGGGCATTCCGGCGGCGAAGCTGAACGACTCGACCTTTGACTTGCTGCGGCATCTCGGATTCTCCAAAGCCGAGATCGAGGCGGCCAACGACCATGTCTGCGGGACCATGACGCTGGAAGGCGCGCCGGGGCTGAAGGATGCGCATCTGACCGTGTTCGACTGCGCCAATCCCTGCGGCAAGAAGGGCAAGCGGTTCCTGTCGGTGGACAGCCACATCCACATGATGGCCGCCGCGCAGAGCTTCATATCAGGGGCGATCTCCAAGACGATCAACATGCCGAATTCGGCCACGATCGAGGATTGTCAGAAGGCTTATGAGCTGTCCTGGTCGCTCGGCGTGAAGGCCAATGCGCTCTACCGCGACGGCTCCAAGCTGTCGCAGCCGCTGGCTGCTGCGCTGGTGGAGGATGACGATGAGGCCGCGGAGGTGCTGGAAACCGGCACGCCCCAGGAGAAGGCCCAGGTGATCGCCGAGAAGGTGATCGAGAAG
>JBCDCW010000185.1:0-7340 GCA_039180995.1 Pseudomonadota bacterium
GCCGAGGCCGACGACCTGCCCGACTTGCTCAAGGGCTTCGGCGCGGTGCCGCCGCTGGTCACCGACATCGACCTCAGCCTCGACGACAAATACCTCTATGTCGCCTGCTGGGGCCAAGGCGAGATGCACCAATACGATGTCTCGGATCCAATGAACCCCGTGCTGGCCGGCAAGGTCGAGATTGGCGGGATCGTCAAGAAGACGCCCCATCCCAACGGCAAGACCTTCGGCTACGGCCCCCAGATGGTCGAGATCAGCCGCGACGGGAAGCGCGTCTACTGGACCAACTCGCTCTATTCCACGTGGGACGATCAGTTCTATCCCGGCGAAGGCGGGGCCGCGATGGTCATGGCCGATGTGGGCGACGCCGGTGGTCTGACCTTGAACAAGGAGTTCTGGGTCGAATTCCCCAAGGGCTATCGCAGCCATCAGATCCGGCTGGAAGGCGGCGACTGTTCCACGGACAGTTTCTGCTATCCATCGGTCTAGCCGTTGGAATCCTTGATCGGCCCGGCCTTGGCCCTTTGGGCAATGGTCGGGGTGTCTGGCTTCTACCACGGGGTCAATCCCGGCATGGGCTGGCCCCTGGTCGTGTCCGCCGCCCTGTTCGAAGGGCGGCGCGCGGCGCTGTGGCCCGCGCTGGGCGCGCTGGCGCTGGGTCACTTCGTGGCGATGCTCGCGATCCTGCTGCCCTTCACGCTGATGACCACACTGATCCGCTATGAGCGCGAGCTAAGCCTGACGGCCGGGGGCATCGTGATCGCCATGGGTCTGTACCTGCTGGCGACACGGCGGCATCCACGGTTCCTATCGCGGGTTCCGCCGTCGAAGCTGGCGCTGTGGTCGTTCCTTGTGGCGCTGGCCCATGGGGCGGCGCTGATGCTGGTGCCGATCTATCTGGGGATCTGCGGCTTGGCCGACGCCGATGCCGGACATCGGGCGGCGGGGCTTCTGATGGGGAACGCGGCGCTGGCTCTGGTCGTGGCGGTTCTGCATACGGGCGCGATGATCGCGGGGGGTGGTTTGGTCGCCTATGCGGTGCATCGCTGGCTGGGCCTGCAATTTCTGAAGAAGGGCTGGTTCGATCTGGAATTGGTCTGGGCGCTAAGCCTCATCTCGGTCGGCGGCTTGGGCATATGGGCAGCGATCTAGATGCGCCCATGGCGGCCGGAGCAGAGATATCGGACGATCTGGCAACCCGGGTGGAACGAGCGACTGGCGATTGAACCCTGAACACGGCAGGTATCCCAATCCTCATACGGCATTCTGTGTTGGGTGGGCCTGGTCGGGGTGGAACAGCGCATCGGGACAGGCGCACCATGCCACCGGACCCCAGGCTCGAATGCCAGACCCGCTTCGCGCAACCGCCCCCGCTTAGGCGATGTCAGACGAAGACTGTTCCCCGCCTTGGCGAAGTGAGACCCGCCGCCGCAGCCCGACCCGCGATCCAGCTCAGAAGTCATACCGTTGTCACCTATGTATGCGGAAACTGTTACAAACAATCATGAAGCCCTTACCGGCTAGCATGCCCGCGTCTCGCCGAGACGCGCCTGCCAGTCTTTCATCGGGGACATCAAATGAAACTTGCGCATACCACCATCATCGCGGCACTGCTGCTCGCCGCACCAGCCCTTGCCCAGAATACAGACGTGTCAGGGCCGCTCGTGCTTTATACATCGCAGCCGAACGAGGATGCCCAGCAAACCGTCGATGCATTCACCGCCGCCTATCCCAATGTGGAGGTGGATTGGGTCCGCGATGGGACCACGGCCATGATGGCCCGGCTCGAAGCGGAATTCGTGGCCGGAAACCCGCAGCCTGACGTGCTGCTGATCGCGGATATGGTCACCATGGAAGGGCTGGAATCCCAAGGACGTCTGCTCGCCTATCGGGATGCGGACACCTCTGCCTACGATCCGGCGATCATGGACCCGCAGGGCTATTACTTCTCGACCAAGTTGATAACCACCGGCATCGTCTACAACACAGCCGCACCCTTCGTGCCGACCTCTTACGCCGATCTCCTGCGCCCCGAGGCGGAGGGCCAGATCGCGATGCCCTCGCCCCTGACATCGGGGGCGGCGACCATTCACATGGCGGCGCTGACCTCCCATCCGGCGCTTGGCTGGGACCTTTACGAGGGCCTGTCCGCCCAGGGCGCCAATCCCCAGGGCGGCAACGGCGGCACCTATCGCGCCGTGGCGGGCGGCGAGCAGATGTTCGGCTTCGTCGTCGACTTCTTGCCGATCCGCGAAAAGGCCAATGGCGCCCCCGTGGAATTCGTCTTCCCCGATGAGGGCGTGTCGGCCGTGACCGAACCCGTGGCGATCCTGTCGACGGCCAGCAACGTTCCTGCGGCCCAGGCCTTCGTGGACTTCTTACTCAGCCCCGAAGGCCAGCAATTGGCCGCCGATCAAGGCTATCTACCCGCGCATCCCGACATCGCCCCGCCCGCAGGCTTCCCATCTCGCGATGACATCCAATTGATGGCATTCGACCCGGCCGAGGCCCTGGCCAATGCCAACGACAACCGCCTGCGCTTTGTCGAGATCTTCGGCCAATAGCCTGCACAGAGCCCTGACATATCTGCGGAGCGGCGAGGGCGTGACCCTCGCCGCTCTCTGCCTTTTCGCAGCAGCCTTCTTCGTGTTTCCGCTGGGTTGGCTAGCGCGGGTCGGGCTCAGCGGTGCGGGCGGCGGCCTGTCGCTGGGGCCGGCCATCGACATGCTGACCAGCGGGTCGGTGCCGCGCGCGCTGTGGCGATCGCTCGAAAGCGCGGGCGCGTCGGCCACGATCTCGCTGATCCTCGGGACGGTGGTCGCCATTCTGGTGGGCCTGACCGACATGCGCGGCAAGGCGGTCTTCACCTTCCTGCTGCTCATCCCGATGATGGTACCGCCCCACGTGACGGCCATCGCCTGGGTTCAGGCCATGGGCCCATCGTCCCCGGTGCTGAACACGTTGGGCCTTGCACCGCCACCCGGATCGCCCCACCCGCTCTATGGGCGGCAAGGCGTAATCGCCTTGCTGGCGGCACAGAACACGCCCTTGGTCTTCCTCGTGGTTCTGGCGGCCCTGCGCGCCCTCCCGCGCGAACTGTCGGAAGCCGCCCGCGTCTCGGGCGCCCGCGCGGGCCGATTGCTGCGCCGCATCATCCTGCCGCTCCTGGCACCCACGCTGATCGCGGCCTATGCACTGGCCTTCGTCTCCGCGCTCGGAAACTTTGGCATCCCGGCCCTGCTCGGTATTCCGGGCCGCTACGTGACCCTGCCCGTCCTGATCTGGCAGCGCCTCTCGGCCTTCGGCCCCTCCATGCTCGCCGATGTGGCAGTCATCGCCTCGATTCTCGCCGGTTTGGCCATCCTGGTCGTCGCCGTGCAGATGACGCTGCTGCGCCGAACCCGCAACGCCTTGATCGGTCCGCCCCAGGCGCCGTTGCGCGTGGCGCTGGGCCGCGCACGACCCGTGGTGGAAGCGGCCATGGGCCTGCTCGTGATCGTCACCCTGGTTTTGCCGATGACCGCGCTTTTCGGGACGGCCCTGGTCGTCACCTACGGCTTGCCGCTGAATGCCCAGACCGTGACCTTCGACAATTTCCGCGAGATTCTGTTCGAGCAATCCGTCACGGCGCGCGCTTTCGCCAATTCGACGCTCACGGCGGGCCTGGCGGCCGCCAGTCTTGCCGCGGCGGGCATCCTTCTCGCCCGCCTGCTGGCCGGACCGCCTGGCCTGCCGCGCCGGGTTAGCCTGGGCCTCTCGACCCTGGCCGAGATGACCTACGCGATTCCCGGCCTGGTAATCTCCGTTGGGTTCATCCTGGCCTTCATCCGCCCACTGCCCCTCCTCGACATCTCGATCTACAACACGCTGGTCATTATCTTTCTGGCTTATCTCTGCGCCTTCTTTGCCGTGGCACTCAAGCCGATCTCAGCTGCGTTCCAACAACTGGACCCGGCATTGGACGAAGCCGCGCGCGTCGCGGGCGCGCGTTTCTGGCCGCGCATCTGGCGCATCACCGTCCCGCTGATCGCGCCAGCCGCGGCATCGGGGGCCATCCTGGTCTTTCTGATCGCCTATAACGAGGTCACGGTCTCGGCCCTACTCTGGTCGACGGGCACCGAAACCATCGGCACCGCGATCTACAATTACGAGGACGGCGGCTATACGACACTTGCGGCGGCGATGTCGGCGGTTACGGTCGTGGCGACGGCCATCCTGATGGCCGGGCTCGACCTCTTCGGGCGGCATTTGCCGCCCGGTGTCGTGCCCTGGCGGCTCTAACCGGCCCTCAGGCCGGCAGGCACCACCCGTCATCGACCCGGACCCCCAGCCGATCACCAGGACGCAACCGAGTCCGGCTGGCCACCTCCAAAGGCGTGGGCAGCCGGTCGACCCGGATCCGCGCCTCCCAAACCCCGCCACGATAGAGCGCGCTTTCCACTTCACCGTCCCAATCGCCCGATCCCGGGTCGCCAAGTGTCAGGTCCTGCGGCCGGATCAGCGCCAGCGTCGGGTCACCACCCGGCGGCCCACCGCGCAAGGGAACCCCCTTGCCCGCGATGGTCGGCGCGCCCTCGACCCAATCCAGCGGCAGAAGCGTCCCAGCGCCGATGAAACGCGCCACCTCCGCATTTGCCGGACAATCGTAGATCTCGGTCGGTGTCCCCACCTGCAGGAAGCGCCCCCGCGCCATGACCGCCATCCGGTCCGCCACGGCCATCGCCTCGCGCTGGTCGTGGGTGATGTAGATGGTCGTGGCCCCCGCCTGCCGGTGAAACGTCAACAATTCTTCCTCCATCGTCCGCCGCAGATGGGGGTCCAGATTGGCCAGCGGTTCGTCCATCAGGATGGTTCCCGCATTCTGCGCCAGGCACCGTGCCAGCGCGACACGCTGCCGCTGGCCGCCTGACAAATCGGCCGGCTTGCGGTCGGCGAATGCGCCCAGCGCCACCGTCGCCAGGTGGGCATCGGCCCGCTCGGCCGCCACTCGCCGGCTCAGGCCCGCCATTTCGGCCGGAAACGCCACGTTGCCGCGCACGTCCAGATGCGGCCAGAGCGCGTAGGATTGAAACACGAACCCCACATTCCGATCTTCCGGCGCCTTGTGCAGATCGGGGCCGCTGACCGGTTCGCCGGCAATCCGGATGCCTCCCTCGGTCACGGGGTCGAGCCCCGCAATGAGGCGCAGCAGCGTGGATTTTCCGCAGCCCGACGCGCCCACGATGGCGAAGAATTCCCGATCCGCGATATCGACCGTGACGCCATCCACCGCCGCATGCTTGCCGAAGCGTTTCACGACGGCCTCAAGGGCAAGTCCCATGCTGCCTTCCTTCCGTTTCCCGGCCTTGTCGTCCAACCGCGTAAGGGTTTGATGACCGTCCGCAACCGCATCATTCGGACAGCGCCCGGCGGTTCCAGTCCGGCCACCGGACATCACATCAGCCGTCTCAGGCGTCCTGCGAGGCCGAGAACACACCGCACTCGGCCGGCAGAGCCTCCAACTCCTGGCGCAAGGCGCTGCGTTGGGCTTCGGTCAATGGCACCAAGGGTGGGAACACGGCGCGCCAGCTGTCGTCCCCGCTGCGCCAGGCTTCGATCTGTTTGACCGCCGCCATCAACGGATAGCCCGACACGATGCGGCGAACTTCTGCCAGATATCCTTGCAGCCGGTCCTGTTCCGCCCCCGCGGCGTTCAGCGTGCGCCGGGCCAGATGCGCCGACACGTTGGTCGTCGCCGAGATCACGCCACCGCATCCTCGCGACAATACATCGACCAAAACGGCCTCGTTCGACGGAAAGACATCGAAATCGTCCGCCGCCGCGGCGAAGGCCAAGCTGCCTTCATAATCGCCGGAACTGTCCTTCAGACCGGCGATAATCGGCCCGAATTCCGCTTTCAATCGCTGGATCAGTGGCACCGAGATCGGCACCTGCGACATCTGCGGGAAATGGTACAAATAAATCCGCAACGCCGCCGACCCGACCCCATCGATCAGCCGGGCGTAATGGGCGTAAAGACCATCATCCAAGACGCCTTTGTAGTAGAATGGCGGCAAGACCAGCGTGTTGACGTAGCCCGCCTCGACACAAGCTTTCGTCAATACCACAACATCATCTGTGGCGCAGACGCCGGTGCCGAAGATCACCCGATCCTGCGCGATCCCGGCCTCGGCAAAGGCCGAGGGCAGCGAGCGTCGCCAGTCGAACGGCGTGGAATTTCCCTCGCTAGTGGTGCCCAGCGGCGCGACGCCGTCCAGCCCGTCGGCGATCAGGCGCTGGCAATAGGCGACCAGCTTAGCAGTGTCCGGCGCTCCGCTGGCCGCTCGCGGCGTGATGGCGGCGGCATAGACGCCTCTGCGCGCTTTCATTGGGCCAACTCCTATCTGCGATCCCTTACTCGCTTTGATCACATCTCACCCGGCCCCGTCGATCCGATCACGACCGATGCCCTGGAGCTCCGTCAACCGCCCGATGGCCCGAACTGGTCGCGAAACTGCGCGCGAAGCGCGGCCTTCTGGACCTTACCCATGGCATTGCGCGGCAAAGCGTCAACCAAGATCAGATCCTGGGGATGCTTGAACCGGGCCAGCCGCTCGGCCACGGCTGCGCGCACCTCATCCAGGTCCGGCACGCCATCGGGGCCCGGCACCAGAACTGCCAGAGGCGTCTCACCGAAATCCGGATGCGGCACGCCGATGACGGCAGATTCCAACACACACGGCTGTGCGTCCAGCACCGCCTCCACCTCTTTTGGATAGATGTTGTAACCGCCCGAGATGATCAGATCCTTGTCACGCCCCATGATCGTGACGTAGCCATCGGCATCCAACTGCCCAAGATCGCCGGTGATGAAAAAGCCATCCTCGCGCAGCTCGGCGGCGGTTTTCTCAGGCATCTGCCAATAGCCCACAAACACGTTCGGCCCGCGCACCTCGATCTGCCCGACCTCGCCCTGCGGCACCCGGGCGCCGGTCGCGGGATCGGTGATTTTCAGCTCCACGTCCGGCAAAGGCAGACCCACCGTCCCCGCCCGGCGCTCGCCGTCATAGGGGTTCGAGGTGTTCATATTCGTCTCGGTCATCCCGTAGCGTTCCAGAATGCGGTGGCCGGTCCGCTCGGTGAAGCGCCGGTGGGTATCTGCCAGCATCGGGGCCGAACCCGAGATGAACAGACGCATATGAGCGGTCAAATCCCGATCGAAGCGGGCATCGTCCAGAAGACGGGTATAGAAGGTCGGGATTTGACCGCTCATATGCGTCTGTTCATCTCGGGTTCGGCCCCGATGCTGGCAGATAACCACCGGCGCTTCACCGAGCGGACCGGCCACCGCATTCTGGAAC
>JBCDCW010000186.1:0-7319 GCA_039180995.1 Pseudomonadota bacterium
ACTTGCGACGGATCGGGGCAAGAACCTTCACCGAGGTCTTCGAGGCCATCCGATCAATCTGCGATCTCTACGAGCCAACAGAATGCTGGAACTACTTCAAGGCTGCCGGATATGTCGCAGGTTAATATCGAAACGCTTTAGCGCACAGGATCCACGGCTCCCCCAGGGATGGGGAGTTTTTTCAGCGACACAAAGGCGAGGCCGAGCTGGATCATGGCATGGGTGGACCACGTCGTGCCGCGGGCGTCAATGGCGTCACTCGCCCGCGGCCCGTCGCTCCAACCGCAACCCCACGGCCGATCGGTCGGGGAAGCCGGTCCAATAGGTGTGGGCCGGCCCTTCGATCCCGTCCTCGGCCCGGTCGATCACGCCATCGGCGGCGACGGGAATTAGATCCAGATACGCCGCGCGCTCCTCCGTGCCTTTTAGATGCAGGTCCAGGAAGGCGGTCGTGAAATGGGCCAGCAGGTTGTTCATGCGCACGCTGTCCCAGACCGGATCGGCGTAATGCTCGAACGGCACCCAGCCCAAGGTTTCGGACATGGCATAGCTTTCGGCTGGGGCGGGGATGGGGGCGGCGGCGTTGTGGTTGGCGTTCTCATAGGTCAGTAACAGGCGCTCGGTGCCCGACATCTCCTGGAAGATGGTGCGCATGGCGGCGTAGTCGCTGATATCATCCACCTCTCCGGCGACGACCATGACGGGCACCGCGATCCCGGCCAGGCCGTCGGCGTTCCAGAAGTCGCGATTCCGGCCCCAGGGGCCGACGGCAATCACGGCCTTCACGGCCGGATCGACCAGCGCCGCATGCGCCTCGCTTCCCGCAAGGTGGCGAGAGAGAAGATCGCCCGGCGCGTTCAGCCAGGCCGGATCGCGCCGGGCGACGGCGTCTTGGGACAGACCGCCGCCGCCATAGATCAGCGCGCCGTATCCCCCCATGGAATAGCCGATGACGCCCACGTTTTCGCCATCGACGGCCGCCCCCAGGGGGCCGTCCAGCGTCCGCATCGCGTCCACCACGAAGGCCTGGTCCAGCGGTCGATCCACCAAGGTGGCCGCGAAGACCTGTTGGTCGTCATAGGTGGATCCAGGATGGTCGATGGAGACCGCCACATAGCCCTTCGAGGCCAGATTCTCGCCCAGATGACTCATCAGAAGTCGGTTTCCCGGATAGCCGTGGCTGATCACCACCAGGGGAAAGCGCCCCGGGGCGATTTCGGCCCCGCGTGCGGCCCGGCCGATCAGATCGACTTTGGTTTCGCCGTCGCGGATCAGGGTTGTGTAGGGGACGACCGTGCCGGTTCCGTCGACCGCGGGATACCAGATCTCGACCGCCATTTCCCGATCCGAGACCGGCGCGCTGTCTTCGGTGGCCGCGACCACGTCGATGCGGTCGGGGTCGGTGAAGGTCCGGGTCTGCACCCCCACGGAAAACCCGCCATAGGCCGCCAGGTCCGGCGCGTCCGGCCGGATCTGGTCGATCCGGTTCTCGGCCATCACGGGCAGCGCGAACAAGCAGGCGGCAAGGGCGTGGCGCAGCATGGGCGGGCTCCTCCGGTCAGACAGGGATCAAGTGGCCCGCCGCCCGGCAAAGGCAATCACCCGCCCAGCATCCGCGCCACCATTTCCGTCAGATCGCGGCTGGTGGCCCCGTCGGCCATACGGTCGAGCGCACCGCGCATCAAAGCCTGCCGATCGGCATCGTAGCGCCGCCAGGTCTCGAACGCGGTCGACATCCGCGCGGCGGTCTGGGGGTTCGACCGGTCTAGTTCGATCAGCACGCGCGCCAGCAGGTCGTAGCCGCGGCCCGATGCATCGTGGAACCCGGCCGGGTTGCCGGCCGTCAATCCGCCGATGACCGACCGAAAACGGTTCGGGTTGGCCGCGTCGAAATCGGCATGGGCCATCAACCGCTCGACGGTGTCGACGGCGTCGCGCGGGGCGGCGTGGACGACCTGCGCCATGAACCACTTGTCCATCACCAGCCGATCATGCCGCCAATCGGTCTCGAATTCAGCGGCGATTTCGGGATCCCCGGCGTCGAGCAGACAGGTGAAGGCCGCCATCCGGTCGGTCATGTTGTTGGCCCGGTCATAGGTCACGCGGGCCGCCGCGCCGGAATCGAGCAGCGTGCCCAGCCGCAGGAGGGTGGCGCCGAAGGCGCGCTTGCCGGCATCCTCGGCCTTCGGGTCATAGGCGCCCGGTACGGTGCAGGCGGCGCGCAACCGGGCCAGATCCTCGCCCAGCCGTTGAGCTATTTCCGTCTGAGCCCGCCGCCGGACGGCATAGATGGCGTCCGGGTCCGGCACCACGTCCGCGGTATGCAGCGAGCCAGCCAGGTCGTCTTCAGACGGCAGGCCCAGGGCCAGGGCCCGGAAGGCCGGATCCGCGGTTTCGTCGCATGTGAGCGTCGCCACGGCATCCAGCCACCCCACGTCGAAGTCTCGCCCGTCGATCAGGGCGCCCATCAGTCGGTCCTTGGCCAGCATCCGTCCGGCTTCCCACCGGGCGAAGGGATCGGTGTCATGGGCCAAAAGGGTCAGGCGATCCCCATCGCTCTGCTCCAACCGCAGGATCACCGGCGCCGAAAAGCCCCGCAGCATCGAGAGAACCGGCTTGCGATCCATCTCGAACGTCAGGGTCTCGCTTGCTTGCTTCAACGCATGCACCTGTGTCTCGACGACTTCGCGCCCATCCGGCCCCAACAGCCCGAAGGCCAGAGGGATGACCATCGGCGCCTTGTCTGTCTTGTCGGGTGTGGGCGGGACGTCTTGTTTTAAGTCAATGCGATACACGCCGTCGTTGAAGTGTTCCTTGGCTGTGATGACGGGTGTACCCGCCTGCTGATACCAGAGCTTGAATTGCGTCAGATCGACGTCGCAAGCCTCCTCGAAACAGGCCAGCCAATCCTCGATGGTGCAGGCCTGACCGTCATGGCGCGCGAAGTAGAGTTGGACGCCCTTGTCGTAGCCGTCCGGTCCCACCAGCGTTTGCAACATGCCGATGACTTCTGCGCCCTTTTCGTAGACGGTGGCGGTATAGAAGTTGTTGATCTCCACAAAGCTTTCGGGGCGGACCGGATGGGCCAGCGGCCCCGCGTCCTCGCGGAACTGCCGGGCGCGGAGGGTCAGCACCTCGCCGATGCGTTGCACCGCGGCCGAACGCATGTCGGCCATGAAGGATTGATCGCGGAAGACCGTCAGCCCCTCCTTGAGGCAGAGCTGGAACCAATCGCGACAAGTGATGCGATTGCCCGTCCAGTTGTGGAAATATTCATGCGCCACGATCCGCTCGATATTGGCGTAATCGGCATCCGTCGCCGTCTCGGGCGAGGCGAGGACGTAGCGGGAATTGAAGATGTTGAGCCCCTTATTCTCCATGGCGCCCATGTTGAAGTCGTCGACGGCGACGATGTTGAAGACCGACAGGTCGTAGGCTCGGCCATAGACCTCCTCGTCCCAGGTCATGGACCGTTTGAGGGCGTCCATGGCGTAAGCCGTCCGGCCTTCGTCGCCGGGGCGAACCCAGATGTTCAGGGCCACGTCGCGTCCTTCGGATGTCGTGAACCTGTCCGGCGTGGCCACCAGATCCCCGGCGACCAGCGCGAACAGATAAGTCGGCTTGGGCCATGGATCGTGCCAGCGGCCCGGTCCTGCGTCGTCCCCGTTGGATAGCAGAACCGGCAGGTCAGACACGATCTCCACGTCCCAGGTGGCCATCACGTCGGGCCGGTCCAGCATCCATGTGATGCGCCGAAAGCCTTCTGCTTCGCATTGGGTGCAGTACATGCCTTTCGACATGTAAAGCCCTGACAGGGCTTTGTTGTCCTCCGGCGCGATCTCTACCTCGGTCTCCAACAGAAAAGCGTCCGGGACGTCGCGCAGGATCATCCTGTCGCCGTCGATCACGGGCTCGATGGCCACACCATCAAGGCGCACGGCGAGCGTCGTGAGGCCCTCACCATCGAGCACCATGTCGCCGGGTCCGCGGCGTTCGCAGGTCAAGCGCGCCTGGACCCGCGTGGCCTTGGGGTCTAGGCGGAAGACCAGGTCCAGGTGGGTCACGGTGACGGGAACCGGGGCGTAGTCCTTCAAAAAGACGGGCTCGGGGGCAGTGGGTGTCGCGTCGCGCATTGAGAGCTCCTTTGGTGGCCAAGCTAACGGGCCGCCGCCCCCGCGCAATCGCATTCTCACCCGGGCGTCACGCCTGCCGTTGCCAAATGGGCCCACATGGCCGCCTCGAACGCGTCCGGCCAGTCCATGCCCGTTTCTCGGTAGAGTTGCCGCGCCAAAGGCAGGAACGTGGCCGCGATGGCCAGATGGGCGGCGATCACCGCGCTGCGATCGGGGCCCGGATAGGGTAAGGCTTCGAGGGTCGCGATCTGGTCGGGTGTCAGCAGCCGCGAAGGATGCAGCGCCCCGCCGCGATCCGGCTCGGGCGAGGTTTCGATCATCAGGTCAACCAGCTTGTCGCGCAGAAGACCCGTGCCACGGACCATCAGCACCCATTCGCGGCGGGCCAGTACCACCGGCAACAACCCCATCACCCGGATGAATTCCCGCGTCAGCCGCTCTATCGTCGCCGCGTTCGGTGTCGCCGGTGGCAAGGCGGCGGGCAGGGTGTCCCAGACCCGGTCGGGATCGTGGATGGGTTTGATGTTCGCCCGCGACCGCGTCCCGAACCGGTCGAGCGACGTGATGTAGAGATCGACCCGCAACCAATCGTCGGTGATCGCGTTCGCCAAACCCCACGGGAAAGCCTGCCAATAGACCAGGCTGACATGTTCACGAAGGATGGTCCGCCAGTGTTCCAGGACGGGCGTGCGGCGGTCGGCGGGGGCCAGGGCAACCAGGTCGATATCGCTGACGGCATCCGCAGCACCGCGCCCATAGCTGCCCGCCAGGAAGAGCGCGTCGATCTCGCCAGCCTCTGCCAGGGTGTCGGCGGCGACGCGGATGGCCGGGTCGATGTCCATCTGACTTTTCGCCTCCTGTTGCGGGCCGGGGGACGGGGCCGACGCGATATCTGACACGATGATCTACATAGATCTGACAGACGTCGTTTCCTCGTCGGGCTTGGGTTTTCGGTTGAACGGCGTTGACGATTTGGAAATGCGCCCAACGTCCAACCCATGACCGACTCCGTCACCATCCTTTGGTTCAAGCGCGACCTGCGTATCGCGGATCACCCCGCGCTCGCCTCGGTCGAGGGGCCTGTGATCCCGCTTTACATTGTCGAGCCCGAGATGTGGGCGCATCCCGATGCCAGCGGGCGCCAATGGCATTTCGTCGCCGAAAGCCTGGCCGAGCTGCGCGCGGACCTGGCAGCTTTGGGCACGCCTTTGATCATCCGGCATGGCGAAGCGACAGAGGTTTTGGAGGGTATTCGCCAGTCTTCTTCGATCCGCCGCCTGGTCAGTCATCAGGAGACCGGCCTGCTGTGGTCGTGGGCGCGCGACAGGCGCGTGGTCGCTTGGTGTGCTCAGCATGGCCTGCCCTGGGAGGAGCCCTGCGATAGCGGCGTGATCCGCCGCCTTGGGTCCCGCGACGGTTGGGCCGCCAAGCGCGAACGGTTCGTTCGCAAGCCATTGGCGGACCTGCCGTCTTCCCTGACCGGCCCCGCTTTGGATCTCGGCGCCATCCCCACCGCCGACGCGCTGGGTCTCGACCCCGATCCCTGTCCGGATCGGCAAGCTGGCGGGCGGATCGCTGGCCGTCGCATCCTCGACAGTTTCCTCCACGTGCGAGGCGAGGGCTATCGCCGCGATATGTCCTCGCCCAGTGCGGGCGAAACCGGCTGCTCGCGCCTCTCGCCCCATCTGGCCTGGGGCACGCTGTCGGTGCGCGAGGTGCATCAGGCCGCCATGGCCCGCGCCGCCGAGATGAAGGGCCAGCGCACGGGTTGGCCCGCCGCCATGTCGTCCTTCAAATCTCGCCTGGCCTGGCGCGATCACTTCACGCAGAAGCTCGAAGATTTTCCACAGCTTGACCAGCGATCTTTGCACCCGGCCTTCGTCGATCTTCACCCGCGTGCAGCCAACAACCCGTTGCAAACCCAGCGCTTGGCCGCTTGGGGCCAGGGTCGCACGGGCCTGCCTTTCGTCGATGCCTGTATGCGCTATGCCCGCGCCACGGGCTGGCTGAACTTCCGCATGCGCGCCATGGTGCAATGCGTCGCCAGCTATCATCTGTGGATCGACTGGCGCGACAGTGGCCCTGTCCTGGCCCGCCTCTGGACCGACTACGCCCCAGGCATCCACTACGCCCAAGCGCAGATGCAATCGGGGGTGACCGGCATCAACCAGTTGCG
The DNA here is from genome assembly GCA_039180995.1 of Pseudomonadota bacterium. Taxonomy (GTDB): domain Bacteria; phylum Pseudomonadota; class Alphaproteobacteria; order Rhodobacterales; family Rhodobacteraceae; genus Jannaschia. The sequence goes on from JBCDCW010000186.1 coordinate 6,310, forward strand.
CATCTACAACCCGGTCAAGCAGGGCCACGACCAGGACCCGACCGGCGCGTTCACGCGCCGTTGGGTGCCGGAGATCGCGCACCTGCCGGACGATGTCCTCCAGGAACCTTGGCGGGCGGGCGGTGTCGCCGGATATCCGGCCCCCATCGTCGATGTGGCTGAGGCCGCCCGGGATGCCCGTGCCCGGATCACCGCCATCCGCCGCGAACCTGGCTTCCGGGAAGAGGCGAACCGCGTCGTCGCCAAGCACGGATCGCGCAAGGGGCCCAATGACCGGCAGCCGCGCCACCGTCACGCAACCCAGGCGGAGCTGCCACTATGAGCAAAATGCGCCGGAAGGGCGACCTGCCTCAGAAGGTCTGTGCCACCTGCGGGCGTCCGTTCGCGTGGCGTAAAAAGTGGGCGAAGGTCTGGGACGAGGTCCGATATTGCTCGGATAAGTGCCGGGCGGCTCGATCTGGTAAGACGACCTGACCAATCTCTGTTGCCGATCGGAAACTTCCGCATTACCTCGCGCGGAAGTTAAAGCAGAGAGGCGCGTATGACCTATACCATCAAGTCTGGCCTTCAGGTCGCCGATGAATTGGCCCATTTCGTCGAGGAGGAGGCTCTGGCCGGGCTCGATATCTCGGCCGAGGTATTTTGGGATGGCGTGTCGACCATGGTGCGGGACTTGGCCCCAATAAACGCCGACTTGCTGCGGAAGCGTAAGGAGATCCAAGGGCGGATCGACGCCTGGCATCGCGATCGTAAGGGACAGGTCCATGACGTTGCAGCTTACGAGGCGTTCTTATCCGAAATCGGATATCTGGTGCCCGAGGGCGAGGGTTTCGCCATCGGTACGGCCAATGTTGACCCGGAGATTGCGGAGATTGCCGGGCCACAGCTTGTCGTTCCCATCACCAATGCGCGGTATGCGCTGAACGCGGCGAATGCGCGTTGGGGGAAACCTTTACGATGCACTTTACGGGACCGATGCGATTGGCGATGCGCCGACGGGCACGGGTTAC
>JBCDCW010000187.1:0-7310 GCA_039180995.1 Pseudomonadota bacterium
CATCAGCTTCTTCGACAGATTCTCCTCCACCCCGGCCCAGACGCAGGCGTTTCGGTAGGTGTGGCGGAGCCCGTGGCCCGAGCACGGCAGCCGCGCCTCCGTCGTCGCGTAGAGCGACATGTGGCCCGCGAAGGTGCCGCGCTTTGACTTCGACGGGTCACCCGGGAAGATCCACGCTCGCGCCAGCGCGGGCTGGTAGACCCGTGCCGCGCGACGCGCCCGGGCGAGGCAGGCCAGCATCGGGCGCGTCAGGGGTATGTCGTAGGCCCGCGCCTTGCCGCCCTTGGGCGTCGGGACGTGCAGCCGCCGGGCGGCGACGTCAACGTGCTCCCACCGGGCCGTCGCCAGCGCCCCGGCGCGGCTCCCGGAGAGCAGCAGAAGGAGCTGGAACTCGGCGCGCACCCGGTTTTCGAGCCCGATGTAAGCCTCGTGCCAGCCTGGCAGGTCGCGGCGGCTCATGGCGCTGTCGCGCGGCTCCTCTCGGTTGAACGTAACCTGCCTCGTGGGGTGCCAGCCGTCCGGGTCGGGCCGGACGTGGCCGCGCTCCAAGGCCCAGTTGTAGATCACCCTCAGCGTCCGCATCGCGCCGTTGGCCGCGTAGGACCCGCCGTGCCTCGGGTGGGTCCGGCCCGCCGTGATCGCGTCGTGCCGCTCGGCTACGCGGGCGGCCCCCTCCGCCGAGGCGAGGTCGGCGAGCGGCGTGTCGCGCCAGATGCCCAACAGGTGCTCGGTCTCCACGGCGTTGCGGTAGCTGTAGACCGTCGCGGGGCTCTTGCCCGACCGCTCTAGGTGCGCCCGGTAGAGGTCCCACGCCCGGCCCAGAGACACCGCCGCAGGCGCGCCCGCGACGCCCTCGCCCTCCAGTATCCCCGCCAGCTCGCCCTTTGCCCGCGCGCGGGCCTCGCGCACGCCCATCTCGGGGAAACCGCCGAACGCGCGGCGCACCGTCTTTCGCCGCCGCTTCATCCGCTCGTCGAGGACCCGCAGCTCCGTCTGCACCACCCAGCTCTTGGCCGTCTTTCCGACCTTGAGGTAGAGCCCGGGCTGGTCGGCGTCGGCGATTAGCTTCTGGCCCTTCGCGAGGAAGGGGAGGCGCGCGGCCATCTGGTCGGTCAGGCGTGCGCGGGAGGGGTACGTGGTCATAGGCGTTCTCCGGTCCGGCGTAAGGCTGACGTAAGGCTCGGCGGTGTCCCGAGTATCTTTCCGCGCCCGGCTATGCCGGTGTGTGGTGGGGTCAAGTTGCTGTAATCATTAGGCTTAGCCTACCTAAGCCGCCCACCAGCCGTCTAGCCCTGAGAACTGTTAATCAATTGGTCGTAGGTTCGATCCCTACCGCCGGAGCCAAAACACCCTAAATTCTATATAATTTTTCAATTACTTAGAGTGAGCTGAAAAACTGCTTTCCATCACATAACCCCACATTTGGATGGGTAGTTCGGTTCCCTTTTTGCTCACCTTCCGGGCGTGCAGGGCGGGCAAATCACCTCACCACACGGGCCAAGTCACCCCTGCTATGCCCACCGCGCCTGATGCGGCGCCTTCTGTGAGAGCGCCTGAGCGGCCCTCAGCCTTGGTCGCAAAGTCGGCTGCCCTTCCGACACCGTCCATGAGGGCTGCCATCGCTTTCGCAATGTAGCCCGTGTGCTTTTCCGTTTGCGCGGCGATGGCACCGGAAAAGTCAGGAACGAAGATGGGGCTATCCCAGTCGGTGGACCACTTTCAGGGGGGATGCTCCAGAGGGGAGGTCGAAAGCAGAAAAAATTTTCAGCGTGCAGAAGACCGGGAAAAACGTCTGTAGAACAACAATGTAGATATTTGTCGGCACGCTCGACGGAACATGCGATAAAAGAGTTTTTTATCTAATAGAAACAGTTCGTCAGGTCTGCCGCCAGCGATTGAGTGGGGATAGATCCCATCAGCCCAGGCTGCCGTCGGGCAGGTCCAGCGCTAAGGACGTGCCGGCCGATCCAGTCCTGACCAACCGAAGCGATCCGCCCATGCGGGTCGCCAAACCGGCCACATTCGGCAAGCCCCCGGCGCCCGGCAACAAGGCCCGAGACCGAAGCGCATCCCGCCAGGTGCCGGGCAACCCGCGACCATCGTCAGAGACGGTGATACAGACTTCGCCGAAGACGGCTCTGGCGCTGACGACCACGCAACCGCCGCCATGTTGCATCAACGCGTCGAAGGCATTCTCCACCAGGATCATCAACGCGCGGAACAAGGAGGGCCGGTGCGCCATGAAAACCAATGTCGGGTCCACATCGGTGGAGAAGTGGACCTCATCTGCGCAATTCTCGGACGCGAAGCGGGACAATTCCTCGACGCGGTGCAGCAGGCGGGTCAGCGTTTCGGATGTCAGACAAACGGGGTGTTCGTCACAAGGCTGATTTCTCAGAAAGGCTTCCAGCGTGACACGGCCGACCATTGCCTCGATCCGTTCCCGGTCCCGCACGCGGTTCCTCAGCGGCATGTCCATCCTCCCAGACAGCACGAACCTCCCGTTCGCCGGACACCGATTAGCACGCAGATCGCTCACCTGTTTTCAAAGATCTGCATCGAAAGGTCACCTGGCCGTGAGAAGCCGATCTGTCGCAGGTCCGGGATCAACACCCGGCGCGGTCGCTCCGCCGCTCCAGCATCACCACGTCGCGCCATTGCCCGGCCATGGGCCCGTGGGTCATCCGCCCCAGCTTCCTTCGGATGCCGAGAACCCGAAATCCAGCCCGTTCGTGTAGGGCCAGGCTGGCCGGGTTCTCAGGGAAAATCTGCGCAACCAGGGTCCACCAGCCGGCCGCTTCACTGTCGGCGACCAAGCGGCCCAGCAAGGCTCGCCCCACGCCCCGGCCAATGAAGGCGGTCGAGATATAGGTGCTGACCTCCCCAACTCCGGCATAGACCGACCGGGCCGAAACGGCCGACAGGCCGGACCACCCGGCCACGACGCCGCTTCGTTCGGCCACGACGGCCAGCGCATGGGCATCCTGGAATGCCTCCCAGCCATAGGGCTCGTCACGGAAGGAGGCATGTCCCGTGGCCAATCCCTCCGCGTGGATCGCCGTGATCTCCATCCCGTCGCTCGGCCGCGGCGGCCGTAAGGTGACCGGAGCATTCATCGGCCTTTGAACAATCCGCCCAACACACCACGCACCAGCGTTCGTCCGGCCCGGGTACCCAGGCTGCGCGCGAAGGACTTTGCGAAGGCTTGACCCACGCTGTCCCCGCGCCGAGACCGCTTGGCGGTCGACCGGCTGACCCGTCCGCCGGAATAGCGCCGTCCGGCCTGGAATTCCCGTTCGCGCAGATCGGCCGCATCTTCCGCCGCCTCGGCCTGCTCGGCGGCATCGGCCGCCTCTTTGGCCCGCCGGGTCAGCACTTCGAACGCGCTCTCCCGGTCGATGGCGGCCTCGTACTTACCCATCAGCCCGGAGGCCGCCATGGCCGCCCTCCGCTGATCCGACGTGATCGGCCCCAATTGCGACGATGGCGGCCGGATCAATGTCCGCTCTGCCACGCCCGGAATGCCCTTGCGCTCCAGGAACGATGTCACCGCTTCGCCCACGCCGACCTCGCGAATGGCATCCTCGATGTCGAAGCGCGGGTTCTCGCGGTAATTCTGCGCCGCCTGGCGCAGCGCGGCCCGATCCTTCGCGGTAAAGGCCCGCAATGCGTGCTGCACCCGGTTGCCAAGCTGTCCGAGAATGTCCTCCGGCACGTCTTCGGGGTTCTGCGTCACGAAAAACACCCCCACCCCCTTCGAGCGGATCAGCCGCGCCACCTGCTCGACCTTATCGACCAGGGCCTTGGGCGCGCTGTCGAACAGCAGATGCGCCTCATCGAAGAAGAAGACGAGCTTCGGCTTCTCCGGGTCGCCCACCTCCGGCAAATCCTCGAACAATTCACTGAGCAGCCAGAGAAGGAACGTCGCATAGAGACGCGGCGAGGCCATCAGCTTATCGGCGGCCAAAATGTTCACCATCCCGCGGCCAGCGGCGTCTTGGCGAAACAGATCCGCCAATTCGAGGGCGGGTTCTCCGAACAGGGCATCGCCGCCCTGCCCGTCCAGTTGCAGCAATCGCCGCTGAATGGCGCCGACGCTGGCCGTCGACACGTTGCCGTAGCGCAGGGACAGGGTCTTCCGGTTCTCGCCCACCCAGACCAGAAGCGATTGCAGGTCCTTCAGGTCGAGCAGGGGCAGCCCCTCTTCGTCCGCCACCCGAAACGCGATGTTAAGCACGCCCTCCTGCGCATCCGTCAGGTCCATCAGCCGCGCCAACAGAAGCGGTCCCATCTCGGTCACGGTGGTGCGGACGGGATGGCCCTGCACCCCCAGCAGATCCCAGAACGTCACGGGCGCCGCGGCATAGCTCAGGTCCAGGCCGATCGTGGCGGCGCGTTCCGTGAACGGTCCATGCAGTTTGTGGGCCTCGGATCCCGGCACCGCCAAACCCGCCAGATCGCCCTTCACGTCGGACAAGAAGACCGGCACGCCCGCATCCGAGAAACCCTGGGCCAGCACCTGTAATGTGACCGTCTTACCGGTCCCCGTGGCCCCCGCAATCAGGCCATGTCGATTGGCATAGTCCAGCCGCAGGTATTGAGGCGCCCCATATCCTTCGCCGCCGCCGCCGGCGAACAGCCCCGTCGTGTCGTCCGTCATCCCGTCCCCCCGTCATTCGAGCGCCCATCCCCTAGCATTGGCCGCCGGTTCGGCCCAGTGCGCACATACCGGGGCAGTTTGTCCACAAATCCTCGTTGACGCCGCCGGGGCGCCCTCCTAATGTCCGCTCACAACAAGTCGGCCAGTCCGACGGGGAGAACCAAAATACGGAAAAAGGGTCTGATCTCAGACCCTTTTTTCTATTTTGGTCGACGGGCGTGCGGCCGCACACACGAGTCCTCAATCCCCCCTGCACCTCCGCGTTTTCCATGCTACAGGGGCGGCGTTCATCCACAGGAGACGCGCCCGACATGACCGCCCCGAAGACCGCCACCGCGATCCTTCTGACCGCCCTGCTCGCTTTGCCGGCGGCGGCCCAGAACACGACGACGCAGACCGAAACCCCCGCCGAGGATGCATCCGACGCCCCGGCGGCCGATGATGCGCCGGCGCCCACCCCGAGCGCGCCCGGTGGCGATTTGGCCGTGGGGGCACCGACCCAGAGCGGCCCGCAAATCTATGTCCGCGAAGAACACGGCGATTGGGAGGTCCGTTGTCTGCGCGCGCCCGAAGGTCAGGAAGACCCCTGTCAGCTGTACCAGAGGCTGAGCGACGCCCAAGGCCAGCCCACCGCCGACATCAACTTCTTCGATCTGCCCGATGGCGGAGAGATCGTTGCTGGCGCCACGCTCTTGACGCCCTTGCAAACCCTTCTGACGGCCCAGGTCCGCCTCAGCGTTGATGGCGGCCAGGAGCGGACGTATCCCTACAGCTTCTGCGATCCCTCCGGCTGTTATGCCCGGATGGGCTTCACCGCCGAGGATATCCAAGGGTTCCGCCGTGGCGCCTTGGCGCGCGTCGTGGTCATCCCCGCCTTGGCGCCGGACCAGCCGGCCGAACTGGACATGTCGCTGTCGGGCTTCACCGCGGGGCTCGCGGCGGTCGAGGTCAGCAATCCGGAATGACATCCGCTGGGATCGGCCCGATCAGGTAGGTCGGACCGGTCCTTCGGACCAAGACCCTGACCAAGTTGCTTCCAGGTCAGGCGGCCCGCAACGCCAGCACCGCGTTCATGCCACCGAAGGCGAAGGCATTCGACAGACAGGCATCGACCTGGGTCGCGCGTGCCGCGTTCGGGACCACGTCCAGGGCGCATTCGGGATCGGCCTCCTGCCAATTCGCCGTGGGTGCGATGATCCCGTCCCGTAGGGCCATCAAGCAGGCCAACAGCTCGATGGCGCCGGTCGCCCCGATGCAATGGCCGTGCATGGATTTCGTCGACGAGATGGCCAGCCGATCCGCCTGCGCGCCGAACACCTGCGCCACGGCCGCGCATTCGGTCTTGTCGTTCGCCGCCGTCCCCGTCCCGTGGGCATTGATATAGCCGACCTCGTCCGCCCGCATGCCGGCATCCCGCAAGGCGCCAGCCATGGCGCGCTCGGCGCCCTGGCGGGACGGCATGACGATGTCGGACGCGTCCGACGTCATGGCCACACCCGCGACTTCCGCCAGGATCTCCGCCCCCCGGGCCTTGGCATGGGCCATTTCCTCCAACACGAAGATGCCCGCCCCTTCGCCCTGCACCATGCCCGAGCGTGTCGCACAGAACGGACGGCAGGTATCGCGGGACATGACCCGCAGACCTTCCCAGGCTTTCACACCGCCAAAGCAAAGCATCGCCTCGGCCCCGCCGGTGACCATCACGTCGGACATGCCCGACCGGATGAAGTGAAACGCCTGCCCGATGGCATGGTTCGACGAGGCGCAGGCGGTCGCAACCGTGAATGACGGTCCCTTCAGGTTCCATTCCATCGACAGATGCGCCGCGGCCGCATTGTTCATCAGCTTGGGCACGACGAAGGGATGGACCCGGTTCTTTCCGGCTTCATAGACAGCGCGATAGTTCTCGTCCTGGGTGTTCAACCCGCCGCCGGACGTACCAAGGATCACGCCGGATCGCGCTGCCAAGTCGCCGGAAAATTCCAGACCCGCCTGTCCGATGGCCTGCCTGGCCGCCAAAAGCGCAAACTGGGTGTATCGGTCATAGAGGGCGATCTGCTGGTGGTTGAAATGGACGGTCTCGTCGTAATCCGAGACTTGGGCGCCGATCCGGATCGTCAGACGCTCGGCATCGCGCATCTCCAACTCGCCGATGGCGCTCCGCCCGTCGCGCATGGCCGCCTGGGTCTGCGCGACGTCCAGCCCCAGGGCATTCACCGTCCCCGCGCCGGTGATGACGACGCGCCGGGTCATTTCTTCTGCTCGTCCACCAGGCGATGCACGGCCCGCACGATTGCGCCGACAGAGGAATAGTCGAAATCCGATTTCTGCGGCTCATTGGCGTTGAAGGGCACTTGGATGTCGAACGCTTCCTCGATGGCGAAAATCGCCTCGACCAGGCCCATGGAATCGATGCCCAGATCCCCGGGCGTCATCTCGTCGGATACATCCGGTGGATCGACCATCGCCTGTTCCGCAACGATCTCGTGCACTTTCGCCCGGATCTCCTCGGTCATTCCTGCCCCCTCATCAGTCTCGCCACCTGGCGCCGCAGCTCCATCACCTGCTCGGTCAGGCGCGGCAACCGCCGCAGCGCTTTGTAGATTGACAGCGTGGTGTCCATCTCGACCGCCGGATGGCCAAGGATGAC
>JBCDCW010000188.1:0-7294 GCA_039180995.1 Pseudomonadota bacterium
AGGGTTCTCGGGCACGGCCCTGGGATCACGGGTGGATGCCCTGCTGAACCAAGTGGACGTGGCCGCCAGCAATGTCGCGGCCGGCACCGCCGGGCTGGATGAGTTGCGCCTGGCCATCGGCAACGTGGTCGGCGCGGCCGAGACCTTCCTGACATCTGCCGACACCCAATCCCTTCCGGCCCAGGCCCTGGGGCTTCTGGAGGACGGACGCGCCCTGGTGGGCGGGCCCGAGGTTGAGCGCTTGCTGGCGGGCCTATCGACGGTGTCTGAGGATATCAGCACCATCACCCGGCAATTGATCGCCGAAGACGCCGCCGCCCGCCTGACCGAAGCTTTGGAAGCGGCGGCCGCGGCCGCAGGCTCGCTGGCGGACGGGACCGAGAACCTGCCAGACTTGGCCGCCTCGGCCGAGCGTGTGCTGAGCCAGACGGAGATCCTGGCCGCCGGCCTTACGGAATTGACCGAGAAGGCCAACGCCCTGGCCCTGGACGAGCTGGTCAATTCAACGACCGAGTTGATGCGCACGGCCGATGCCTTCCTGTCCTCGGATGAAGCCGATGATGTGCCCGTCGTCTTGGTCGACACCCTGGAAGAACTTCGGCGAACCATTGAGACGATCCGGACGGGGGGGACGCTGGACAATCTGAACACCACCCTCCGCTCGGCCTCGGGGGCCGCCGACAGCATCCAGGTCGCCGCCGCCGACCTGCCCGCCCTGGTCGCGCGCCTGCAAGTTCTGCTGGGCCAAGCGGGCGGTGTGCTGGACGCCTACAGCGACGATAGCCGCGTCAATCAGGAATTGTTCTCGGCCCTGCGCGCCGTCACCCGGGCGGCCGAAGATGTCTCGTCGCTGTCGCGCACGGTCGAGCGCAATCCCCAATCTCTCATCCTTGGACGGTAACGCCCATGCGCCTGCCCCTGCTTCTCCTGGCCCTGACGCTCGTCGCTTGCGGGCAGACCCAGTATTTCGCACCGCCCGCCCTTCAATCGGAATTTCGGACGAACGCCCGCGCTGACACGGTACAGATCAACGAAGTCTCGATCCCGGAATACGCGATCAACCAGGAGATCCCGATCCAGCAGGCCGACGGATCATTGGTGACGGATACCAGCCGGCTTTGGGCGGATCTGCCCGACCGGGCTTTGCAGGCCAGCCTGACCCGGCACCTGAACATCATGACCGATGCCCAAGTCGCCGCCGAGCCCTGGCCATTGGCGGGCTTTCCAGACGTCGAAATCTCGGTCTTCGTGGAAGACATGATCGTGCAGGCCAACGGACAGCTGAGCTTCACGGGCACCTACGCCCTGCGCCAGGAAACCGGGCGCGGCAGCGTAGAGCCGTTCGTGATCACGGCGCCGGTCGCGGGCGAGGGTTATGTGGCCATCATCGCCGCCCACGAGCGGGCCTGGATCCAGTTAGCGGAACAGATCGCAAGCGATCTGTAAACGGGCGCAGATCGCAAGCGATCTGCGCGCCCCAAACCGATCATTTTCGGAACGGGGCCAGCCGGTCCCAGTCGAACGTGACGCCAATTCCCGGCACCTGCGGCGCCACGGCCCGGGCATCTTCGACGACCAGGGGGCGCGTTGTATAGCGGTCGATGGGAAAGGAATGCACCTCGATCCGGTCGCCATGGGGTTGGGCCGCGACTAGGGAAACATGCAACTCTTGCATGCCGTGGCTCGACACCGGAAGGCCCGCTTTCCGCGCCAAGCCAGCCGCGCGCAGCCATCCGGTGATCCCGCCGCAATTGGAGGCGTCGGGTTGGAGATACGACAGGCGCGCCTGATCCACGGCGTAGCGGAATTCATGCTCGGTATGCAGGTTTTCCCCCATGGCCAGCGGGCAGCCCGTCGCCTCGGCAATATGCGCGAAACCGGCATAGTCATCGGGAATGATCGGCTCCTCGAACCATAGGATGTCTTGCTCCATGAACCCCTTGGCCGCCTCGATGGCTTGATCAACATCGAGCGCGTAATTGGCGTCGACCATAAAGGCCACGTCCGGCCCGACCAGCGCACGCACGGCCTGGGCCCGTGCCTGGTCGTCGGGGCGCCCGACCTTGATCTTCACGCCATCGAAGCCGCGCGCCAGATACCCCTCGACCGAGTCGAGTAGCTTGGGCAAATCGAAGCCCAGATCAATCCCGCCGCAATAGGCGCCGCAGCGATCGGCGTGGCCGCCCGCCATGGAGACGAGGCTCTGGCCCCGGACCTTGCCGCGGATGTCCCAAAGCGCGATATCGACGGCCGAGATCGCGAAGCTGGCCACACCGCCCCGCGCGACGTAATGCACATGCCATTGCATGGCATCGTGCAGGGCCTCCGGCTCGGGCGCTTGGCCCATCAGCATGGGCGCCAGGTCGTCCCGAATCATCGCCAGGATCGCCGTGCCGCCCTTGCCGCCGGTATAGGTGTAGCCCGTCCCTGTGGCGCCATCCGATGTGCGGATGGTGCAGGTGATCAGTTGGAAATGCGTGTGGTCGCCATGCTTGGCATCCACCAACACCTCGTCCAGGGGCACATCGTAGAGACGCGCCTCCACATGGTCGATCCGAGCGCTCGTCAAAGCGGCCGTCTCACACGTCCCGGCATTCCGGCACCGGGGTCGCGACCGTTCCATCTTCCAGCCATTGGGTGAGGTTGCGCACCGTCAGGTCGCCCATGGCCTGGCGCGTCTCGATGGTGGCCGAGCCGATATGGGGCAGCAGAACCACGTTTTCCATGGCTTTCAGCGCGGCGGGGATCTTGGGCTCTGCTGCAAACACGTCGAGCCCAGCGCCCGCGACCGTCCCTGCCTCCAACGCCGCGATCAGCGCCGCTTCATCGACGACCGACCCGCGCGACACATTGATCAGGATCCCACCGGGCCCGAGGGCCGTGAGCACGTCAGCATTGATCAGATGTTTCGTTGCGGCGCCACCCGGCGTGATACAAACCAAGACCTCAACAGCGGCCGCCAACGCCGCTGGGCTATCATGATAAGTGTAGTCCACGGGCTTCGGCGACCGGGAATGGTAATGCACCTCACCCCGAAAACAGGCGACCCGGTTCGCGATCTCCTCACCGATCCGGCCCAACCCCAGAATGCCGACCCGGCGGTTCTGGATCGAGCGGGTCAGGGGAAACTCACCCCCCTCCCAAGCGCCGGACCGGGCGTGCCGATCCGCCGATACGATCCGCCGCGATACGGCCAGCCATAGCGCCACGAACGTGTCCGCGACCTCGTCGTTCAGCACGTCAGGGGTGTGCGAGACCTTGATCCCCCGCGCCGCGAAGGCCGGCGCGTCGATGGCATCGTAACCCACGCCATAGCTGGAGACGACCTTCAGGTTGGGCGTGGCATCCGCCACGTCGTCAGGTACGCCGTAATGGCCGTTGGTCAGAATGGCCTCGATCCCGACACCATGGTCGGCCAACCAAGCGACACGGTCCGTCTTATCGAACAGCACGTGCCGGTCGAACTTGCCGTTCAGCGCGTCTGCCATCCGATCAGTGATGTTGCCGATCTGCAAAAGCTCAGGCATCGGCGCGCACCTCTTGCCGCTGCTCGCCCAGGCCGTCGATGCCGAGAGTCATAACGTCGCCCGGCGCTAGATAGATCGGCTCCGGCTTGATCCCCATGCCCACACCGGGCGGTGTCCCGGTCGAGATCACGTCGCCCGGGTGCAACGTCATCAGCTTGCTGAGATGGGCAATGCATTGGGCGACCGTAAAGATCATAGTGGCCGTGTTTCCGGTCTGCCTGCGGGTGCCGTTCACCTCCAGCCACATACCCAGATCCTGCGGATCGCCCACCTCGTCCCGGGTCACTAACCAGGGTCCGGTGGGTCCGAACGTGTCGCAGGATTTGCCCTTGGTCCAGGTACCCGAGAGGTTGTTCTGGAAATGCCGCTCGGACACGTCGTTGCAGATGCAATAGCCGGCCACATGGTCCAGCGCATCAGCTTCGCTGACATATTTGGCAGGCTTGCCGATCACCACCCCCAGTTCGACCTCCCAATCGGTGTGGGTCGAACCGCGGGGCATGACGACATCGTCGTTCGGCCCGATGACCGCGCTGGTCGCCTTATGGAATAAGATCGGATGCTCGGGGATCGCAGCGCCGGTTTCGGCGGCGTGGTCGGAATAGTTCAGCCCGATGCACAGGAATTTCCCGATGCCGCTGACGCAGGGGCCGAAGCGGACGGGGCGTTCCACCATCGGCAGGGCCATGGGATCGAGGTCGCGCAGGATATCCAGCGACTTGTCCGACAATGTCTCTCGCGCGATATCGGCGACCTCGTCACTCAGATCGCGTAGATCCCCGTTATGGTCGATCAGGCCGGGCTTCTCGGCCCCCGGTTCGCCGAAACGGCAGAGTTTCATTTCAATCCTCCTCGAAATGTCTCAATGGTTGTCCCGCGGCACGCCCCTTTGGGCGGTTCCGCGATAAGCGTCGGCGCCCCGCAGCGTCATGCCGTCGGACAGCGGCCCAACCCGATCACGGAAGATTTCCTGCCAGGGCGTTTCGCTATCGGGCGTGAACGGGCGATCCGGTAGGGCCGTGCGACGCGCGGCCAAGTCGGCCTCGGAGACCAGCATATCGGCCGTGCCCTTCCCAAGGTCGATCCGCAGCCGGTCCCCCGTTTTCACTAAGGCCAAGCCGCCGCCCGCGGCCGCTTCGGGCGAGGCGTTCAGGATCGACGGGCTGCCGGACGTGCCGGATTGCCGACCGTCACCGATGCAAGGAAGGGCATGAATATCTTTCTTTATCAGATAATTAGGCGGCCTCATATTCACGACTTCGGCTGCGCCGGGATACCCGATGGGCCCGGCGCCGCGCATGATTAGGATGCAAGTTTCGTCGATGGCTTCGGTTGGGTCGTCGATGCGCGAATGGAAATCCTCGGGACCGTCGAAGACCACGGCGCGGCCCTCGAACGCGTCGGGATCATCCGGGTTCGACAGGTATCGCGCCCGGAAGTCTTGGGAAATGACGGAGGTCTTCATGATCGCCGAGTCGAACAGGTTTCCCTTTAGATTCAAGAAGCCTGCCGCCACTTTCATGGGCGCGTCCACGGGGACGATGACGTCCGGCAGGACGGAAGAGTGGCCGCCACAATTGCCGCCAATGGTCTTGCCGTTGGCGGTGACCGCGTCGGGGTTGGGCAGAAGGTCGGCAGCGATCAACTGGCCGATGACGGCCGGAACGCCACCGGCATGAAAATAGTCTTCGCCCAGAAATTCCCCGGCAGGCTGGAGATTTACGAGGAGCGGGACGTGGTGGCCGAGCCGCTGCCAATCGTCGTTGTCGAGCGGCACGCCCAGGTGGCGGGCGATGGCGTTGAGATGGATGGGGGCGTTTGTGCTGCCACCGATGGCGGAGTTGACGACGATTGCGTTTTCAAAGGCTTGACGGGTCATGATGTCGGATGGTTTCAGGTCTTCATGTACCATGTCGACAATGCGCTTTCCGGTCTCAAAGCTGATATGGCCACGTTGGCGGTACGGTGCTGGGATCGCGGCACTTCCCGGCAGTTGCATGCCCAGCGCCTCGGCCAGGGAATTCATCGTCGTGGCTGTGCCCATGGTGTTGCAATAGCCCACGGAAGGCGTTGAACTTGCGACGATTTCCATGAACCCGGCATCGTCGATTTCACCCGCCGCATGCATCTCACGTGCTTTCCAAACGATGGTGCCGGAGCCCGTGCGTTCGCCTTTGAACCAGCCATTCAGCATCGGCCCGACCGAGAGGGCGATGGCGGGGATGTTGACCGTCGCGGCAGCCATCAAAAGGGCGGGTGTGGTCTTGTCGCAGCCGATCATTAAAACAACGCCATCAAGGGGGTAGCCGTTGAGAGTCTCGGACAGGGACAGGTAGGCGAGGTTGCGGTCGAGCGACGCGGTGGGGCGTTTTCCCGTCTCTTGGATCGGGTGGACGGGCACCTCCAGGGGGACGCCGCCAGCAGCGATGACACCGTCGCGGACGCGTTTCGCGAGCTCAAGGTGGTGTCGATTACAAGGGCTCAAATCACTGCCTGTCTGGGCAATGGCGATGATGGGTTTGTTGCCCTGAAGTTCCTCGCGGGTGAGGCCGTAATTCAGGTATCGCTCCAGGTAGAGGGCGGTCATCTCGCGGTTGTCGGGATTGTCGAACCAGAGGCGGGAGCGGAGCTTGGGCATGGAATTATTCACACGTTGGGGTCATCTGTGGGGACCCGATCCCCAATTGGTACATGATTTCAGAAATCGCTGAACGGCTCATTGCCCCGACCATCCGCCGTCGATGATGTGAGGATGGCCGGTGGTGAATGCGCTCTCGTCAGAGGCGAGGTAGACGACCAGAGAAGCGATCTCGGCGGCGGTCGCGACGCGGCCCATGGGTTGGCGGGCGACGAAGGCTTCCATGGCTTGGTCGTAGCTGCCCATCTCTTCGCCCAGCGCCTTCACGCGGTCGTGCCAGGACGGGCTTTCGACGGTGCCGGGGCAAATGGCGTTACAGCGGATGCCTTGCTTGATGTAGTCGACGGCGATGGATTTGGTCAGGCCGATCACGGCGGCTTTGGTGGTGCCGTAGATGAACCGGTTGGGCGCGCCGATCACCGAGGAGCAGGCCGAGGACATGTTGATGATCGAACCGCCGCCGTGGTCGAGCATGATCGGGAGCGTCGCGCGGATCGTGCGGAACATGGATTTGACGTTGAGGTCGAAGCCGAATTCCCAATCGGCATCGGTCGCGTCTTGGACGGTGCCGTGGTGGACGAAGCCTGCGCAGTTGAAAAGGACGTTGGGCTGGGCGCGGGCGACGCCAGCCTGGACGCTCGCGTCATTGCGCGCGTCGATCATGAGCGTCTCGCAGTCGAGCCCGTCCAGAAGGCCGGTGTCGACGTCGCTGGCGAAGACCTCGGCGCCTTCGGCGATGAACGCCTCGGCGGTCGCGCGACCGATGCCCTGGCCAGCGGCGGTTATCAGGGCGCGTTTGCCTTTCAGGCGATCCGTCATCAATGTCCTCCCGTTGTGTCTGCGGCTAGCGGGTTCATAAGGGGCGCGCAATCGAGGAGGGCCCGGGGATGAAACTGACGCTGCTTGGCACCGGTCTGATGGGGGCGCCCATGGCGCGGAACCTCTTTGCGGCGGGACATGATCTGACGGTGTGGAACCGATCGCGGGGGAAGGCCGCTCCGTTGGCCGAGGCGGGGGCGGGGGGGGGGGCCCCCCCCCCCGGCCCCCGGGGGGGGGGGGGCCCCCCCGCCAAGGATGGGGGGGGGGGGGGGCCGCCCCGCGGCGGGGGCGGCGCGCGGGGGGGGGGGGG
>JBCDCW010000189.1:0-7277 GCA_039180995.1 Pseudomonadota bacterium
CACCGTGCCTTCCTGCGCGGGGTCTTCCTGAACCTGGGCAACCCCAAAAGCATCCTCTTCGCCGCCGGCGTCCTGCTGGTCATCTTCCCGCCGGGCCTGTCCACGGCGGAAATGGCCCTCATCACGATGAACCACGTCGCCCTGGAAATCGCCGTCTATTCGACCCTCGCCTACCTCATGTCCCGCGACGCCGTCCGCGCCCGCTACCTGGCCGCCAAACCGACCATCAGCCGCGCCATGGCGCTGGTCCTGGGCGGCCTCGGCCTCAACCTTCTGGTCAGCAGCGCATGACCCTCCTGGCCTTCGCCACCGTGGCCTTCGTCCATTTGCTGGCCGCCATCTCGCCCGGCCCCTCTTTCGTCCTCTCCATCAAGACCGCCGCCGCCGAAGGCTTCGGCCCTGCCCTGGGCCTGGCCATCGGTTTCGGCCTGGGCGCCGCCATCTGGGCGCTCATGGCCCTGGTCGGCCTGTCCGTTCTCTTCGAAATTGTCCCGCTCCTCTTCACCGCCCTCAAGATCGGCGGCGCGCTGTTCCTGCTCTGGATCGCAATCATGATGTGGCGCCACGCCCCCGATCCCATGCCCCAAATCGACGAAGAAGCCCCGCGCGGCCTGGCCAACGCCATCCGCCTGGGCCTGCTCACCATGTTCGCCAACCCCAAGCCGGCGATCTTCTTCGGCGCCGTCTTCCTGGGTTTCGTCCCAGCCGACACCTCTTGGGCGGCTAAAGCCATCATCGTCTTCAACATCTTCTGGGTCGAGGCCGCCTGGTACACCCTGGTCGCCCGCCTCTTCTCGCTGCCGCGCCCCCGCGCCGCCTATGCTCGCTTCAAAACCATTCTCGACCGCTCCTTGGGCGTCGCGCTCGGCGCCCTCGGCATCCGTCTCGCCCTTCCCTAAGGAGGTTCCATGGCCGACACCCTGCCCCACGAAAAAGGCTTCCACATCTCTTGGGACCAAATCCACCGCGACAGCCGCGCGCTTGCCTGGCGCTTGGATGGCCGCGGCCCCCATAACGGCGCCTGGAAAGCCATCGTCGCCATCACCCGCGGCGGCATGGCCCCAGCCATGATCGTCGCGCGCGAACTCGACATCCGCCTGGTCGACACGATCTCTGTCAAATCCTACGACCACCAGACGCAAGGAGAGGCCCAAGTCCTTTCCAAACCCGACCCCGACATGGTCGGCGACGGCACCGGTGTCCTGGTCCTCGACGACCTGGTCGACAGCGGCAAGACCCTGGAAGTCGTGCGCCGCCTCTATCCCCAGGCCCATTTCGCCACCGTCTATGCCAAGCCCAAGGGCGAACCCATGGTCGACACCTTCATCACCGGCGTCAGCCAGGACACCTGGATCTTCTTCCCCTGGGACATGGCCCTGCAATATGTCCAGCCCTATCGCGGCACCGATTGACGGGTCGCGCCCCGTCACCCAAGGCATCGGGTCGATGGCGGGCCTGCCCGCCCGTCGCTCTGTCTCGATTCTGTCCATTCCTTCGGACATAGACATCGAACCTTTAAGACTTCGTCACCAAAACCGTACAGACGCGCGTCTGTACGGGGGGTGTACGGCCGGTGTACGGGGGGTGCCCCTTTCAGCCCGACCCTGACCGCCGCCGAAACCGCAGCCAGATCCCGTCCCGGGACCGCACCGTCAAATGCGCCACTGGAACCGGCGGCGCCCCCACCGCAACGACCTCGAACGCCCCCACGATCCGGGCCAATAACAGCACCCCTTCGGCCATGGCAAACCCGGCGCCCGTGCAGACCCGAGGCCCCGCACTGAACGGCATATAGGCTTTCCGCGCGCTCTCAGCCCCTGATGTTGTGTTCCAACGCGCCGGCAGGAACGCATCGGGATCGTCCCACATCCGCTCGTGCCGGTGCAAATGCCACGGCGACAACACGCATTGCGCCCCGACGGGGGCCTGGCGCTCTCGAAACGTCTCCGCTCGCGTGGTCTCACGCACCATCATCGGCACCGGCGGATAAAGTCGCAGCGTCTCTCGGAACACATCCCGCGTGAAGGCCAGCTTTGAAAGGTCTGAAAAATCGAACTTTTCCCAATCTCTCTTCGCTTCCGCAGCCACCCGCTCCTGCGCCTCCGGATGTGTCGCCAGCAGATACAGGGCCCAAGCCAAAGCCGAGGCCGATGTCTCATGCCCTGCCAAAAAGAAGATCGCGACCTGATCAACCATCTCCTGGGGCGAAAACAGATGCCCCGT
Organism: Pseudomonadota bacterium; assembly: GCA_039180995.1. GTDB lineage: Bacteria > Pseudomonadota > Alphaproteobacteria > Rhodobacterales > Rhodobacteraceae > Jannaschia. The sequence goes on from JBCDCW010000189.1 coordinate 2,224, forward strand.
TTCTGGATCTGCATAAGTCATTATTTTCGTGGCCAAATCATCCGGCGCCGCCCCCGCCTCAATCTCCGCCGCCCGCCGATCCACCAAGGCCGCGATCGCCGCCCGAATGACCCCTGCCGCCCGCATTGTCTTGCGGCGATGCATCCGTGGCACCCATCGCGGCAGCGGCACGAACGCCGCTGGATTCATCAGGGGCTGGGTCCGCTGATACGCTCGGAACTCATTGAAAACACGGGCTGCCAAGGCATCCTCGATCGGCACCGAGAAGAGCGTCCGAAAGATCACGTCCGCTGCCGCGTGCGAGCAGATCGCCTCGATCTCATGGGCCCCCTCGTCCAACCGCGCCACCGCACCGGCGGCCGCGTCCAGCATCGCCGGAAACGTATCCCGCAACCGTCCCTTGCCGAAGGCGGGGTCGATAATCCGCCGCTGCCGCTTCCATTCTTCCCCATTGGTCACGAACACGGACCGCCCTAAAAGCGGTGCCAGCCCTTCCCGCACCCGGTCGGATTTCGGGAAGTCATCCGGCCGCTTCTTCAACACCAAATCAAGAAGTTGCGGGTCATTCATCATGTAACTTCGGAAGAAAGGCGTCCGAAGCTCGGCCATCCAGGCGCGATAGAGCCGCGCCGGCTGGGCGCTCAAAATGTCCCGCCGAAACCGCCGCCCATAATCCAACAAACTCACCCGATCTGGGCGCGGCGCAGGCTTCGGCGGCAGAGTCCTCGTCAAGCCGCCATCTCGGTAAACGGGTTCAACGGCGCCGTAAGGCGCGACGGACTGGGCGTGCGGCCCGAGAACCGCTGCCCCATGGTCATCGGCCCGGCGGTGATCCGAAAATAGTCATAGGCATCCGTCTTATCGGGCAGATTATCGAATGCACACAGATACTGAAAATGCAGCCGAAAATATTGCCGCTTCAACTCCTCCCATCGCCGGGGCGATAGTGTCTGACTGAACGCCGCCGAGATCACCAGCGGCCATTTCTGATCCTCGGGCGCCACACCCGTCACCGCCACCGGATCGCACAGCGCAAACGCACAGCCATCCCCAGGGGCCGTAACGTCGATCCAGGCGATCGCATCTTGCGCACCCATGACATGAAGGTCGGCTCGCAACCTATTGGCTTTCGGTAAGAAACTGACCATCGGAACGACGTGCCCCAAGCTCAGAAACGACACTCGTCCCGCCGACAGCCGCTCTGCGCGGATCAAGTCCGCCAAGATCGAAACGCCCAGATGTGCGCCTGAGGAATGGCCGATCACCAACACCTCATCCACATCGGAAGACGCAGCCTCCGCAATCCGATCGCCAAAGGCCGCCATGCGTGCCTCTAACTCCGGCGGGTTCGCCCCGCCCCAACGGGCTGAAAAAGCGTAGTCGTGCATCAGATAATAGGCCAAGAACTTTCCATCCTTGGCCTTAAACCACTGCAAAACCTTGATGAAGGCGAAGACTGCTACCACGATCGATGCGAAGAAAGACGTCACCGTAAGATCAATCGGCGCAAAGCTCAGGACAAACTGGAGGATGAACGCCAACGCCAAACCGACCAAAACGCCCAATACCGCCTGCGCCAACAGAAACCCAATCGGATACAGCGCCGCCACCACCGGCCCCTTGCGCAACTTCGCCAGCCGGAAGATCGCACCCGATCCGATATAGGCCCAGGCCGTGCGCACCAACTGCCCGTAGGTCGCCGGGATCGACGCTTCCATGCTGCCCGATACGATGTCGGACCAAACCAGCACCTCCATCTCGGTCTCGACACGGGCGCCCTCCATTTCGGATGCGATACGCCAGGAATAGGGCCCATCGCCCTTGGTCTGCGTCAACGAATAGCCCGACAATCGCGCCTGCTCCGCCCCCTCCTTGCGATACAGTTCACGATAGCGGCGCGGATGGAACGGGTCGTAGCCGGGGATATACAGCACGCGACGGCGGCGAACGGTCTGGGTCATGGCCGGGGCCTCGGACTTGCGTCAAACCTGGGTAGCATGACAGATGCTCGCGGCGAAAATAAGGAGGATCGGATGCCTGACTTGGAAGTCGACGCCCTGGGCCTGCTCTGTCCCCTGCCGGTGCTGCGCCTCAAGAAGCGCATGATCCCGCTGCCGTCCGGCGCCACCATCCTTCTGCTGGCCGACGACCCGGCTGCCCATGTGGACGTGCCGCATTTCTGCGCCGAAGCCGGGCACGATTTCTTAGGCGTCGACGGCACCACATTTACCATTCGTAAAGGTTAACGCCCCCCTTCCTCTGGCCAGAAATACCTCGGGGAGCGCGAGGGGTTGGCCCCTCGCTCCCTCACTCTGCCGCTTGGGCTGTCGGCTGCGGTCCCGCTCGAATACTGGCCAAAAGCTCCTCGCGCCGCTTGGCCGCCTGCCGCTCGTTGGCCTCCTTGACGGGCCCGAAGCCACGAATGGTCAGCGGCAGCTCCGCCAGCGCGACCACCGCCGCCCGGGTCGTATCGGTTACCTGCAGCAAGACATCCTTCATGTCCGCCTCATATTGTCGGATCAGCGACCGCTCCATCTTTCGCTCCGCCGTGTATCCGAATGGATCGAACGGCGTCCCCCGAACGGCCTTGCCCGCTCCCAGTATAGGATAGGCCCGCTCGATCCACTGACCGAAAGCCCGCTTGGTGGGCCGCCCGTCGGGCCCCGTTTTGGACAACATCGGTGGCGCTAGATGATAGGTAAGCTTCAGGTCGCCATCGAAGGCCTCGCGCGCTTTGTCCCGCGACGTCTTCAGAAGCCGGGCAACTTCATATTCGTCCTTATAAGCCAGGACTTTGTGATACCCCTTGGCGACCGCCTCTTTCACGACGGGGTCGGTCACCCCGTCCAACATCCTCAGATAACGCTTGGCATAGCGCTTCGATTGATAGGCCGTCAGGTGGTCGACACGGGTCGCGATCTTCTGCTCCAACGTCTCGGGCAGCTTCACGATGGTATCGGACAAAAGGCCGGCCACGGCCTCCGGTTGCTCCATCGCCCAGCGACCATACTCGAAAGCTTGTTGGTTTTTCTCGACCGCGGCCCCGTTCAACTCCACGGCCCGCAAAACCGCTTCGCGACTAAGCGGGACAAGACCTTTTTGCCAAGCCGCCCCAAGCATCATCATGTTGGAAAAGATCGTGTCGCCCAACAGCTTCTCGGCCAGCGCGCTGGCGTCGAATTGGGTCAGACGGTCGCGCAGCCGGGCTTCGAGCGACAGCGAAAGCCGGTCGGCGGGCAGCTTAAAGTCGGCGTTCAAGGCGAAGTCGCCGGTGACGATCTGATGGCTGTTGACCACGGCGCCGGTGCGGTCCGTAGTAGTCAGCGACAGAGTGCGGACATCGGCGGACACGACCAAATCGCCGCCGATCAGCGCGTCAGCCTCACCCAAGGCGACCCGGATGGCCGAGATATCTTCGGGCCGGTTCGCCAAGCGGCAATGGATCGCCACGGCGCCGCCCTTCTGGGCCAGCCCCGCCATCTCCATGACGCCCGCGCCCTTGCCGTCCAGGTGGGCGGCCATGGCCATGACCGCGCCGATGGTCACCACGCCGGTGCCGCCGACGCCGGTGATGACGGTGTTCCAGGTCGTGTCGATCTGGGGCAGCGCGGGCTCGGGCAGGTCGCCGATTTCTACCGAGGCGGTCGCCTTCTTCTTCAACTGCGCGCCCTCCACCGACACGAAGGACGGGCAGAAGCCTTTGACGCAGCTGAAATCCTTGTTGCAGGTGGATTGGTCGATGGCCCGTTTGGTGCCGAATGCGGTTTCGACCGGGGTGATCGAGACGCAGTTGGATTGCACGCCGCAATCACCGCAGCCTTCGCAGACATCGGTGTTGATGAAGATGCGCCGGTCCGGGTCCGGGAACTGACCGCGCTTGCGACGGCGGCGTTTCTCGGCGGCGCAGGTCTGGATGTAGATGATGGCCGAGACACCCTCGACCTCTTTCATGCGCTCTTGCACCTGCATCATCTCGTCGCGTTCGTGCCAGGTCAGGCCCGACGGGAACTTGGACTTCTGGACGTCTTCCTTCTCGTCATAGACCAGCGCGATCTCCTTCACGCCCATGGCCTGCAATTCGCGCGCGATCTGCTCGGGTGCCAGGTCGCCTTCGTTGTGCTGACCGCCGGTCATGGCCACGGCGTCGTTGTAGAGAATTTTGTAGGTAATGTTCGTCCCGGCCGCCAAAGCGGCGCGGATGGCGAGGATGCCGGAATGGTTGTAGGTCCCCTCGCCCAGGTTCTGGAATACATGTTTCCGGGTCGAAAACTGGCTTTCGCCCACCCAGTTCACGCCTTCGGCGCCCATATGGGTATAGCCCTCGGTCGACCGGTCCATCCAGAGCGCCATGACGTGGCAGCCGATCCCCGCGCCTGCGCGCGAGCCGTCGGGCACCTTGGTCGAGGTGTTGTGCGGACAGCCCGAGCAGAACCAAGGTGTGCGCTTGGCGATGTCGGGGGCGTTGTCGGCGCGACGGGCTTCCGCCACCCGCTCCATCCCCGCGCGCATCCGGTCGGTGCAGCGGCCCTCCTCCTCCACCTCGCGGCCCAGCTTGGCGGCGATGTCCGCGGGCTCCAACGCGTAGGCCTGCTTGAAGAGGCGGTTGCCCTGCCCGTCCTCGTAGCCGTAGACGCGACGGCCGCGGCGGTCGTCGAAGATCGCCTCTTTGACCTGCACTTCGATCAGCTTGCGCTTCTCTTCAACGCAAATGATCAGATCTAGCCCTTCGGCCCAATCGTGCAGGCCCTTCATGTCCATGGGCCAAGTCTGGCCGACCTTGTAGGTGGTGATCCCCAGCCGCTCGCATTCGGCCCCGTCCAAGCCGAGCAGGTTCATGGCATGGACCAGATCCAGCCAGTTCTTGCCGTGGCTGACCAGACCGATCTTGGCGCCGGCCTTGCCGTGCATCCGCTTGTCCATGCGGTTGGCGTGGCTGAAGGCTTCAGCGGCCCAGCGTTTGTGGCCCAGCAGGCGCTCCTCCTGTGGGATCCAATGATCGTTCAGGCGGATGTTCAGCCCATCCTCGGGCAGCGGGTAATCGGGTGTCACAAAGG
>JBCDCW010000190.1:0-7206 GCA_039180995.1 Pseudomonadota bacterium
CACCAGGTTCAACGCGAACAGGACGATATTGATCTGGGCGAAGACGGCCAGCCAATGCGCGACCTCCCACCACAGATCGGGCAAGCCGGGCGTCCAGGCCCACTCCATAATCCGCACCGCAAGCGACGCGATCGCCCACAGCGCCAAGTTCACCAGCGGCCCCATGGCGACGATCAACTCGGTCTCGCGGGCGGTGGCGGTGCGCTGCTGTTGGCAGAAACCGCCCCCGCCCCACAGCACGACGCGGCGCACCGGTTGGTTCTGCACCAGGCATCCCCAGGCATGGCCGAATTCGTGCAGGAAGATCGCCAGGACGACGAGACCGAAGAAGATCAACCCGTTCAGGCTGGGCGACAGGCCGACGAAGAGCAGACCCAGGAACAGGAAGCTGGGCGCGATCTCGACGGGAACGCCCCAGGGGCCCCGAAAGGTAAACAGTGGGGTTTCGTCGCGCATCATGGCACTCGTCCTGATAAATCTTGTGGGGCATCTATCGTGCGGAACGGGGCGGAAGCGAGGCGCCGATTTGGCAGATGGCCCAGATTGGAAGGAGTGTGTGGCCGATGGATCGGATCGTGGTGTTGTCCGGCGCGGGACTGAGCGCGGAATCGGGATTGGGGACATTCCGCGACGTGGGGGGCTGTGGTCGGAATACGACTTGGCCGACGTGGCCACGCCCGAGGGTTTCGCCCGCGATCCGGCCCTGGTGCACGGGTTCTACAATGCGCGGCGGGCCAACCTGCTGGCGGCGGCGCCCAATGCGGCCCATGGGGCGCTGGCGCGGCTATCGCGGCGCGCGGGCGTCACGCTGGTGACGCAGAACATCGACGACCTGCTGACGCGCGCGGGGGCCCGGGACGTGATCCATATGCATGGCGAGCTGCGCCGGGCGCTTTGTGCGGCCTGCGGCCATCGCTGGGACGCGCTGGACGAGATGGCGTGGGACGCGCCCTGCCCGGCCTGCGGCGCGGCGGCCACCCGGCCAGATGTGGTCTGGTTCGGCGAGATGCCTTACCGGATGGACGAGATCGAGGCGGCCCTGGCGGCCTGCGACCTGTTCGTGAGCATCGGGACCAGCGGAGAGGTCTATCCGGCAGCGGGCTTCGTGGAATTGGCGCGGGCGGCCGGGGCGCGAACGCTGGAGTTGAACCTGGAAGCCTCGGGCGGGCGCTTCGACGAGGTGCGGCAGGGCCCGGCGACGGAGGTTGTGCCGGCTTGGGTGGCGGAGGTGATGGCGTGATTAGACAACTGGTTCAGTTTCTCCGCCCCATTGTTCCAGAAGACTACCCTGGCGGCTATCGCATCTGGACACGGGCCCATGATGAAGTGGTCAGCGAGGTTAGCCTGTTGCGCCGCACGGCGTCCAACGACGCGGCGCGGACCGCCCGAAACGCCTTCGAACAAGACGCGGCTGCGGCGATTGCGCAGATACAATCCAATGCGTTGTCTTTGGCTGAAACGGTTCGAGACAGGGCGACAGGTGATGTGATCCTGCTGATCGACCTGTCCGGTTCGATGCGGCACGGCAACCATCTTCTGGCTTGGCTACTCGCGCAGGGCTGCATGACGCTCTGCGAACATCTCGGCCTGCGCTACGAGGTTCTGGGGTTTACCACGGTCGCTTGGCGAGGTTGGCCAGCTCGGGGCAGCTGGCTTAGGCGCGGCGCACCGGCGCGGCCAGGCCGGCTGTGCGCGGTCCGCCATATCGTGCTTCGTGACATCAAGCAGACAGCACCAGGCGCAACGCTAGACACGCTCTTTGCGCGCCATCTCATGCGTGAGAACGTCGATGGTGAAGCGCTTCTTTGGGCCGTGCGGCGGGCTCGGACACGCAAGGCCGAGAACACTTTGATCCTGGTTGCGTCAGACGGCGCACCCGTCGACGATGCCACCTTATCTGCCAATACACCGGATTTCCTGGATCGACATCTGCGATGGGTCATCGACTGGATGGCCCGACAACCGGACGTTCGCGTGCGCGGGATCGGGCTTAACTTCGAGGTTGGACGTTACTATCCGGATGGACCGGTCATACGAGCGCCCTCCGATGTCACAAACGCTTTGGAGGTGATTTCGTCGGACCTTATCCCAGCCGAAGCTGAGCGGGATCAGCCGTAGCTGACCACTTCTATTTCGACCCCGTCGGGCCCGTCGAAGTAGAAACGGTGGCCCGGTTCGTAATCCTGGTGCGAGCGGGGGGTGAAACCGGCCGACTTCACACGGGCCTCCATCGCGGAGAGGTCGTCGACGACAACGCCGATATGGTTGAGCCCGCCGGGCGTCGTGTAGCTGGATGGACCCTCAGCAAGCGTGTCCCGGGGGGAATAGAGCGCGATATAATCGGTCTCTGTGCCCACATGGACGCTGTAGCCGGTGACCAGGGACGCGCCGGTCCAGCGGATGTGCCAGTCGAAGAGATCGACGAGGGTGGCGGCGAAGGCGTCGGGGTCGCGGACGGTGAAGTTGACGTGTTCGAGATGGGCCATGGGGGTCTCCGATTCCTGTTGACCCTCGATGGATGGAACCTCGACTATGATCGAGGTCAAGGGGGGGGACAGCCATGAAACGGGAATTATCCATCGGCGAGGTCGCGGCGCGGACCGGGCTGACGATCAGCCAGTTGCGCTTCTATGAGGGCAAGGGGTTGATCACGCCGCCCCGCAACCGGGGCGGCCAGCGGCGCTATCCAAGGGCGGAGTTGCGGCGACTGGCCTTCATTCGCGTCGCGCAGCGGCTGGGGCTGAGCCTGGCCCGGATCCGGGACGCCTTGGCCGAGGTGCCCGACGGGAGGGCGCCGACGCCGGCCGAGTGGGAAGGGATCGCCGACGGGCTGCATACGGAGCTGACCGAGCGGATCGAGACCATGACCCGCCTGCGCGACCGGCTGTCGAGTTGCATCGGCTGCGGCTGCCTGAGCATGGCGGCCTGCCCGCTTTACAACCCGGAGGATGAGAAAGGGGCGGACGGGCCGGGCGCGCGGCTCGTGGAGGGGTGATGGAAGGTGTCGTGTCCGGGAGCGGAGCGACGTCGGTCTGTGGTCAGCGGTGGGCCGATCTGGGTCTGGGGGCGCTGATGCTCGACATCGGGGGGTCGCAATGAGCCCAAAGTGACTGATGCTGCACAAAGCGCGATAGTCTGTTATCAGTCTGCTGATGAATTGATGAGAGAAATTTGCAATGGCCGACCCATTCCAGGACGTAGATGCCGCTGGAGACGAATTTATAGCGGCGTTTGCCGACTCGATGGACGCTCGACAATCAGATCCAAAAATGGAGAAGATTGTTTCAGACTATCTCTCCAAACTACAGTTCCCGCAGGGCAGTCTGACAGTTGAAGTCGGGGCGGGTGCGGGTGCGGTGACGCGGCGGATTGCGGACAGAGCCAAACCGGAACGCGTAGTTGGTTTTGAACCGTCCTCAGGCTTTGTTAAAGAGGCCAAAGAACGGGCGCTTCTGCACAAAAACGTTTCCTTCGAAGTCGCGGATGGGACGACGTTGCCACTCAAAGAGAACTCGGTTCAAAACATAGTACTTCATACGGTGCTGACTCATGTAGAAAAGCCCGCTCTTCTTCTTAAAGAAGCGCGGCGCGTTCTGAGATCAGACGGTTGTCTTGTCGTTTGCGACGCGGACTTTTCCAAAGCCAGCCTCGGCAGCGGCGCCAGTGATCCGCTCGACGTTTGTGCAAGAGCATTCGTCAATGAGTTTGTTACTGATCCATATATCGTTGCCAAACTGCGGCCTCTAATGACAGAGGCTGGATTTGTTGTGGCCGATTTTGACGTTCAGAGCCGGATAATTGCCGACAATGATCAAATGCTGCCATGGGTGGAAGAAACCGCAAAGAGAATGCTTGCGCGGAGAGCCATCGGGCAGGAACTATTTGACGGTCTCGTGTCGGAGTACAGGCGTCGAGCAACTGCCGGAACGCTATATGGATATCAGGTCTTTGCGACTGCAATCGGTAAACCGGCCTAGCTAAATTTCTGAACCTTACCTGTAGGTCAGAAAACCATGCAGATTCGATTGAACACCTTCGTGTTGCGCCGGCGAAGGTCGGCTTGGTCCCTGAAAGCAGACACATCCAAACCTACAACAAAAAGGGGCCCCGAAGGCCCCAGTCTTGCTAGATGTGGAAAGGTTCAGGCTTCCAGCGCGGCGGCCGTGTCGGACGACTTGGCGATGTCGCGCTTGATCTTCAGGGCCTTGGCCGACAGGTCCGCGTCTTTGGCCTTGGCCAAAAACGCATCCAACCCGCCGCGGTGATCGACGGTGCGCAGGGCCGCGGCCGAGATGCGCAGCTTGAAGGGTCGGCCCAGCGTTTCGGATTGCAAGGTGACGTCGTTCAGGTTCGGCAGAAACCGACGCTTGGTCTTGTTGTTGGCGTGGCTGACATTGTTGCCGACCATGGGGCCTTTGCCGGTGAGTTCGCAGACGCGCGACATGGGGACCACTCCGAGGTTAAGCGTTGAAAAAACGAAGGCAGGGCCGAAAACGGCCCCGCGGTCGGCGCGTCTTAGGGGAGCGGCGGGGCGGCGTCAACACTACGTGCGCCGATCAGGCGGTCCGCCAGGCCTCGGCGCGCAGACGGCCCGGCGTCACGCCCCAGCTGCGCTTCATGGTACTGGTCATGTGGGATTGCGACGAGAACCCGGTGGCAAACGCGATCTCGGCCAGGGGCATTTCCGTCCGGATCAAGAGGCGTTGCGCTTCTTGTAGGCGCAGGTTCAGGGCGAACCGGTGGAAGCTTTCGCCGGAGGCAGCCTTGAAGGCCCGGCAGAAGCCGTGGACGGGACGGTTCGATAGGGCGGCGACCTCGGCCAGCGAGATATTGGTGTCCAGATGCGCCCGCACATGGTCTTCGACGGCGCGGAGTTCCTGCGGCGACAGGGGCCGGGGCGCCTTCGTGGTGCGATTGGCGGCGACGCACATCAATTCGACGGCCAGTTGCACCATATGCGCGTCGGCCAGCGACCGCCATCCCATCTGGCCGGTGCGGATCAGGCGGTCCTGCTCGGCGATCAGGCGCGAGAGGCGGGATTGGACGAAGGGCGCCCAGGGCTCGTCCAGGCGGACATCCTGCAATTCGGGGTTCTGGTCGCGGATCTGGTCGAGCAGGGCGTCGGAAAACGTGGTGATGACGTTGGTGGTGCGCCCCTCGAAATCGTAAAGCTGGTCCACGCCACAGGGCGCCCAGGTGAAGATGCCGGGCCGCACGTCGCTGTCAAAGGCCTGGCCGTCATATTCGGCGCGCAGGGTGCCCTTGCCCTCCATGGTCAGAACCAGGGCGGCCAGATCGCTCCGCTCGATCACGGCCTGGTGGGTTTCGACGGTGAAACGGGCATGGTCCAGCGCCATATTCGGGCCGGAGCTGGCATGGTCGATTTCAAACAGACCGAGTTCGCCGGCGCGGTCCACCACGGCCTTCACGCTGCTGCCGGTGACCTTCGGCACGCGGTCGGTCACGTCGCCGTCGACGGCGGGCGAACCGCGGGTCCGTTCCCTTGACGCCATTTCAATCCCCCTCCCAGACACGGGGAAGATGGTCCGCCTGTCGGGTATGGATATCACGTTCCTGAGGTTTGATCCGAGAAAGCCGCGACAAAATGTCAGCCCTGCAACATGCCCAGCATCTCGGCGGCCGCCGCGCGGACGGCGCGATCGCCCCGGGCGACGTCGGCTGACAGGTCGGCCATCTGCGCGCGGATCCGGGGATCGGCCAGCCGGGCCAAGAGGCCGGCGCGCACCTCGTCCTCGAACCAATAGGCGGCCTGGGCGGCCCGGGTGGCGGCCCAATGCCCCTCGGCCTGGCGCCAATCGGCGAGGGCCCGCATCTCGGACCACGCGGTATCCAGCCCGGTCTCTTCGACGGCCGAGACGGGCAGCGCCTTGGGGAAGCCCGTCGGGTCGGCGGGACGCTTGCGCAGCAGGCGCAGGGCGGCGGCATAGTCCGACACGGTGCGAGTGGCGGTCGATCTGAGGTCCCCATCGGCCTTGTTGACCAAGATCAGGTCGGCGATTTCCATGATCCCGCGCTTCACACCTTGGAGTTCGTCGCCGCCGGCCGGTGCCAGCAGCAGCACGAACAGGTCGCACATGCGGGCGACCATGGTCTCGGACTGGCCGACACCGACGGTTTCGATCAGCACGACGTCGTAGCCGGCGGCTTCGCAGAGGCTGACCGCCTCGCGCGAGCGGCGGGCGACGCCGCCCAGATGGGAAGCCGAGGGGGACGGCCGAATATAGGCGTTGCGGTCGCGGGCCAGGCGGTCCATGCGAGTCTTGTCACCCAGGATCGAGCCGCCCGTGCGCGCGCTGGACGGATCGACGGCCAACACGGCGACGCGCCGGCCCTGCCCCGTCAGCATCGTGCCGAAGGCTTCGATGAAGGTGGATTTCCCGACGCCCGGCGTGCCCGACAGGCCGATGCGCATGGCCTGCCGATCCGCTTGGCGCAAGCCGTCCAGCAGGCTGGCGGCGCGATCCACATGGTCGGGGCGGGTGCTTTCGACCAACGTGATCGCGCGGGCCAGCGCGCGCCGATCACCGGCGAGGATGGGGTCGTGCAGCGGATCCATGGCATTGGGACATGACGCGCTCCGCGTCTTGGGTCAACGCGGGGGCCTGGTGCCGCACCCGCTTTCGGATCGCGTGCGCCGGGATCTCGGCTCAACGTCAGGCAGCGACCCGGCAATGGGTGACCCGCCGCCCGGGGCGCGCTACATCCCGGACGATCATCCTAAGTGCGGTGTTCCGATGTTCCAGCGCCTCGTCCTTCTCGTCTTGTTGTCCGCCACCCCGATCGCCGCGGAGGAAACCATCCACTTCGACGTGGGCTTGCGCGGGCTCACGGCCGCGCAGATCGTTCTGACGGGGCGGCAGGCCGGGGCCGATTATGCCGTATCGGCGCGGATGGCCTCGACCGGGCTGGTGCGGGTGATCAACGATTTCGCCTTCGCCGCCGAGGCGCGGGGCCGGCTGCGCGGTTCCCAGCCCGCGCCGGTTGAAGCCCGCCTGCGGGACGATATGGGCCGCAACCGGGGGTCGGTCGTGCTGCGCTATCCCGGCGGCGTGCCGCAGGTCGAACGCGTCCCCGAGCGGGAGCCCGAACCCTGGGACATCGACCCCGCCGATCAGCGGGGGCGGGCGGATCCGATCTCGGTCGTGTGGGCGGCGTTCCGGACCCGGCCGGTGGACGAGATCTGCA
>JBCDCW010000191.1:0-7196 GCA_039180995.1 Pseudomonadota bacterium
AAGTGGCCGAACTTGAGGCCCGGATCGCCGAGACCAAGCTGTCGAAAGAGGCATTGGAGAAGGCCGAGGGCGAGCTGAAGAAGCTGCGCAACATGAGCCCGATGTCGGCCGAGGCGACCGTTGTGAGCAACTATCTGGATTGGATGCTGTCGATCCCGTGGGGCACGAAATCCCGCGTGAAGAAAGACATCAACAAAGCCCAGGAAGTGCTGGATAAAGACCATTATGGTCTGGAGAAGGTGAAGGAGCGGATCGTCGAATACCTTGCCGTGCAGGCGCGGTCGGCGAAGCTGAAGGGTCCGATCCTGTGCCTGGTTGGCCCGCCGGGCGTGGGTAAGACGTCGCTCGGGAAGTCAGTCGCCAAGGCCACGGGGCGCGAATTTATTCGCATCTCGCTGGGCGGCGTCCGGGACGAATCCGAGATCCGCGGCCACCGGCGGACCTATATCGGCTCGATGCCGGGCAAGATCATCCAAGCCTTGAAGAAAGCCAAGACCACCAACCCGCTGATCCTGCTCGATGAGATCGACAAAATGGGCCAGGATTTCCGGGGCGATCCGGCTTCCGCCATGCTGGAGGTACTGGATCCGGAACAGAATTCGACCTTCGTGGACCATTATCTTGAGGTGGAATACGACCTGTCGAACGTGATGTTCCTGACCACGTCGAACTCCTACAACATGCCCAGCCCGCTGCTGGACCGGATGGAGATCATCCCGCTGGCTGGCTACACCGAGGAAGAAAAGGTCGAAATCGCCAAACGGCACCTGCTGCCCAAGCAGATCAAGAACCACGGTCTGCGCAAGGGCGAGTTCGAGCTGACCGACGATGCCCTGACCGCGATGGTCCGCGTCTATACCCGCGAGGCAGGCGTGCGGAACCTAGAGCGCGAGATCGCCAAGGTTGCGCGCAAAGCCGTGACCAAGATCGTCGGCAAGCGAGAGAAAGCGGTGAGAGTCGCGAGCGACAATCTGGATGATTTTCTCGGTGTGAAGAAGTTCCGTTTCGGCCTGGCCGAGGACGCAGACCAAATCGGGGTGGTGACGGGGCTAGCCTATACGTCGGTGGGGGGCGATCTGCTGCATATCGAGGCGTTGAAGCTGCCCGGAAAGGGTCGGATGAAAACCACCGGCAAACTGGGCGACGTCATGAAAGAATCCATCGACGCCGCTTCCAGCTATGTCCGGTCCATCGCGCCGCAGATTGGGGTGAAGCCGCCAAAATTCGACAACATGGACATCCACGTCCACGTGCCGGACGGGGCAACACCGAAGGACGGGCCCTCCGCCGGGTTAGCCATGGTGACCTCCATCGTCTCGGTCCTGTCGCAAATCCCCGTCCGCAAGGATATCGCCATGACGGGCGAAGTCTCGCTGCGCGGGAATGCCATGCCCATCGGTGGCTTGAAGGAAAAGCTGCTGGCGGCTCTACGGGGTGGGATCACCACTGTTCTGATCCCGGAAGAGAACGAGAAAGACCTGGCCGAGCTGCCCGACAATGTGAAGAACGGGCTGGAAATCATCCCGGTCAAGCACGTCTCCGAGGTACTGGAACACGCTCTGGTTGGCACACCCGAACCCATTGAATGGGACGAGGCGGCCGAGGAGGCAGCGGCCCTGGCAGCAAAGGCATCTCAAAGCGGCGAGGGCGCCCGAGCGCACTGATGATCTTCCCCTAGGGAACCTGCGGGCGCTCATTTGGGCGCCCGTTTTGCATGAACGCACAGAACCGTGGCGTCCGGGCGACAAAATGGTCAGCCGGGACGCACGACGACTCGACTCGAATCGGTCCATGCGTCGACTTTTCGTTCATCTGCCGGTTCCCGGAGAGGGCCATGTCATCTTTGATTCCGCGGCGCGCCCTGCTGGGCGGTGCAGCCGCCTCTTTGCTAGTGCCCGCAACGGCGCGCGCCTACACGCCGCCGCGCATCGCGCTGCCCGGCGATTTGGAACAGGCGCCCGGGGCGACAATCACCGCCATCCGCACGCCATCGCCGGTGGTCGCCATGACCTTCGATGACGGCCCCCATCCACGCCTGACGCCACCGTTGCTGGATGCGTTGAAGGCCCGCGGGATCCGGGCCACGTTCTACGTGATCGGCCGAAACGTGGCCCGGCATCCGCAACTGGCGCAGCGGATCGTGGCCGAGGGCCACGAGATCGGAAACCATACCTGGAGCCATTCTTTCCTGACCGAACGATCCGATCAAGCCGTCGTCCGGGAATTGGACTCGACGTCGGCTGCCATCTTCGAGGCCGTGGGCAAGGTCCCGGTCACCATGCGCCCGCCCTATGGCGCCATGCACGCGCGTCAACGTGCAATGGTGAATGCGAACCGGAACACACCCGCGATCCTATGGTCGGTCGACCCCCAGGACTGGCGTCGGCCCGGGGCCAACGTGGTCGCGAATCGGATCGTCAGGGATGCCCATAAGGGCGCGATCATACTAGCCCATGACATCCATCCCGGCACAATCCGCGCGATGCCCTATGCATTGGACGGGCTGGTGGCGCGCGGGTTCCGGTTCGTAACGGTAAGCCAGATGCTGGGCTGGCCAGATTGGAGCGAGCGTCGGTTCAGGCTGGGGACGGCGTGAGGCTTGGGGCCCGGTCGCAGGGATTTCCTGGTCTGATTGAACCTGGAGCAGAGGCCCAAGCGCGACCCCGGGACTGCAATCACAGCAAAGCCGCCACCCCATTGCCAGACCACCGTGCCGCATAGGGCCCGTCCGGCGCGCGCGTGGCCCGGTAGACCTCCGCTCTGGGGCAGGTCCGGTTTTCGGCCCAGCCCCGGAACTGCGGTCTATTGGTCACCGGGATAAGACAGCCGTTGCGGTGGAAGGCCTCGGCGGCCTAACTCCGGGCGATGCGGATCTTGTTTCTTGGCGATGTGATGGGACGAAGCGGGCGGACGGCGGTGGCCGCGCGTCTGCCTGGGCTGCGCGCAGATTGGCGGCTCGATGCCGTGGTGGTGAACGGCGAGAATGCCTCGTCTGGGCGGGGGCTGAATGGGGCACACGCCAAGGCGCTCCTCGAAGCCGGCGCGGATGTGATCACGCTGGGCGATCATGCCTTCGATCAGAAGGACATGATGCAAGTGATCGAACAGGAGCCTCGGATCCTGCGCCCGCTCAATTTTGCCAAGCAGGCGCCCGGAAGGGGCTGGCGCGTCTACGACATTGGCGGCAAACGACTGCTGGTTGCGCAGGTGCTGGGACAGGTCTTCATGTCGCGGCCCTATGACGACCCGTTTTCTGCCATCGAGCCCGTGTTGAACGCCCACCCATTGGCGCGGGCGGTCGACGCGATCCTGGTCGACGTCCATTGCGAGGCGACCAGCGAGAAGATGGCCATGGGACACTTCTGCGACGGACGGTCCAGTGTGGTCGTGGGCACACATACCCACGTGCCGACGGCGGATGCCGGTCGCCTGCCCGGTGGCACCGGGTTTCAGACCGACGCCGGGATGTGCGGCGATTATGACAGCGTCATCGGGATGGAGAAGACCGAGCCCATGCGCCGCTTCGTGACCGGTATGACCCGCGGGCGGTTCGAGCCGGCGGGGGGCGAGGCAACGCTCTGCGGGTTGTTCGTGGAAACGGGGGCCGACGGCCTCGCGATGGATGTCCGGCAGGTGCGGGTCGGGGGCCGCCTCAGCGCGGCAGGGCCGACATGAGGACGCCGCCAATCTTCTGGGGTTGCCTGCTGCTCTTCGGGGCGGGCTGGGGCCTGATGCAGCCTTTGAACAAAGTCGCCGTCGAGGCGGGGTTTCAGCCCTGGGGGATCATGGCTTGGCAAGGCGCCGTGACGCTGGCTTTGGCAGGCGGTATCTGTGCCCTTCGGCGGGTTGGCTTGCCGAAGGGGTCGGCCCAATGGGCCATCGCCGCGCAAGTCGCCCTGCTGGGCACCTTGGTGCCGCATTGGGCGAGCTACACCGCCGTGGGCGTACTGCCGGCCGGCTTGATGGCCATCCTGATGGCGACGATTCCCATCATGGCTTTACCGCTTGGGGTTATCCTGGGACGCGAACAGGCCACGATCCGGCGGGTGATGGGATTGAGCCTCGGCCTCTTGGCCGTGGCCGTCATCGTCGCTGCGCGGGATGGCCTGGCCCCCGGCGCGGGATGGGCGGTGGCAATCGCGCTGGTGGCGCCGTTCTGCTATGCCTTGAACTCGACGTTGCTGGCCAAGCGGGGGATGGCCGGGCTGGATCCCTTGCGCGCCTTCGCAGGGGCGGCATGCCTCTTTTGGCCGATCTCGGTGTTGGTGGCCGTGGCCACCGGGCAGGCGTCCGGCCTGTTCGCGACCGGGCAGATCGCCGGGTCCTGGGCCGTGCTGACCATCGCGGCGGGGCACACGCTGCTCTATGCGGGGTTTCTGTGGCTGGTGACCAATGCGGGATCGGTCTTTGCCAGCCAGACGGCCTACCTGGTGACCGGGTTCGGGGTGTTGTGGTCGGTGCTGCTACTGGGCGAGCGGTATCCGCTCGCGGTTTTGGCGGCCGGGGCGATCATGCTCATCGGAATTGTCTTGGTCCGACCGGCGGAGCGGCGGGCATGAGACACGGACCCTCGAACTCCCCGCGCGCCGTGGCGGGTCGCTTGCGACCCGCTCCCCCGGTTGAGACGTCGCGCTTGCCCCGCGCCTCCAGCCCCAAAGACCCCGTTCGCCGATCCTCTGGATCGGCCCTTGCCACCCCGGCTCCGACGGACCGGCGCGGCGCCTTTAGGGCCGCGCCCCCGCCCGCAACGTGGACCGGCCGCGCCCGGTGGATCCGCCGCCAATGATCGCCACCGACTTCTCCCAGCCCATGCAGGCCTGGATCACCATCGGCACGCTGATCGTCATGCTGATCCTTTTTGCGCGCGAAACTTTTCCGACCGAAGTCGTGGCCATGGCCGGGGCCGCTTTCCTGCTGGCCATCGGGATCCTCCCGTATGACGCTGGGGTCGCCGTGCTATCGAACCCGGCACCGTGGACCATCGCGGCGATGTTCCTAATCATGGGCGCCCTGGTGCGGACCGGCGCCCTGGATTGGTTCACCCGCTATGCCGAAGGTCAGGTGGGCGCGCGGCCCAAGCTGGCGATCGCGCTCCTGCTGGGCTTCGTCCTGGTGGCGTCGGCCTTCGTGGCGAACACGCCCGTCGTGGTGGTGATGATCCCGGTGTTCATCCAATTGGCCAACGCCATGGGCTTGGCCCCATCGAAGCTTCTGATCCCGCTCAGCTATGCCTCGATCCTGGGGGGGACGATCACGCTGATCGGCACCTCCACCAACCTACTGGTCGACGGCGTCGCCCGGGCCCGCGGCCTGGAGGCCTTCACCATCTTCGAGGTCTCGCCGCTGGCCATCCCCCTGGCCGTGGCCGGGATGGGGTATCTCTATTTCGTCGGACGGCACCTTCTGCCCGAACGGACATCCATGGCGCAGATGCTGGGTCAAAGCGGGTCCAAGCGGGCGAAGTTCTTCGCCGAGGCGGTGATCCCCCCCGAATCGAACCTGGTGGGACGCCAGGCCACCGATGTGAAGCTATTCCAGCGCGAAGGCGTCCGCCTCGTGGACGTGGTGCGGGGCGATGCGTCGCTGCGGCGGAACCTGTCGGCCGTCGTCTTGGAGGTGGGGGATCGGGTGATCCTGCGGACCGAGATCGCGGAATTGCTGACCTTGCAGCGCAACCCGGACCTGAAACGGCTGGACCAAGTGGGCGCGGTCGAGACGACCACGGTCGAAGTGCTGATCACACCCGACGCGCTGATGGTCGGGCGGCGCTTGGGAAATCTCAGATTGCGGCGGCGCTATGGGGTCTATCCGCTGGCACTGCACCGGCGGGATCGGAACCTGACGGGGCAGCTCGATGACGTGGTCATCCGGGTCGGGGACACCCTGCTGCTGGAAGGCGCGTCCGAGGATATCGGACGCCTGGCCCGTGATCAGAACCTCGTGGAAGTCAGCCAGCCGCGCGAACAGGCGTTCCGGCGCGAACGCGCCTGGATCCCCGTGGCTGCCGTCGCCGGGATCGTGGCGCTGTCGGCAATCGACTTCGCGCCGATCCTGGCGCTGGCGCTGATGGGCGCCGTGATCGTGCTGCTGACCCGCGCAGTGGACGCGGACGAAGCGTTCGGGGTCGTGGACGGCCGGCTGCTGGCGATGATCTTCGCCATGCTGGCGGTAGGCGCCGCGCTCGAGGCATCAGGCGCGGTCGAGATGATCGTGGGCGCCATCGCACCCTATCTGGGCGGATTGCCCGGCCCGCTTCTGGTGCTGGTCGTCTTCCTAATCACGACGATCCTGACCGAAACGGTGTCGAACAATGCGGTCGCCGTGGTCGTCACGCCGGTGGCCATCGCGCTGGGCCAAGCCCTGGGCGTCGACCCACGCCCCCTGGTCGTCGCGGTGATGGTGGGGGCGAGTTGTGCTTTTTCGACACCCATCGGCTATCAGACGAACATGCTGGTCTATGGTCCGGGCGGCTATCGGTTTACGGATTTCGCCCGAGTCGGTATCGGCATGAACGTCGTCGTGGCGGCCGTGTCGTCGGTGCTGATCCCGATGATTTGGCCGCTTTGACGCCGCGCGATTTGAGAAGAGAGTTCGACTATGCGTTTTGCCCTGCTTCTGATGCTTCCCGCCTTGGCCGCGTGCCAGGCCATCGACGGCTTCGGCCCTGAAGAGGTGGTCGAGGGGCCGCTCAGGGTGATCGCTGCCGAGGCGCGAGCGAACCGGGTGACGTTCCGGGTGTCCGATGGCAGCCGCTGCGTGGGCCAGCGGCCGGAGGGCACCGAGTCTGGCTGGTCGGGGGTGACCGACCCGGATTGCGGCTATGCATTGCCTTACAGGGTCCTGTTCCGGCAGGGCGGGTCGTCGCAGCGTTTCGTGATCGAGGATCCGCGCGGCACGCTGACCGAAGAAGGCGTGCCGGGGCCACGGGCCGAGATCTTCGTGACGGATGTGGACGGACAGCGAAAGCTGTTCGTGACGCCGCTGGGCCCGAACACGCGGCTGGTCACGCCCGAGGAGACGACCGCGCCACAAAGCTAGAGCGTTTCGGTCTGAACTTGAATCGCGGGGATTCCCTTGCGGCACCAGATGTGATTCATCCTTTTTGGGAGGATGGATCTTGTCAGCACCTTTACCAATGGCACTCAGAGGCCGGTTTCAGAGATTGATTGAGGAAGGGTTAAGCGGTCGGGCGGCAG
>JBCDCW010000192.1:0-7104 GCA_039180995.1 Pseudomonadota bacterium
AGCTTGGCATCCAGGTTCGACAGCGGCTCGTCCATCAGGAAGACTTTGGGCGTGCGCACGATGGCGCGGGCCAAGGCGACGCGCTGCCGCTGACCGCCGGACAGTGCCTTGGGCTTGCGGTCCAGAAACTGGGTCAGCTCGACCTGATCCGCCGCCCGCCGGACCCGCGGCGCGATCTCGGACTTGGCCGTGCCGCGCACCTTCAGCGGATAGGCGATATTGTCGAAGATCGTCATATGCGGGTAGAGACCGTAATTCTGGAAGACCATGGCCACGTCGCGATCCTTCGGCAGGTCGTCGTTGACCAGCCGGTCGCCGATCCAGATCTCGCCCGAGGTCGGCTCCTCCAGCCCCGCGATCATCCGCATCGTCGTCGTCTTGCCGCAGCCCGACGGACCCAGCAGCACCAGGAACTCCTTGTCCTCAACATGCAGGGATTGGTCATCCACGCCGACGAAATCGCCCCAGCGCTTCGTCAGGTCCTTCAGGACAATCTCGGCCATCTAGCGCACCGCCCCCATGGTCATGCCCTGGACGAAATACCGCCGGATCATCAGCGCCAGCACGAACATCGGCGCCATGATGATGATCCCCGCAGCCGAGAGCAGGTTCCACAAATCCCCCTCCTCCCCTTTGAAGAGCGCCAGGCCGATGGGCAGCGTCACGGCGTCCTTATTGGTGAGGATCAGGGCGAACAGGAACTCGTTCCAGGCGATGATGAAGCAGAAGATCCCCGCCGTCACCAAGCCGGGCGCGGCCATGGGCAGGACGATGTTTCGGATGACCTGTAGCCGGGACGATCCGTCGACCATGGCGGCTTCCTCGGTATCCATGGGGATGCCGTCGATGAAGCCTTTGATCATCCAGATGGCGAAGGGCATCACGATGGCCAAGTTCACGATGATCAGCCCCAGCCGCGTGTCCAGCAGGCCCACGTCGCGGAACATCACGAAGAACGGCAGGATGATGACCACGGCCGGCACGAATTGGGTGGCCAGGATCATCACCAGCATCGCCGTCTCGCCGCGCAGGCGGAAGCGGCTGAAGGAATAGGCCGCGCAGGTGGCGATGGGGATGGCGAAGACGACCGTCACGAACGCGATGATGGTCGAGTTCCAGAGCTTCTCGCCCAGCCGATACGGATCGTCGAAGACCGTTCCGAAATTTTCGATGGTGGGCGTGAAGAACAGCTTCAATTGGTAGACATCCACATGGCTTTTGAAGGCGGCCAGGAAGATCCAGATGATCGGCACCAGCATGATGAAGATCGCGATCAGGATCAGTCCGATCTGCACCGCGTTCAAAAGCTGCTTGCGTTGCTTGCCGGTCATGGCTCAGGCCTTCCGGAACACGAACTTGGCGTAGAGATAGGTCAAAAAGATCATCGGGATGACCATCAGCCATGCGACCGAGGAAGCGTAGCCGATCTGCCCGTACTTCATGCCGTTGAAGTAGATGTAGTGGCTGAGCGTTTGGGTCGCGGTGCCGGGGCCGCCGTTCGTCAGCATGAAGATCTGGTCGAAGGTCTTCAGCGAAAAGATCGTCTTCAGGATGACGACAACCGCCAGCACGGGGGCGAGTTGCGGCAGCGTCACGTCCTTAAAGACGCGCCAGCCGGAGGCGCCGTCGACTTGGGCGGCTTCGATCGTGTCCTGAGGGACTGAGGCCAGGCCCCCGATCAGCACCAGCGTCAGGAAGGGGATCCAGCCCCAGACATCCGCCATGACGCAGACCGCGAAGGCCAGAACCGGATCGGCCAGCCAGCTGACATCCGCCAGGGGCGGCAGGACGATGCCGAAGAACGCGTCGAACAGGCCGAATTCCGGGTTGAACATGAACCGGAAGGATACGCCGATCAAGGCGGGCGACATGGCGAAGGGCAGGATCAGCAGCGTCTGGACGCCCGAGCGGAGCTTGCCGCCCGGGGCCAGCAGAAGCGCGAGCCCCAGCGCGAAGAGCGTCGTCAGCCCCACGGTCAACACCGTGTAGACGCCCGTGACCCAGACCGAGTTCCAGAAAGCCGGCTCCTCGAAGAAGGCCCAGGTGTAGTTCTCCAACCCAATGTACTGGTCCAGCGATCCCGGTCGGTTCAGCCGCCCCACCGTCGCCGATAGCCGCGCGCTTTCGATCAGCGGCCAGATGGCCGTGGCGAAGACCACCAGGACGGCTGGCAGAACCAGCAGATATTTCAGCGTTCCGTCGCGCATCAGCGGTGTCGGCCCCCCGAGGCGGGGGGCCGGACCCGGCTCACTCGATGCAGCCGGAGCGGCGCAGCACGCGCGTCGCCTGCTCGGCGGCGCCCATCATCAGCTCTCGCGTGTCGCCGCCCGAGGCCGCCTCGGCGATGGCGGCCGACAGAAGGTCGCCGACTTCGGGCCATTCCGCGATCTGAGGCATGATGTCGGATTGTTGCAGCGAGTCCCACGCCGCGGCCTGGATACCGTCATTGGCGGCGTTCACGTCCGGATCCTGGAGCGAAGAGATATGGGTGACCACGTTGTTGACGATAGTCTCGCCCGCGACCTCGCGCTCGATGGCATTGGCCTTGTCCATCTCAGGGTTGGACAGCCATTTCAGGAATTCCCAGGCGGCGTCTTTGTTGCCCGAATAATCCGAGATCGAGAACGGCATGGAGATCGCATAAGTCTTCGTTGTCCCCTCGTAAGAGGGCATGCCCACGAAGCCCACCTGATCCTTGGTCAGCGTGCTCGATTCCGGATTGTGGAAGCCGGAATAGGCCCACCACCAGACCGGGATCATGGCGGAATTGCCCTGCATGAAAGATTGCCGCGCGTCCTGCTCCACGAAGGCGACCGAATTCGGGTTGGTCACCTCGTGCACGGTGTGCAGCGCGATGTAATCCTCGGTGGCCGTCAGCGCTTCCTCGGAGGTCCAGGCGGGCGTGCAATCGTCGTTGAAGACGTCCGCGCCCGAGGCCCAGAGGAAGTTCAGCCAGATGAACAGGTTCTGGCGGTTCCCGTCATTGTTGAAGTAGAGTGCCAGGGGCGCGATGTCGGGGTGCGACTCCTTCAACTCCTGCCCGATGCGGACGACGTCGGCCCAGGTCTCGGGCGGCTCGGGGATCAGGTCCTTGCGGTAGAACATCAACTGAGGATGGGCGCGCAACGGGAAGCCGAGCGTCTCTCCCTCGAACTGGGCAGACCGCGCGAACGCGCTGGGATAGCGATCCATCGAGATGCCGTCGCGGGCCATCAACTCGTCGATGGACATCAGCCAATGGGCGTTGGGCGGCCCCCAGCTGTCGAGGTAATTGACCACGTCGAACGTGCCGTTGGCGGCGATGCCCTCGGCATTTATCTTCTCCTGCAGGCTGCCGAAGGGGATGAAGGTCCATTCGGTTTCGATGCCCGTCAACTCGGTGAATTCCTCGTCCCGCAGCATCAGCCCGTCGAATTGCGGGGTAACCACGCTCAGGATGTTTAGGGTCGCGCCCTCGAACGGCTTGTCCGGCAGCAGGCCATAGGGCAAATCCTCAGCCGAGGTCGCCAGCGGGGTCAAGGTCAGGGCCGCGCCGGCCAGCAAGCCTTTCATGAAAGACCGTTTCTTCATATTATCTCCTCCCTAATGAATCGCCCCATGAACGGTTCAAGAGGAAGCGTAACACAGATGCATACGATTGCATCAAGGGCGCTGCGAAGGTTTTCGGCCCTTTAGGTCGGCGCCGGACCCAGCGTATCGCGCAGCACGATATCGACTTGCAGTTCCGTGCTTTCAGCCGAGAGATGTTTGTCAGCAACCATGCGCACCAGCATCTCGGCTGCGCGGCGTCCCATTTCACGGTGGGGAACATGGGTCGTCGTAAGCGGTGGATCGACCAGAGTGGCCAGTTCGATATCGTCGAAGCCAGTGATCGACACATCGCCTGGAACATCGAACCCCATTCTCTGTGCGGCCCGCAAGGCTCCCACGGCCAGGACGTCGTTTCCGCACATGATCGCCGTGGGTGGTTCAGAGCGATCCATAAGCTGCCGGAAGGCCGTCGCGCCGGTCTCGAAGCCATATTGCGTCTCGACGATGGTCAAGTCGGCTTCGGATAACCCTGCTTCAGCGATCGCCGACCGGATTCCGTCGATACGGGCCTTGGCCCGGTCATTCGCGGCTGTTTCGGCGGAAATGACACCGATCCGCTGGTGACCGCGGGCCATCACCGCCCGCGCCAGAGAGGCCATGACCCGGGCGTTGTCGAACCCCATGGAAGGCAAGCGCTCCTCAGCCGGATCGTAGGCCCACGCCACCAGCGTCGGAATACCCCGTTCGCGCAGAAACGCGCGAACACGGGCGTGCCGGTGGTGGCCGATCAACAGCAGCCCATCGCTACCACGGGCGGTTAGGGTGCGGATCTGCTCCTCTTCCAGAGCTTCTTTGTAGGACGATGACGCGATCAGCAAGGTGTAGCCATGGCGGCCAAGTTCTTCCTGAAAGGCCTGGATGCCGCGGGCGAAGATCGCGTTTTCCATGGTGGGAATGATGGCGCCCATGGTGAAGGTCTGACGCGCAGCCAGGGCACGGGCGGAGTAGTTGGGCGCATAGCCCAAAGTCGCGACAGCGGCCAAAACACGTTCGCGCGTGGCTGGCAGAACCCGGTTTGGTGCGTTCAGACAGCGCGACACCGTCGCGGTGGAGACACCTGCCAGCCGAGCAACGTCTTCAAGCTTCGACGGCCCTGGCGCAGACGGGCTCTTTGTCATCGAAGCGCAGCCAAAATTGGCACAGAGCGAGCCTCTATGGGCCGACTAGTTCCGCGTTTTGACACCCCGGCCAGGCCCTTCGATGAAAGCGCTTGCATGCGACGCATGTAAGCGCTTACACGAGACGATGCAATACGGCGCGACTCGCGCTGGTATGGGGGATTTCGACATGACGCAGTGCTCTGCGAGGGGCTTGACTACCGAGCGGCGGACGACCCTACCCACCCACCGAGCGCCCGGTCTGCCGACCTCCCTGATCCGTAAGTAAGAGGGCCCCCGATGACCAGACGATATCTAAAGAAGGCCACGCTCACGGCGAGCAGCGATGCGTCGGACGTCCATGCGACGGTTAAGACTATCCTGGCGGATATCGAGGCGGGCGGGGATGCCAAAGCCTTGGAATACGCCGCCAAGTTCGACCGCTACGACGGGAACGTTCTCTTGACCGACGCCGAAATTCAAGCGGCCATCGCCCAAGTTCCTGAGAAGTTGAAACAGGACATCCGATTTGCCCACGATAACGTGAAGCGCTTTGCCGAAGCACAGAAACAGACGGTGAAGGACGTCGAGGTCGAGGTGATCCCCGGCCTGATCGCGGGACAGAAGGCAATTCCGGTGGATGCAGCGGGCTGCTATGTTCCTGGCGGGCGATATAGCCATATCGCATCTGCGATCATGACGGTGACCACCGCCAAGGTCGCGGGCTGCACGCATATCGCCGCCTGCTCGCCCCCGCGACCGGGTATCGGCGTGGCCCCCGCCATCGTCTATGCCGCACATATCTGCGGGGCCGACAAGATCATGGCCATGGGCGGGGTTCAGGGCGTGGCGGCGATGACTTTCGGGCTGTTCGGTCTTCCAAAGGCGAACATTCTGGTGGGGCCTGGCAACCAATTCGTTGCCGAAGCCAAGCGCATTTTATTCGGCCGCGTGGGAATCGACATGATCGCGGGCCCGACGGACAGCCTCGTCCTGGCCGACGGGACCGCTGATCCGATGATTGTGGCAACCGACTTGGTCGGCCAGGCTGAACATGGCTACAACTCGCCCGTTTGGCTTGTGACAGATGACCGAGACTTGGCCGAAGAAGTCATGCGCCTCGTCCCGACACTGATCGAAGACCTGCCGGAGCTGAACCGCGACAATGCCCGCGCAGCCTGGCGCGACTATGCCGAGGTTATCCTTTGCGAGGACCGGGAGGAGATGGCGGCCACCTCCGATGAATACGCGCCCGAACACCTGACGGTGCAGGCCGCCGACTTGGATTGGTGGCTGGAGCGCCTGTCCTGCTACGGCTCGCTGTTCCTGGGCGAAGAAACCACGGTGGCCTTCGGCGACAAGGCGTCGGGCACGAACCACGTCCTGCCCACGTCGCGGGCGGCCACCTATACGGGCGGGCTCTCGGTCCACAAATACATGAAGATCGTGACCTGGCAGCGGGCTACGCGGGATGCCGCCAAGCCCATCGCCGAGGCCACCGCCCGCATCTCGCGGCTGGAGGGGATGGAAGGCCACGCACGCACGGCGGATGTGCGGTTGGCCAAGTATTTTCCGGGCGAGAATTTCGACCTGACGGTCGAGGAATAGGTGACCGGAACCGATCTCTCGGGCCATGTGGCCGTCGTGACGGGCGCCTCGTCGGGCCTGGGAAGACGCGCAGCGCTTGTCCTGGCGCGCGCCGGTGCGCGCGTCGTGTCGGTTGCGCGGCGACGGGAGTCGTTGGACGCTCTGGCTGCCGAGGGGCCAGAGGGACGGATCGCCGCCCTGCCTTGGGACCTGGGCGACCGGGACGGGTTGGCCGACCTGGCGCGCGATTGCGCCGCGCCGTTCGGGGCGCCCGACATTCTGGTGCATGCGGCGGGGATCAACACGCGGGAGGTCGCGGATGCGGTGACACCGGAGGGGTGGGACGTCACGCTCGACCTAAACCTACGGGTGCCGTTCTTCCTGTCGCAGCGTCTGGTACCGGGCATGAAGGCGAACGGCTGGGGCCGGATCGTCACCTTCGCGTCGCTGCAATCGCATCGCGCCTTTCCGGGTGGGCTGTCCTATGGCGCCTCCAAGGGCGGCGTGGCCCAACTGACCCGGGCCATGGCCGAGGCCTGGTCGCGCGACGGGATCAACGTCAACGCCATCGGGCCGGGGTTCTTCCGCACCGAATTGACGGCCGCCGTCTTCGCCGACCCCGAGCGGGCTGAGCGTAATGCGGCCCAGACCTGCATCGGCCGCAACGGCGAGCCCGAGGATATCGACGGCCCCCTGCTCTTCCTGTGCTCGGACGCCTGTGGCTATGTCACGGGACAGGTCCTGATGGTGGATGGGGGGTTCACAGCGAAATGAAGGCTCTGGTCCAGACCGCGCCCGAGACGCTGGAGTTCCGCGACGCGCCCGACCC
>JBCDCW010000193.1:0-7075 GCA_039180995.1 Pseudomonadota bacterium
CCGTCTTCAACGCTTGCTTCGCTACGACCTGCCGCCGCAGGGCCTTCCGCAGCCGGTCGATGCTGCGCCCCAGCAGCAAGGCCACATTGCGCTGCCGTCCCATCGCCTTCAGCGGCTTGATATTGTTCAAGGCATCCGACAAGTCGCGCACGAAGGTCGAGGTATGTTCGGTCTGCTGCCGCCCGGCCTTCCGCGCGCGACGGATGAAATGCCCCATCAAGACGGCGATCCCGGCCCCCGCGATCAGCGACAGGCTGGTGATCTGCCAGGACACGAACATGGCGACGATCACGTAGATCAGCGCCTGGAAACTGTAGACCAGAAAGGTCGCCGCCGACAGATAGGCCTGCCCTGCCCGTGTCGCGTCATTGCCCAGCGCATTGGTGATATCGCCCATGGGTTGATCCACCAGATAGGACCAGCGGACCTGCAACAGACGTTGGACAAAGTCGCGGCGCATGCGGGTGGCAATCTGCGCCACGGCGTAGCCCACATAGGTCATGGCCGCCAAGGTCAGGGCGTTCTTCAGGACGATCGCGCCGACGGCCACCGCCAACAACAGATAGACGTCCAACGGCAGGCCCAGCCACGCAACCGCATCCAGCACCAACTGCGTCGAGCCGCCCGGCGCCGCCCCTTCTGCCCCATCGCCATCCAGAACGACCGACACAACCGGCAACATGCTGGCCAATCCCACGCCCTGAGCCAGCGCGCCCAGCAAAAGGCAGATCAGCACAAGGCCGGGCCGCGTGCCTTCGGCCCGGAAGAATATTCGCATCACGTGGCGCAAACCGGCGCTCCTGGCTGTTGCCGGGTTCTTATGGCGCCAATCTGGTCCCGTCGGAAGGGGCGGGGATGGCACGCCGGCGACCCATGCCGTAAGGGGACACCGCTTGCCGACCAGCGGAGCGCGCCGTGCCCCCATCCCTCGATCCGCCGCCCCTGGTCTGGGCCCTGCTCGGCCACCGCGCGGGCGACAATGCCCAAATCCGCGCCTTGGCCGAAGCCCTGACCTGGCCGGTCGAAACCAAGCAGCTAGAGTGGCGCCGCCCCTGGCCGCTCTGGTCGCCGCTTTATGGTCGGCGTCGAAGCCTCGCGCCCCTGACGCCCGTCGCGCGGGACGCGCTCGGCCCGCCCTGGCCGGACCTCGTCGTCGCTATCGGGTGGCGCAGCGTCCCGGTGGCCAATTGGATCGCCGCCCAGAAAGATGCCGCGCAGGTTCATCTGGGCCGCCCGCGCGCACCATTCGAGGCGTTCGATCTGATCCTGACGACACCGCAATACGGCCTGCCCCCGGCGCCGAACGTCGTCCGCCTGCCCGGCCCGGTCGGCGGCCCCGACATGGCCGCCATCGCCGCGGCCGGCGATAGCTGGCAACCCCGGCTGGCCCATCTTCCCCGACCTTGGATCGCGGTCCTGGTCGGCGGATCGGCCCCGCCCCTGACCTTCGGCGCCGCCGATGGCGCCCGGCTGGGCAAAGCCGTCAGCGCCATGGCGCGCGCCCAGGGCGGGACGCTCTTGGTCGCGACAGGTCCGCGCACCGACCCCGCCGCCGCCGCCGCCCTGACCGCCCGGATCGACGGCCCCGCCCATCTTTTCAGATGGGACCGCCCCGGCGACGAGAACCCGTATCTCGCCTACCTCGCCCTGGCCGACGCCTTTGTCGTCACCGGCGACAGCATCTCCATGATGCACGAAGCCAGCCGCATGGCTCGACCACTCCACGTCTTTCCTCTCCGCCGCAGGATCCCCGCTCTGCTGCCCCCACTGGACAACCTCCCCGGCGTCGCCACCCTGCGCCGCCAGGGCCTCGTCCGCGCGCCCCGTCGGGCCGAGGCCTTCGCGGCGGCGCTCATCGCCGACGGACGCGCCGTCCGCCTGGGCGATCCCTGGTCCGGCCCGCCGCCCCTGCAACCACCCGACCCCCTGGACCAAGCGGTTCGCGCCGTTCACGAGATGATGCAGCGCCGACATTGATCCTGGGTCCGGGCATTGCAAAACCCCCGGTGACGTCGATATCTGCCCCAATCGCGCCGAGGGCGCAGACCGATCCCGCACAGACCGTCACGCATTGGGGGCAGACCTGACATGACGCAGACCGCAGAGGGCCCGACCCCGACCGACAGCGGCATTCCATTCCGATCCGGCGATTTCGCCAGCCTGCCCGAGGCGATGGACTATGCCGCCACGGGCGCCACCGGCATCAATATCTATTCCGGCCGCGGCGCGCTGGCCGAGCGCCTGCCCTATGCCAAGTTGCGCAACCAAGCCCGCGACCTGGCCCTGCGCCTGGTTGGGGCCGGCCTGAAACCGGGCGAGCGGGTGGCCATGCTGGCCGAAACCGATGGCGATTTCTGCCGCGCCTTCATGGCCTGCCAATATGCCGGCCTGGTTCCCGCCCCCATGCCGCTTCCGGCCGCGTTCGGCGGCCGCGCGACCTATGTCGACCATCTCCGCCGGATGGTCTTGTCCGCCGATGCCACCGCCGCCTTCGCCCCCACGGCCTTCAAGGATTGGCTCGCCGACGCGACCGAGGGGCTGGACCTCAACTTCTCGGGCACCGTCGCCGACCTGGCCCAGCACGCCGCTGCCGACGCGCTGCCGGATATGGGTCCGGACGACATCGCCTATCTGCAATTCTCGTCGGGCAGCACCCGCTTCCCGACCGGTGTCGCCGTGACCCAGCGCGCGCTGCGCGCCAATGTCGAGGCGATCAGCCGCTATGGCCTCAAGATGGGCCCCGGCGACCGCTGCACTTCCTGGCTGCCGATGTATCACGATATGGGTCTCGTGGGCTTCCTGCTGGTCCCGATAATGACCCAGGTCTCGCTCGACCTGATGGCCACCCGCGACTTCGCCCGCCGCCCGTTCCTGTGGCTGAAACTGATCACCGAAAACGGCGGCACCCTGTCGTTCAGTCCGAATTTCGGCTACGAACTTTGCCTGCGCCGCGCGAAATCCGCGCCGCTCGACGGCATCGACCTGAAGACCTGGCGCGGCGCGGGCCTGGGCGGCGACATGATCCGCCCCTCGGTCCTGGAAGATTTCGCCCGCGTCTTCGGCGAAGCCGGCTTCCGGCGCGAGGCCTTCGTCCCCAGCTACGGCATGGCCGAGGCCACGCTCGCCCTGTCCTTTCACCCGCTGGACACCGGCCCCGTCGCCGATGCGCTGGACCTGGACCGCTTGGAAAACGACCGCCTCGCCGTGGCCCCCGGCCCAGAGACCAAGCGCGCCCGCGACTTCGCCCAATGCGGCCCGATCCTGCCGGGCCACGATGTCGAGGTCCTCGACGAGGACGATCACCCCCTCCCCGACCTGCATGTGGGCCGGATCCGGGTCCGGGGTCCAAGCCTCATGAAGCACTATTATAACCAGCCCGAACAGACCGCGGCCGCGCTGCGCCCCGATGGCTGGCTGGAAACCGGCGACCTGGGCTATCTGCGGGATGGCGCCATTGTCATCACCGGACGCGCCAAGGACCTGATCATCGTCAACGGCCGCAACATCTGGCCCCATGACTTGGAATGGTCCGTCGAACACGGCGTCGAGATGCTGCGCGCGGGCGACGCCGCCGCAATCATGTTGGACGACGATGGCGCAGAAGAACGGGTCGCCGTCCTGGTGCAATGCCGCAGCGCCGATCCCGCGATCCGCCAGAAACTCAAGGTCGATGTCGCAGCCGTTCTGGCCGCCGATCACAGTGTCGAAGCGGATGTGATCCTGGTGCCTCACAACACCCTCCCGCATACCTCCTCGGGAAAACTCAGCCGGTCGAAATCCCGCAAGATGCTTCTCGACGGAGCCTTCGAGCCCGCCCCCGCGGGCTGAACCGGCCCCTTGTCCGACGACCGCCCCCTCGTCGCCATCACCGGCGGCACCGGGTTCCTGGGACGCTATGTCATTGCCGCCTTCCAAGATCAGGGCTGGCGCATCCGTCTGTTGGCGCGGCGTGATCCGACGCATCCGCAATTGCCCGGTCTGAATGCCGAACTTGTGATGGGCGACTTCACAAAGCCAGAATCTCTTCGGCATCTTTCCGCCGATGCCGATGCGGTTGTGCATGTGGCCGGGGCGATCAAGGCGCGCGACCGCGCCGGGTTCTTCCGCGTCAACGAGGCGGGCAGCGCGGCCCTGGGCGCCGCGATCTCCGACACGGCGCCGACAGCCCGCCTGATCCTCGTCTCCTCGCTCGCCGCGCGCGCGCCGCACTTGTCGGACTACGCCGCCAGCAAGCGCGCCGGCGAAACGGCCTTCCAAGAAGCCGCCGGCCGCGCCGCCACCATCCTGCGACCGGGTGCCGTTCACGGGCCCTGGGATGCCGAAACCCTGATCCTGTTCAAACTGGCCAGCCGCGCGTTCATGCCGGTTCCCGCCTTGCCCAATACACGCTTAAGCTTTGTTTATGCAGCAGATGTCGCCCGCGCCGTCCTGTCCTTCGCGCGGGCGCCGGAAGCGCTGCCGGGCCCCTACGAACTGGCCGACGACCGTCCCGAAGGCTACGATTGGCAAACCATATCGGACGCTGCCGCCCGGGCGTTGGGCCGGTCGCCCCGCATGGTCCCCGTCCCCCGACCGATCTGGCCAATGGCCGGCACCGCCGTCGAGGCGCTGGCGCGGCTCACGGGCCAAGTTCCGATGATGTCCCGCGGCAAAGTCCGCGAAATGCTGCATCCCGATTGGTCCTGCCATCCCGACCGTACGCCGCCCGAACCGCTTTGGACGCCGCAGGTCGGGCTCGAGGCCGGTTTTGCCCGGACCGTCGAATGGGCCCGCGCGCGCGGCGTCTTACCGGCGGGCCGCATTGTAAGATGATGCAACAAAGGGTGTTTCCCGAGGCGTAGACAACGGCTCGCCGCATCTCATATTCCGTGAGGCCAATGACCCGCAGTCACAATTCCGCCATATGCCCGAGAAGATGAATGCCTGACGCCGAACTTAACTTCATTATGGAGGAACTTCGCAAAGTCGCGAAGCAACCCGAAGATGTGCGTCCGGAGGCCAGCGTGACCAAAGAACTCGGTCTCGATTCTCTGGCGGTGATGAACCTGATCATGGTGCTGGAGGATGAGTACGACATCCTTATCCCCATGGATCAATTGGCGGATGTGGACACGGTCCAAGACCTCGCGACCCTGACCGGGACGCTAAAAGCAATGACAAAAGACGAGTGCGCCTGATGGGAATCCTCGATAAATTCGACGCCGTTCGCGGCGCATACAACGAAGCCCGAGCCAACGGGCGCGACCCTTTCGGCGTGCGGTTCGACGTCATCAAGTCGCCGACCGAGGGCGAAATTGACGGGAAGTCCGTCACGTTGATGGGCACAAACAACTATCTGGGCCTCACGTTTCAGGGGGATTGCGTGAATGCCGCCGTGGACGCGCTGCACGGAAATGGCACCGGCACCACCGGGTCACGGATTGCCAATGGCTCCTACGGGCTGCACGTGAAGCTAGAGAAGGAGCTCGCGCGCTTCTTCGGCCGCAAGCACGCCATGACGTTCACCACCGGCTACCAAGCCAACCTGGGCATCATCGGCACGCTCGCGGGTCGCGACGACGATCTACTGATCGACGCCGACAGCCATGCCAGCATCTACGACGCCTGCAAGCTGTCGGGGGCCCGCGTCACCCGCTTCCGCCACAACAGCGCGAAGGACTTGGCCCGTCGCCTGAAGCATCTGGAAGGCAATCCCGGCAACCGCATCGTCGTGGTCGAGGGCATCTATTCCATGCACGGCGACACCGCTCCCCTCCAGGAAATCGTGGCCGCCGCCAAGGATGCGGGCGCCTATGTCATCGTGGACGAGGCCCATTCGCTGGGCGTGCTCGGCAAGAAGGGCCGCGGCCTGGCCGAGGCCGCGGGCGTCGAGGACGATGTGGACTTCATCGTCGGCACCTTCTCCAAGTCGCTTGGCGCCATCGGCGGCTATTGCGTCTCGAACATCGAGAACTTCGATGTCCTGCGCGTCGCCTGCCGGCCCTATATGTTCACCGCCTCGCTGCCCACGTCCATCGTGGCGTCAACAATCGAAGCGCTGCACCAGATCGAGAAGGGCGGCCACCTGCGCGAGCGCCTGATGCGCAATTCCCACCGCCTGTATGAGGGTCTGGCCCGCGCCGGCTTCACCATGGGGCCCGAGATCACACCCGTCGTCCCCGTCAAGGTCGACGACGCCGAGACCGCGATCACCTTCTGGAACGGCCTTCTGCAGGAAGGGCTCTATTGCAATCTGGTCCTGTCCACGGCCACGCCGGACGGCAAGCCGCTGCTGCGCTGCTCGATCAGCGCCGCCCATAGCGAGCGTCAGATCGACGAGGCCATCGCCACCTTCACCAAGATCGGTCAGGCGCTCAACGCGATCCCGACCCCCGAACTGGCAGCCGCCGAGTAAGGCTCCCGCACCGGAACCACCCGCAGCGGCACCCTCCGGGGTGCCGTTCGCGTTGTAAGGATCGGGACAGCGCCATATAGGCCGCCGCAACGATGGCTTTGATCTGGTCGCGCCGCTCTCGTGCGACATCGGGGACGGGGCTCAAACCAAAAGATCGCTCCTCCATTCCCGAGTCGCCTCAGCGCAGCAATCGGGTTGCACCGGGCGGTCCTCGCCCAACATGAGCGCTTACGGACACCCGGCAGACCGTCGGAAGACCCCGTGGCGCGCCCCGGCCGACGAACGCCCCAAACGACGGGTATGCGGAACCGTCTGATGTCCGTCCCGCTGGGACCTCGCGTCTTTTGCGAGACATCGTTCGCCCCTGGACGAGCGGCCCTGGCAATATCTTGGAAACACCACGGGCGGCGAGCGCATCCGCCAAAATGTTCCCCAGACACGGAGCACGGCGCAATAGAACCGAACCGCACCCAGAATCGTCTCAACCTCGATCACGCACGGGCCGGAGACGGCTGTTCCGATCCCGCGATGGTGGAAAGACTAGGGTCAGGACTCATAGCCAGAACATCACGATGGCGGCGAGAGCGCAGGCTGAGAGGAAGACCTTTGGGCATCGGTCGTAGCGTGTTGCGACGCGGCGCCAGTCCTTGAGGCGGGCGAAGCTATTCTCGATCCTGTGGC
>JBCDCW010000194.1:0-7071 GCA_039180995.1 Pseudomonadota bacterium
CCGCGATCTATCCGTGTGGCCATGGAGCGGGCGCGGCGCGATGTGCTCGGCACGGGCCGCTTCAGCCGCAGCGATGTGCTGACGGAACTCGGCACCATGCTCGGTCGTTTGCGCGCGGCCAAGCCCGGTGGCGGCCTCGACCCAAAGGATGGACCTGGCCGGATGCAGGAAATCGAGCTTGCCGCCCAGGCGCAGGCCGTACTCGCCCGTGCGCCCGTTCGCGGGACGGCGGCGCAATTGGCGCTGGATGGATGGTTGACCGACGGCGAACGTGATGTCTTGACTGACGGCCATGCCCGCTTCGCGCGCCAGCGGCAGATTTTGCGCCTACTGACGGATGGGTCGGACGGATCGGTTTTGGGGACCGGCGGCGCCGAAATGGTGGCGGCACGGATGGGCTATTCGGACTTAGATGCGCTCCGAACCGGCATGGCGACGGACGCCGCAGAGGTTCAGGCGGTTCTTGCGGGCGCGCTGGACCGCGTCGGGGTACGGGTCTAAGTCAGCGTGCAGGAGGACGGGCCATGGCATCAACGCGAGATCCGGATGATCCGAAGGGTTTGATCCGCGACGCTTACCGGATCGAAGGGATCTCGGCCCCAGAATGCCGCTCGATCTTTTTGGACTGGGTTTTGGGGATCGACGACGCGCCAGATGCGGCCATCATCCGGCTGCTGGCCGCCCACGGGGTCGAGGGGCATCCGATGACGGCCGTTTTGCAGGCCGGCCTGGGCCAGGCCCCGGCGCCCCAGCGGCGGGGCGGGCGCGCGGCGCGGGTGCGGGACTAGGTGGTTCTCGCAACAGCTGGATCGACTTTTGCGAAAAACGTCTCGACATTGCATTGATATGGCTCGTGTTTCTCGACCTGCTGATGGTTCAGATTTTTCGAGACACGCTTAGGCGGCTTTGGGAAACAACCGCTCGAAGTTGGCTTCGGTGGCGGAGGCCAGGTCGTCATGGGACATCCCGAACGCCTCGGCCACGATGCGGGCCGTGTGGGCGACATAAGACGGCTCGTTGCGCTTGCCGCGATGGGGCGGCGGGGCGAGGTAGGGGGCGTCCGTTTCGACGAGAAGCCGGTCCAACGGGGCCGCGTGGAAAATGTCGCGGAGCGGTGCGCTTTTCGGGAAGGCCGCGATGCCCGACATGCTGAGATAGAAGCCAAGGTCCAGCGCCGCTTCGGCTAAGGCCGCGCCGCTGCTGAAGCAATGCATGACGCAGGTAAAGGGCGTGGCTCGGTGTTCTTCGGTCAGGATGCGGGCCATATCGTCGTCGGCATCGCGGCTGTGGATGATAAGGGGCAGGCCGGTCCGACGCGCGGCCTCGATATGCAGGCGCAGACTGTCCTGCTGCACGACCTTGGTATCGGCCGTGTAATGGTAGTCGAGCCCGGTTTCGCCGATGCCGACCATCTTGGGATGGGTGGCCAATTCGACCAGTTGGTCGACCTTGGCCATGGGTTCGTCCGCGACGGACATCGGATGTGTCCCTGCGGCCCAATAGACGGGGGCATGTGCCTCGGACAGGGCGCGGACCTGGGGCGCCTGGCGCAGCTTGGTGCAGATGGTGACCATGCGGTGAACGCCCGCCTCTGCGGCGCGGGCGACGATGTCGGGCAGTTCGTCGGCGAATTGCGGGAAATCCAGGTGGCAATGGCTGTCGGTGATCTTGGGCGGCATCAGCTTTCTCGGGCTTGGGCATCGATGCGGGACAGCGCGTCCCAGACGATGGCGGCGGCATCCACGTTGACGGCGCGGGCATGGGCGGCGCGGTCCGCGACGTCCTGCGAAAGGCGGGCCCAGGCGCGGGCGGCCGCATCGTGCGGGGCCAGGCGGGCAAGGGTCTCGCGCTCGGACGCGGGGGCCCCGTGGGGCGGGCCCAGCAGCCCGGCCCGGGCGGCGCGGTGCAGCAGCCGGTCAATGGCTTGTAGCGTGCGGTCCAGCCGGTCGGCCCCCGCTTTTCCGGCGCAGGCATCGGCCAGTCGTCGTGCAGCCTTGCGGTCCATGGGACTGCCGGAGAAGAGGGCCAGGAGGCTATCGTAGATATCCGCTCCGCCATCGGCCAGCGACAGCGCCGCCCCGACCGAGCCTTCGGCCAGGGCCGCCGTTGCGGGGTCGCCACCCGCTTGCAGGATCGCGGCCTCCAGCGCGTCTGGGGCCAATGGCCCCAATCGCAGCACCCGGCAGCGGGATCGGATGGTCGGCAGAAGGCGCGCGGGCTGATGGGCGACCAGCAGCAGCGTGGCATTGGCTGGCGGTTCCTCCAGCAGCTTCAGGATCGCGTTGGCGGCGTTTGGGTTCAGGTCATCTGCGGCATCCACGATCACAACTCGGCGGCTGCCTGCGGACATGGCGAAGAAGCCCCCCAAGCGGCGCGCTTCGTCGACGGTGATATCCTGTTTCAGGCGCTTTGCCTTTTCGTCCCACGGGCGGCGCAGCAGCATGAGCCCCGGTTCCGACAGCGCCGCGATACGGGGCAGGGCCGGGTGGTCGGCCGGGACGTCCAGGCTCGTCGCCTGGGCGGGCGGATCGGTTAGAAGAAAGCGGGCGATCCGCCAGGCGAAGGTCGCCTTCCCGACGCCGCGTGGACCCGTCAGCAGCCAGCCGTGATGCAAGCGCCCCCGGTTCCAAGCATCCAGGAAGGCGGTCTCCGCCTCGTCTTGCCCATAGAGAATCTCCGTCTCGCGGGGATGGGGCGCATCGCCTTGCCGGTCGGGCTCGGGGATGTCGTTCACGGCAGAAGGGCCTGGACCCGGGCGGCCACGGTTTCGGGCTCGGCATCGCCGTCGACGATGTGAACGCGGTCCGGGAAATCTCCCGCAAGCGCGCGATAGCCGTCGCGGATGGTGTGCTGGAAGGCGAGGCCAAGTTGCTCGAACCGATCCTCGTCCGAGGCACGCGCCAACCCCCGGCCGAGCGCCTTTTCAGGCGCCATGTCGATGACGAAGGTCAGGTCCGGTTCGCGTCCGATCACCAGCTCTTGCAGGGCATCCACCACATCCCGGTTGCCCCCGCGCGTCGCCTGGTAGACCCGCGTGCTGTCGGTCCAACGGTCTGTCACCACCCAATCGCCCCGATCCAGCGCGGGGGCGATCCGCCGTTCCAGATTGTCGCGACGGGCCGCGTTGTAGAGCAGAAGCTCCGTCACAGGTGACCAGCGGCCTGGATCCCCTTCGACCAGCAGCGCCCGGATCGCCTCGGCGCCGGTGCTGCCGCCCGGTTCGCGGTTGCGCAAAACCTTATGACCCGCCGCTGCCAGATGGTCGGCGAGCAGGGCGGCTTGGGTGGATTTGCCACAACCGTCGATGCCTTCAAACGAGATGAACATGGGCGGCGTCCTAGCAGGGCCGGACGGGGTCGACGACCCCTGCCGGCCGTGTCGGGGCTAGGATTCCGCCTCGGCCTCGGGGGTGGTTTGGTCCGTGGGGGTGCCGTCGCCCTGGAATTGCTCCAAGACTTGCCCGATCACCATGCCCGCGACTTCGCCACCCGCGATTTGGATGCGGCGCAACGGCCCGGCCCGGGGAACGTCGGCAGCCGCTACCAAAGGAACTTCCAGGGGTGCCACGCCCGGATGCGTCAGGGTCAGCGTGGCGATCTGATCGCCTGCGGTGACGGGCGCCTCGATCGGGCCGTCATAGGCGATTTCGCCCTCCAGCGCCTCGCGGTCGCCGACGGGCAGCAGGATGGTCACCGGGTTTTGCGGCACCAATTGCACCGTCGCGGCTTCGCCCAGGAAGACCTGAGCCTCCATGACGGGATCACCGCTTCCCTCGAACAGAATCTCTTCGGCGAATTGCCGGAAGGCCCAATTCACGATCCGCTCGCTTTCGCTGGCGCGTTGCGCGGCGGTGTCCAGCCCCGAGATCACGAAGGTGACGCGTCGGTCATCCTGCGTGGCCGATCCGACAAGCCCGTACCCGGCTTCCTGGGTATGCCCCGTCTTCAGACCGTCTGCGCCGATATCCAGGCGCAGCAACGGGTTGCGATTGAACCGGTTCGATGGAGACCGGCCGTCGAAGGCGAATTCCGTCTCGGCGAAGTAAGGGTAGTATTGCGGAAAGTCGGTGATCAGCAGCTCTGCAAGCGTCGCCAGGTCTTTCATGGACATGACATGCCCGGCCGCGGGCCAGCCCGAGGCGTTTCGAAACACGCTGTCGTTCATTCCCAATTCACGCGCCCGCTGGGTCATCAACTCGGCGAAGGCGTCTTCTGTCCCATCGGGCGACAGCGCCTCACCCAAGACAACGGTGGCGTCGTTGCCGGAGAGGACCACCACGCCCCGGATCAGATCTTCGACCGTTACTCTGTCACGGGGATCGAGAAACATGGTCGACCCCCCGAACGAAGCCGCATGTTCCGAGACCGGCAAATCCGTCTCAAGCGTTAGGCGCCCGTTTTCCAAGGCTTCGAACGCCATATAAAGCGTCATGAGCTTCGACATGGAGGCGGGCGGAAGCGGCAAGTCCGCATTCTTCGACAGAAGAACTTGGCCGGTATTGTGATCGACAATGACGGCCGAGGTCGCTTCCGTGTCGAAGGCCTGCGCCCAGGCGGCGCAGGAGGTCATCAGCAGGGCGAGAACAGCGTTGCGGAGCATGTGACAGCTTCTCCGAAATCGAGGGTTGCCCGACCTATCTAGGCGTTATCCGCGCACGGCGTAAGCGTCGGCGAACCCGAGATCCTGTGCCGTGCGGAGAATTGCCGCCCGGTCCGATGCGGTTGTGGCGGGGCCGACGATCACGCGCCAGAATTTCTTGCCGCGGCTTTCCTGTTCCAGCACCGTCGCCAGCACACCCGCGTCGCTAAGGGAGGCGGCGGTTTCGCGGGCATTCTCTTCGACCGAGAAGATGCCGATCTGCACATAGGCCCGCTCCAACGTTTCGGATGCGGTCGAGGCCGGAGCCGCCGAGGCGACCCGCGTGTCGGGCGCATCCAGCGAGGTGGACTCGATGACCGGCGTCGCGGCGCTGGTCGCCAGCGGGGTGTCGTCGATGCCCTGGTCCAGCGGGGCATTCAGGCCCGTTGGGTCTTCCGGCATGTCCGTCACGGCGGCTTCCCCGCGATTGCGGCGGAACAACCGCTGGAAGAAGTTGCCCTGCGGCGCGGCCGCAGGCGCGTCGATCGCTGCATCGGCCAGCTCGGCACCGGCTTCGGTCACCAAGTCGATGCCGTCGGCCGGATCAGTTGCCTCCAGCGCGACCTCCGAGGCTGCGTCAACGGGCGCGTCCAGGGCGGCATTGGCCGTCTCGATCAGGTCGGTCGTCTCCAGCGGTTCGGCCTGGACGATCTCTTCGGCCAACGGCTCGGTCGTCGCGTCGTCCAGGGCCACGGGCGCGCTGGTGGCGGGGGCGGCGGTGGGATCCGGCACCTCTTCACGACGCAACGCCACCACGTCGACCGAAGTCGGCGCCCCGGCGATCACGCCCAGGGCGGCGGCGGCATCCGACGATAGCTGCAAGGTCGGACCCGGATTGGCCCGTTCGCGGTTAAACAGCGCGCCAATAACGAACTTACCGTTTTCTTCGTTGCGGATGATGACCCGTTCCGGATCGCGCACATCGGGCGCGGCCACCCAGACGCCGCCCAAACTGGGCCGGCCATCCCACAAGGCCTGATCCTGGGCGCGGAACACTTCGGGCGCCTCGATGTCACGCTCGATCAATTGGACGCTGCCGCCGAAGGGCGTCGCCCGGGTGGCATCGCCGCCCACATTGGCGAGCGGGCCCGTTTGGCACCCGGCCAAAAGGGCGATCGCAGCCGCACCCGAAAGAAGACGAATGGTGGAAATGGGCGCACGCGCCCCAAAAGTTGCCTGTCGCACTGTCCTGGCCCCGTGCTCTGCTCATGCCTTGGCGAGCCGTTGATCGGCCCTGCCTTGTGGATAGGTTAGCGCAGGCGCGCCCATCTGTGAAGCCTGTGGCGGAATGGCATCACCCGAGGTCTGCCGGGATGGTTTCCAGGATGGTTGCTATCTTGGCCTTCACTTTGAAGAACCCCGCCGTGGTGGTGTTCCAAGCCGTGCTGTCCCAATCCCGGACGGGGCGGATCGTCCGCAGGCCGCTTGCGTCCAGCCGACGGCGCAGCGGCCCCACCGGCGCGTATGGCGTGACAACGTGATCGAAGGCTTGGGCCCATCGGGCGATCTCGTCCGGGTCGTCGGTGACGGGCCCGGTTCCCTGCCAGCGCGCGAGGGCATCTTCGGCCAGCGCTTGGGTGAAGCGACCGACGGGCGCGGCGACATGAAGCGGGGATCGTCCTGCCGTGGCCGTCAGAACCGCCGTGTCGGCCGGATCGAGGCCCCGAACCGTCAGATAGCCGGGATGCAGGTCGTCCTCGTGCAGCAGCAGACCGATCTTGCCCGTCGGCAGCGGGACGTCCTCGGGCACCGGGATCGGATCGGGATGGGCGGGGCCGTCCAGGGGGCGGATATCGTCGGCTCGGGTCAGCTTGTGGGACAGCGACCAGGTGTCGAACCGGTCGCCGGTATACTTGCCGATATTCGACGCGCGGGCGGCATAGACCTTGCCCCGCGTGTGCAGACCGCCGACCCAACGCCAGCTCAGCGTGTTGGAGGCCGGATCGCCGTCCAGAAGGTGCCGCAGGAAGAAGTCGGCGCCCAATTCCCAAGGCAGTCGCAAAGTGTGCATCCAGATCGAGGCGAACCACATCCGGGCGTGGTTGTGCAGATAACCCGTCCGCACCAATTCCTGCGCCCAATGGTCGAAGGGGGCGATCCCGGTGCGGCCCTCGCATGCCGCTTCCCAATCGCGGCGCAAGCCCGCTTCGGTCGCCACGCGGTCCAGGGCGCGCTTCACACCGGTCCGGTAGTCGTCCCAGATGGTGGGCCGTCGTTCCAGCCAGCCCTTGAAATATGTCCGCCACAGAACTTCCTGCAGGAACTTCTCGGCCGTGGATGCCGCGAAGCGGTCCAGGACAGCCCGGGCCACTTCTGCCTCGCTGATCGCCCGATGCCGCAGATATGGCGACAGCGTCGAGACATGGGGGTGACCGGGCAGATCGTGATTGCGCTTGGCCGCATAGTCGCGCCCGGATCGCGGCACGAAGCCGC
>JBCDCW010000195.1:0-7070 GCA_039180995.1 Pseudomonadota bacterium
AGGTTGGGGGCGGGTGAGTTACGAGGGATTGGCCGGCTGCGCGCGGTCGGGCGCTCGGGGCGGCGGCGTGTGGACGGGGTCCAATTGCGGCGCTGGGGGCGGATGATCGGGCACGACGCGTGTGGACCGCATCTGGTTGGGCCGGTGGCTTGATCCGGTTCGGGAGGGCGGGCGGGGACGGTCGCTTTGCCCCGCGCGGATTATCGGCCCCCGGGGGAGGGGTGCCATGGTCGGGGGACCGCACGCGGGCTTTATCGGTCGTCGAGGGGCAGGCGGCGGGCGGTCGTGGCGAGGAGCGCGAGGGCCACGAGACCGCCGATGGCGTAGGTGGCCATGATCGCGCGCAGATCGGCGGCCCGCATGGTGCCGATCTCGGCCGTGCTGCTGGCGGCGAGCCAGAGTGTCGCGGCGAAGAGCAAGCGGCCGACGAGGCTTTGCAGCGACAGGTAGGTGGCGCGACTGGCATCCGAGAGGAGCGGTTGGATGCGCGCCAGCAGGAACGGGCGGGCCAGGGCGTCGGGGATCGTGCGGCTGAGGAGCAGGAGGATCGCGAGCGGGCCGGTTGCGAGAGCCAAGGCGCCCGGGAGGGCGATCTGGAGGGCGAAGGCCAGAAGGAGGAGCGGTGTCAGGCCGAGGCGGGCGCGCAGGCCCGGAGCGATGAGCGAGACCAGGAGTGACGCCGCCATCATGGCGGCGGTGATGGCACCCGCGATGGCGGGCGTTTCGGACGCGAAGGGAGTGCCTGCCAGCGCGCGCTGGATGAACGGTTGGCCGAAGACGAAGGGGACGTGGGTGAAGGTGTACATCAGGACGGCGAGGGCGAAGAGCCATGTCAGGACCGGCGTGGTGAGCGCGGTTTTGAGGGTGGCCAGACGGTCGGCGGTGGCGATGGGTTTCGGAGGCGGATCGCGGAAGGCGAGGGTGACGGCGAAGAGGCCGAGATAGGCGAGGGCGGTGGCGATGTAGGGCCAGGACAGGTCGACCCGGGCCAGCAGGCCGCCAGTGATGGCCGACAGCAGGAGGGCCGAGAAGGAGGCGCGCCAAGCGATGAGTTCTCGGCGTTCGATTTCCTGGGCGCGGCCGTCGGCGGCGAGGGATTCGTAGAGCAGCGAAGAATCGGTTCCCGAGGCGAAGGCGGCGTGGATGCCGAGGAACAGTTGGGCCACCGCGAACCACCAGAAGCCGCCGCCGAGGGCCTGCATGGCGGCGGTGATGACGGCGGCGGCGGCGGCAACGATGAGGGTGCGGCGGCGGCCCCATTGGTCCGACAGCCAGCCGGAGGGGACCTCGAGCGCGGTCGTGGCCACGTCGTAGAGGGCATACATGAGGATGGCCTCGGCGACGGAGAGTTCGGCCTGGAGATAGAGAAACCAGGCCGCTTGCCAGAAGATCAGGCTGCTGAGGAACTTGTAGGCTGGGTAGAGGGCGACATTGCGGGTCAAACGGGCGGGTCCCGGAGCGAGAGGACGGACTGGACCCGGGTGGCCGTTGGGTCGGGGAACCATGGCCCGGGGGGCTTCAACGGGGGCGTCTCTCGATCAGCGGTCGGGTGCTTAAGGTCTCTATGGGCCAGCGGGTCCGTCTGGGGAAGATCTTTTGGGGCGTCTTTGTCTTGGCGGTGCGGGGGCTGGGCCGGTAGTATCGCGCGTATCCATTTATGGTTTTGATGATCTGTCAATTTCTTCAAGGAGTTCAAAGAATGATGCGTGTTTTGCTGGGCCGTCCGCTTCGCAGTTTGCTTGTCATCGCCACCCTGGCCGGGGCGCCGGGCGCGTGGGCGCAGAGCTGGGAGAGCTATGAGACGGCCCAGGGCGTGGGGGCCTCGATCTGTCCGGTCCGGGACGACGAGACGGCGAATTACTGGTGTTTTGCGCTGATGTGCTCGGCCCGGGGGGAGGCGGCGCGATTCGTGGTGCAGTTCGCAGGTGGTGAATTGGCTGGCGGCCCCTATGGGTTGGATGTGTTCGTGGATGGCGATCCGGTGGGTCGCTTGGCGCTGGCCGAGCAGCCGGTGGAGGGGATCACCCGGTTGGAGGTGCCGTTCGACCCAGCGGCCCATGGGGACGTTTTGGAGGGGCTCCGGCGGGGAGACGCGGCGATCCTGAAGCTGACCCATGCCGGGCAGGCGATCTTCCATGGGGTGACGTTGCGCGGGTCCAGCCGGGCCCTGGGGTTTGCCACAGAGGCGTGTGGCGCGGGTGCGCCATTGCCGGCGTCCGGGAGCGGCGGCGCGGGGTTGAGCGCGGCCGAGGTGCGGGCCGAACTTCTGGGGCGGCGGCTGTATTGGGGGGACGACCTGAATGGGGTTGGCACGATCTATCAGCCGGGTGGCCGGTTCGAGGGCATCATGATGAACGATGGGCGTGGGCGGGCCAATAACGGAAACTATGAGGTGATGGCTGACGGGCGGATCTGCTGGCAGGGGCACGTATCGGGTTGCTTCCGGTTCTATCGGCGGGACGGCGAAATCTGGGTCCGGCGCGACGATGACCGCAGCCAGGCGGAGCTTGGGGCGGTTCAGATTACGCCGCTCTGAGCGGGGTCAGAGACGCTCGGCCAGGAAAGTGCGGAAGGGGAGCAGGCTTTGGAACGTGTCGGTGAGGGCGGCCACCAGGCCTTCGCCGCCATCGCGCCAGCCGTCCGGGAGCGTGGTGCCGAGCGTCAGGGCCTTGCGCTTGAGCAGGTCCGCATGGGGATGGTCCGGATCATAGGGTTTGGGCACGCGCTTCAGCGGCTCGGGGCCGAAATCCGAGAGGGTGGCGCCGGTCTCGGCGATCACCTGGGTCAGGCGGTCGCCCCAGCTGTTGACCATGGCGCGGTAGCGGGTCAGCCCGTCTTTGTCGAAGCCGGGCTGGCCGCAGCCGACGAAGGTCCGGGTCGGTTCGACGCCGAAATAGAAATGGGGGGCCGGGTCCGCGGGGTCGGTGGGCGACCAGAGCAGGGCCAGCATCGTCTTGTAGGGGGACTTGTCCTTCGAGAAGCGGACGTCGCGATTGATGCGGAAGACCTTGGGTTTGTGGGGCGCGCCGGTCAGGCGGCTGATTTCGTCGGCCATGATGTCCGACAGCAGCTTGGCCGGGGCCTCGATATCGGCTTTCCACGCGGCCTTGCGGGGCTCGAACCAATCCTTGGAATTGTTCTTGGCCAGTTTGCCATAGAAGGTTTGGGCGCGGTCGAGCATCTCTGTGAAGCCGTCGGACATGGCTGGACTCCGGTACTGTGCGGGGCGGAGAGTAGCGCAGGAGGTCGCGAT
Organism: Pseudomonadota bacterium; assembly: GCA_039180995.1. Lineage (GTDB taxonomy): Bacteria > Pseudomonadota > Alphaproteobacteria > Rhodobacterales > Rhodobacteraceae > Jannaschia. Next base: position 3,254 of record JBCDCW010000195.1, read on the forward strand.
GTCCCTGTCCATTCTGCGTCGAAACCGGAATTTCCGCTGGCTGATGTCGGCGACGGCGGTCAGCAATCTGGGCGACGGGGTGTCGGCGGTGGCGTTTCCCTGGCTGGCCTCTCTGGTGACGCGGGATCCGGTGCTGATCTCGCTGGTCGCCGTCGCGACACGGGCCCCGTGGCTTCTGCTGTCGCTGCCGGCCGGGGTCTGGACGGACCGGATGGATCGGCGGGCGTTGATGGTGCGGGCGGATCTGTTCCGCTGTCTGCTGACCTGCGGGATCGTGGCGCTGGTCTTGGCGGCGCCGCCGCCGGTGGCGAACGAGGGGGCGATGATCGCGGGTCTGTGCGCGGTGGCGTTTCTTCTGGGCTCGGCCGAGGTTCTGCGGGACAACGCCGCGCAGACCGTGTTGCCGGCGGTGGTGGACACCGGCGAGTTGGAGGCCGCGAACGGACAGCTTTGGTCGGTCGAACGGGTGATGGGGGCCTTCGTGGGGCCGCCGCTGGCGGGCGTGTTGATCGCCCTGTCGCTGCCGGTGCCGTTCGCCTTCGATGCGATGACCTTCGCCCTGGCGGCCGGGCTGATCTGGCTGATGGTGATCCCGGCGCGGGTGACCCGGATGCGCGACGGATTCTGGGTCGAATTGCGGGCCGGGATGGCCTGGATTTGGGGACATGTGGTGATCTGGCGGCTGGCGATCATGCTGGGCGTCTACAATGCGGCGCATATGGCCGGGCTGACCATGCTGGTCCTGTTCGCGCAAGAGGTGTTGGGATTGGATGCGCTGGGCTATGGCGCGCTGCTGACCCTGGGGGCGGCGGGGGGCGTGATCGGCGGATTGATCGCGCCTGGCGTCGCCGCGCGGTTGGGTGGAACGGCCAGTTTGCGGGTGACGTTGGCCGTCTCGACGGTGGCCTTTCTGCTGATCGGCTTCGCCTGGGCGCCGTGGATGGTGGGGCTGGCGCTGGTCCTGGAAGGGCTGGCGGGGATGCTTTGGAACGTGGTCACGGTCAGCTTCCGGCAGCGCACGATCCCCGATGATTTGCTGGGGCGCGTCAACAGCGTCTATCGGTTCTTCGGCTGGGGGATGATGCCGGTGGGCGCGTTGCTGGGCGGTGCCGCGGTGGCCTGGCTGGAACCATCGCTGGGGCGCGAGGCCGCGTTGCGGTCGCCCTATCTGGGCGCCGCCTGCGTCACGGTCGCGCTGGGCCTGGTGGCCCTGGTGGCGCTGCGCCTGCCGGAGCGGCGGGCGTATCCTGACTGAAGATATTGCGCCGTCCATCGCCCGTGCGGCGCCAGATTGACGAGACATACATCGCCTCGGGCTCGGCAGCTGGCTGCCGGGCGTAATCGGCCCGGTAGGAGATCAGAGCATGATCCGGACCCAGCGGCCGAACCTGGATGTCGCTGAGGGTGAATGCGGCGACGGTGGGACCGTCCGCCATCTGCGCGGCATGATCGTTCCGGTCGGCGAAACCGTCGGGATAGACGCCCAGAAAATCGGGCGCGAGGGCAGCGCGGTCTGCCTGTTCGTCACCGGCTGACAAGCTGGCCCAGACGGCGCGTTCAGCCGTTTCGATCTGTCGGGAAAGCGTTAGGGCCTGGGCGGCGTCTTGGGTCATGGCGCCAAAAAAAGGGCCGGACACGAGGTCCGGCCGAGTCCAACAGGGAGGTTGCATCCACATTGACCGGCGATGCCTCGGTATCTGTAACCTATACGATCGAAATCGTTAACGTGAGGTAAATTTCCAGTTTGGAAACAATCCATGGTGGTCTGTGCCGTGTTAGGCACAGGTTAGGCCATCAGACGGTACCCTCCGGATTCGGTCACCAGAAGGCGGACATTGGTCGGATCCGGCTCGATTTTTTGGCGCAGACGATAGATGTGGGTTTCCAGCGTGTGGGTCGTGACCTCGGCGTTGTAGCCCCAGACCTCTTGCAGCAGGACGTCGCGGGCGACAGTGCCGTCATTGGCACGGTAGAGGAACTTCAGGATGTTGGTTTCCTTATCCGTGAGGCGAATCTTCTTTTCGTCCTCGGTCACCAGCATCTTCTGGGCGGGTTTGAACGTGTAGGGGCCCAGGGTGAAGACGGCGTCTTCGGATTGCTCATGGGTGCGCAATTGGCTGCGGATGCGGGCCAGCAGAACGGGGAACTTAAAGGGCTTGGGGATATAGTCGTTGGCCCCGGCATCGAGGCCCAGGATCGTGTCGGCATCCGTGTCGTGGCCGGTCAGCATCACGATGGGACATTTGACGCCTTGCTTGCGCATCAGGCGGCAGAGTTCGCGGCCGTCGGTGTCGGGCAGGCCCACGTCCAGGACGATCAGGTCGTAGAGCTGTTCTTTGGCGCGGCTCATGCCGGTGGCGCCTGAATCGGCCTCGAAGACGTCGAAGTCTTCGGTCATCACCAATTGCTCGGCCAGGGCGTCGCGCAGGTCATCGTCGTCATCGACGAGTAGGATTTTCTTGAGGTTGGCCATTGGGGCGGTCTCCGGTGTCTTCTTTGCATGACACGATGTCCGATGACGGAGGAGCGGGGAAGCGGGGGCAGGTTTGGCTCACGCCACCGTGTCGCCATTGGCTGAATTGTTTCATATGGGAGGGAGCGGGCCGCCCTACATGGCCTGAATGTTACAAGGCTTTCGAGAGATGTTACCGCCGACCCCGTCTGAATTGGCCGCCCGGGCGCGGGCCGACCTGCGCGTCGGCCTGCCCGTGGCGGTGGGGAACTGGGTGCTGGCCTCGGTCGAGACGGTTTCGGCCGGGCGGCTGGCGGCGATGCGCGCCGTAGGGCCGTTGGTTCTGGGCGTGAGCGGGCGGCGCGCGGAGACGTTGAAGGCCCGGGCCTATGACGGTGACGTGGCGCGGATCGCGGTTCCGGAGGGCGCGGGATTGGATTGGCTGCGGGCGGTGGCCGATCCGGCGGATGATCTGCGGATGCCGATGAAGGGACCGTTGCGGACGCTGCGCGACGGCGGGGCCGAGGCATGGCGGACGGGGATCGCCCTGGTCAAGGGGGCAGAGTTGTTGCCGGCCGTGGTGGGTGTCGAGATGGCGGCGCCTGGGGGCATCACACGGGTGCCTGGCGATGCTGGGGTGCGGCTGGATCCGGCCCCGGTGGCCGTGTCGGCGGCGCGCGTGCCGCTGGCGGTGCATCGGGCGGGGCGGGTCCATGTGTTCCGCGAGGCCGGGGGCGGGACGGAGCACAATGCGATCGAGATCGGTATCGTGGACCGTGCGGCGCCGGTCTTGGTGCGGCTGCATTCGGCCTGCTTCACGGGGGACGTGTTGGGGTCGCTGAAATGCGATTGTGGGCCGCAATTGCAGGCCGCGTTGGAGGCGATGGCAGCGTCGGGCGGGCTGCTGCTGTATCTGAACCAGGAGGGGCGGGGGATCGGGTTGGCCAACAAGATGCGCGCCTATGATTTGCAGGATCAGGGGTTCGATACCGTTGAGGCCAATCACCGGCTGGGATTCGAGGATGATGAGCGCGATTTCCGGCTGGGGGCCGGAATGCTGCGCGGGTTGAATGTGGGTCGGGTGCGGCTGATGACGAACAACCCGCGGAAGGTGGCTACGATGGAGGGGCAGGGGATCGAGGTGGTCGAACGGGTCCCGCTGCATGTGGGGCGCGGGGCGGAGAACGCGGCCTATCTGGATGTGAAGCGCGTGAAGTCGGGGCATCTGCCGTGAGTGTTGTGCGCCATCCGGGATGGCACGCCCAAGAGGCGGGGGGGGCCGGGGGGCGCGCCCCCCCCCGCCCCCCCCCCCGCCGGGGGGGGTGTGGGATGGAGGGAGGGGGGGGGCCGGCGGACAGGGGGGGG
>JBCDCW010000196.1:0-7018 GCA_039180995.1 Pseudomonadota bacterium
AGCTCCGCCAGATCGGGGCCGACCATGGTCCAATCGTCGATCCAGGCCCGGAAGGGCGCGGGTTCGACACCCGCTTGACCGATACCGCCCCGGGCCAACCGTTCTCCGGAATGATGGGCGTCCGGGGTGGTGACGCCCATATGTCCCATCCAGACCTGGGGACCACTGGGGGCAAGAGCCGAGCGAAAGAGGGTCCATTGGACGCCGTAGGTCGTGCCGTCCGCACTCTCCAACGTGGCGGTCAGATACCACCATTCAATGCGGTAATCCGGGTGGGCGCCGTGATCTGCGGGGAAGGTGAAGGTGGTGTCGGGCACCGGAAGCGCATAGCCCTCGCCCCCCTGGCCGAGACCCGCGAAACCGCCTTGCGCCGAGGCCATATGGGCCAGCCAAAGCGACAGCATCGCCCCGAAGAGCGCGCGCAGCAAGCGATGAGGGGGGCGCCTATCTCTCATGGGCGAAGACCTTCACCAACTGGGCGGGCGGCAACCGCCACAGGCGCCAGGCCGGCAGGGCGGCGGCCAGCCCGGCCGCGATCAACGCCCAGAGGCCCAGCCAGATCCAACCGGACGGGTCGGGCAGCAGGGGCAGCCGCCACCCGAAGGCCTGCACATTCACCACCGCCAACAGCACCCAGGCCAGCGCGATCCCCACCGGGACTGCCAGGATCGCCGTGGCCCCGGCCAGGGCCAGCGCCCGCCCCGGATCAGCCAAGGCCAACCGGCGCCGGGTCAGCCCCAGGGCCCAAACCGGCGCGATCTGTGGCAGACGCATACCCGCCAGGGTCGTCAACGACGCCCAGAGCGCGAAGGCAGCGACCCCCAGGGTGAGGATGTTCAACGCAGCGGTCACCGCGAAGGTCTGCTCGAACACGGACAGCGAGAACGCCTTGATCTGTGCTTGGTTGACCAAGCGCTCGGGTGGCAAGTCAAAGCGCGCGGCCAGATCGTCCTGCACTGCCGTGACCTGGTCCTGGGGCAGGCGCAGGGCAAAGCGCAGGCGCGGTGTCTGTGGAAAGGCCGCATCGAAGGCGGGCAGCCCGAGGATCGCCTGGCCGCGCGGATTGCCGTAATCGGAATAGACGCCCAAGACGGGATACGCCCCCGCCGGCCCCAGATCGACAGTCGACCCCGGCCACAAATCCGACCGCCGGGCCGCCTGTTCGTTGACCAGCGCGCCCTCGCCCGCCGCCAGCCGTTCCCAGAGATCCGGCACCGCCTCCAGCAGGGGCCAATTGTCCCGGTAGGTCGCGTGATCAGCGACACCGAAGAGATCGGCCGGCGCGCCCTGCAGCGTCACCTCGGCCGAGACGATGGGCAGGATCGCCGTGACGCGCCCCTCTAGATCCGCCAGCAGGGATGCGGCCTCGGCCTCGTCAGCGGCCGTTAGGTAGAGTTCGGAGGCCAGGCGTTGATCCAGCCAGCCGGTGAACGTGGTGCGGAAACTGCCGACCATGGTGCCCACGCCGATATTCGCCGCCAATGCCAGAAGCAGCGCCATGAGGGCGAGGCTGAGACCGGGCACCTGTTGCCGCGTATCGGCCCAGATCCACTGGGCGATGGGCCCCTTGGCCATCCGCGCGCCGACATCCAGCACGGCGGTCAGAATGGGCGGCAAAAGCAGCGCGGCCCCGATCAAGAGCGCGCCCAGGCATGCAAACCCGGCCAAAAGCCCCTGCCCCAGCGCACCGAAGGCCGCCGCAACCACCAGAAGCGCGAGGCCGCCCAGACCCTGTCGCCGGATCGCCGCCGACCGGGCCCGCGCCCAGGCGCGCGGCATGGCAGGGGCCAGCACCGGCAGGCGGGCCAATTGCCAAAGGCTCTGCCCACCGGCCAGGGCGAGACCCGCGCCGGCCATGGCGAAGCCTGTCAGCCACCAGAGCGGCGACAGGCTGAGCCCGCCGGCCACCTGCGCCCCATAGAGACCCCCAAGCGTCGCCGCCACGCCCGGCAACAAAGCGGCGGCCACCAGATAGCCCAGGATGATGCCCAACGTCCCGCCAAGGATAGTGAGCGCCACCAATTCGGCGGCCAGAAGACCGGTCAGCCGACCGGAGGAGAGACCCAGCGCGCGCAGCGTCCTGAACAGCGGACGCCGTTGTTCGAACGCCAGGCCGATGGCCGCATGGACGATGAACAGGCCGACGGCGAAGGCCAGCAAGCCGAAAGCCGTAAGGTTCAGATGAAAACTGTCCGTCAGACGAGACACATCCGTGCCGGCCACGGGCGCCTCCAGGACGGTGCCGGGCAGCACGGTGGCCAGGTCGACAGGGGCCGCGCCCGTGACCAGAAGATGGGAGATGGCCTCCGACCCGAGGATCGCCTGCGCGGTCGCGATATCTGCCAGCACGATCCCCGGCGCCAAGTCGGGCAGGATGCGGGCCGGGGGCAGGCCCGGCGGCAAGGCATCGACCACGTCGGGCGATACGAAGATCAGATCCCCGGTCAGGAAACCGGTCAGATCGCCCGCGCCGCTCAGATCCGGGGTCCCCGGGCTGCCGCCGGGCGCGGTGAATGGGTCGATGCCGAGCAGGCGAAGTCGGCTGCGCGGCAGACGATCGTCGACGATGGGTGTGACCGCCAGGCCCGCCCGCCGGGCGCGGGCGAAATCCGTCAGGGTCAGCGGACCGGTGATGCGGGGCAGGCTGTCTTGGCCCAGGGCGGCCGCGGCCTGGTCGTAGCTGGCCCGGGCCTGGGCGTTGATCGCTTGGACCCCGATCCAAAGACCGGTGGCCAAGGCGAGCCCGATCACCAACGTCAGAAGCTGGATCGGATGACGCCGCCAATGGGACCAGAGCGCCTGGAACGCGGCGCGGGTCATGCGCCGGCCGTGCCGGTGCGCGGGGCGGCCTGCGGCATGTCCACCTGCCCCGACCGCAGATGCAGCCGGGCGTCGAGCATGGCGGCCAGCCGGTCAGAATGGGTCACCATCAACAGGGAAGCTCCGGTCTCGGCCACCATGTCGTGCATCAGCGCCATCATGGCGTCGCCGGTCGCCTCGTCCAGATTGCCCGTCGGCTCGTCCGCAAGCACCAGCTTGGGCCGCGCCGCCAGGGTGCGGCCGATTGCGACGCGCTGCTGTTGTCCGCCCGACAATTGCTCGGGATAGCGCGACAGATGGTCGGTCAGCCCCAGCCGGTCCGCCAGCGGACCGATCTCGGGGACGGGTCGCCCGGCCAGCCGGGCGTGGAAGGTCAGGTTGGCAGCCACATCCAGAGATGGGATCAGATTGAACTGCTGGAAGATCAGCCCCACCGTCCCGCGCCGCAACGCCGCCCGGCCCGGATCGTCCAGCTTGGCGATATCGGCCCCATCGACCACGATCTGTCCGCCATCGGGCGCGTCGAGACCGGCCACAAGGTGCAGCAACGTCGATTTGCCGGACCCGCTCTCGCCTGTCAGGGCCAGGGTTCGGCCCGCCTCCAGGTCGAACGAGACGCCGCGTAGAACGGGTTGGTTGCCGTCCGCGGTCGTAAAAGATTTCTCGACATCGCGCACGGTGAGCAGCATGGACGTCCTCCGGTTTGGGACAGTAGTGGCGGAGGCATCCGGTTCAATGGTTGGGGCGGAGGTCGAGCCCCTGCTGGGCCAACTGCGCGACGAGATGTCCCGCATCGCCATCGCGCATCAGAACGGCGCGCCAGCCCGCGGCGCACGCGGCCTCGACGTTCCGGGTCAGGTCGTCGATCAGAACGATCTCGTCCGGCGGCACGTCGACCTGCGTCGCGACCAGATCGAAGAAGGCCCGATCCGGCTTGGCCACGCCCAAGCGACCGGACGCGAAGATCGTCTCGACCCGGGCACCGAAGCCCATGTCCTGCTCGATATAGGCGGCCCTGCGCCGTTCGTTGTTGGTGGCGATGACCTGGCGCAGACCGAGGCCTTCAACCCTGTCCATCAGCGCCAGCATCGTCGGATCGGGCCGCGCGTCGTGGGCGAACCAATAGTCGATCAGGGCATCGGGCCCCGGCCCATAGCCGACCTCGTCGGCCCAGGCGGCGACGCGGTCGCGCAAGTCGGCGCGGCCGGTCATCACGGCGTCCCAGTCCTTGCGGAACGTGGCGGCGACGAAGCCGTCGAGGGCGTGGCCGATATCGGCCTCAAACTGCTCGGCCCAAAGGAAACGGCCGTCGCGGATGCTGCGATTGAGGACGCCGTCGAAATCCCAGGCGACGACGGCGATGGGGGTCACAGTTTCACGTCCGGCAAGCTGTCGAAGGCCTGGCGCAGCGCATCGGACCAACCGTCGGAAATGGCGCGCCAATCGGTATCGGTGTCCTCGATCCGGCGCGAGATCCCGAGTTCCAGGCTGTCGGTCCGATAGGTCAGCAAATCGAGCGGCGTGCCGACGGATAGATTCGCGCGGATCGTCGAATCGAAGCTGACCATCAAGAGCTTGGCCGCCTCGTCAAAGGTCATGTCGGGATCGTAGGCGCGGACCAAGATCGGGCGACCGTATTTGGTCTCTCCGATCTGGAAGAAGGGTGTGTCTTCTTGTGCTTCGATGAAGTTTCCTTCGGGGTAGATCAGGAAGAGGCGCGGTGGGCTGCCTTGGATTTGGCCGCCCAGGATCAGGGTGGCGTTAAAGGTGCTGCGCGCCTCCTGCCCCTCGCCCTTCTGGCCTGCGATCACGTCGCGCAGGGTATCGCCGATCAGGCGGGCAGCCTGGAACATGGACGGCGAATTCAAGAGGGTGGGCGAGCGGTCTTCGGCAGCAAGGTTTCGTTCCTCAAGAAGGGACACGGTGGCTTGGGTCGTGGCCAGATTTCCGGCCGTCATCAAGACCATAACGCGCTCACCCGTGACTTCCCAAGCGTGCATCTTGCGGAAGGTCGAGACGTTGTCGACACCCGCATTGGTGCGGGTGTCAGACAGGAAGACGAGGCCGCTATTGAGCTGGAGGCCGACGCAATAGGTCATGGGAAGCGGTTCCGAATGGTGGTTGAAATCCGTTTGGCACGGCGCGCCAGCGGCTTCAATCGCGGTGGCCGCGATGCCGGATATCTTGGCGATCGACGGGAACCCGTTAGGGGCACCCCCGGTACACCGCCTGTACACCCCCCGCGTGAACGCACGTTCACACGGCTCTGGTAAGGATATGTTCACCTTTCCGGTGCGAGCCTCGCGCATGGCGGACCGGCAATTGCGGGCCGAGGGCATCCACCGCGGGCGACCCAGGGACCTCGCGCCGCCGAGAGCCTTGGCGCGCGCCCGCGGATGGTGCATGCGACGGATGGGCGACGGTCTCCGACGTTGGGCGGCGGCCTATTGCTGCGCCTGAGCCCGGTCGGACACCGTCAGGGTCACCGACAGGTCTTCGACGCCTGCCCCCTGGCGCAGGCCCGAGATTGGCGCGGCATCGGCATAGTCCAGGCCCGTCGCGACCCGCACGTAACGTTCGTCGGGCGAAATGCCGTTGGAGATGTCGAAGGCGATCCAGCCAAGGCCGTCCACATGGGCCTCGGCCCAGGCATGGGTGGCGTCCTGTTCTTCGCGCCCGTCCATCTTGAGATAGCCCGACACGTAACGCGCAGGGCGGTCCAGAAGACGGGCACAGGTGACGAAGATATGGGCGTGGTCCTGGCAAACGCCGGTGCCATGGGCCACGGCTTCCTCGGCCGTCATGTCCACGTGGGTCGTGCCGGTCTCGTAACTGACAGCGGCGCGCACTGCCTGAGACAAGTCATGCATCTGCGCCAGTTGATCCTCCATCCCCCGCACCTCGCGCGCCAGCGCCATCGTCCCCGGCCCGCGACGTGTGCGGTCGGTCGGGCGCAGAAACATCCACAGCGGCATGTAGCCGCCATGTTTGCCGATCACGCCGGCCCCGTCCTCGATTTCCACGATCCCTTCGGCGGTCAGGGTGACCTCGTGCGCGCCGGGGGTCAGCGACACCAATTGCACCCGGTTGGCATGGGCATCGTCGAAGGCGACCTCGACCTGACCGCCTTCGATCCGGGTGACCCATTCCACGACACTTTGTCCGGCCCGGCTTTTCGGGGTCAGCCGGAGCTGCTGGAGGCCGTACACGATGGGCTGGTCATAGCGATAATGGGTTTGGTGGCGAACGTGGAGACGGGTGGTCATTGGGTGAACCTGTAATCGCTCTCGATCTGCGCGGCCAAGGCGGCGTTGCGGCTAAGGAAGTCTTGCAGGAACTGGTGCAGCCCCTCATCGAAGATGTCGTCGATGGTGGAGGTGTTGATGCTGCGGCAGGTTTCTTGGGCGATGTCATGCGCGGGCAGGCGGATGCCGTAGTCGCGGCGCAGATATTCCAGGTTGGACTCGATCTTGTCGTAACAGAAGGCGAGGCTGCGCGGCATCCGCTGGTCCAGGATCAGGAAACGCGCGATGTCGGCGGCGCGGCGGGTGCGGCCGTGGACCATGCGGAAGGCGCCCTCGGCCGAGACGGAGCGGAGGATGACCTCCCACTGGGCGTTGTCCAGGCTGGATCCCACGCCGGAGGCAGTCGGCAGCAGCACGTAGTATTTCACGTCCAGCAGGCGCGCGGTGGCATCGGCGCGTTCCAGGAAGGTGCCGAGGCGGGCGAAATCGTAGCTGTCGTCGCGCAGCATGGTGCCATGCAGCGTGCCGCGCACGAAGGCCGAGCGGGTGCGGATCAAGCCCAGGATACGGGGGAGGTCACGGGTGGGAACCTTGCGGGACAGCGCTTCGCGCAGGGACATCCAGGATTCGTTGACGGCCTCCCAGACTTCGCGGGTCAGCGCGGTGCGCACGGTGCGGGCGTTCATCCGGGCGCTTTCGATACAGTTCAGGACCGAGGAGGGGTTGTCCGGGCCGCGCAACAGCCAGTCGATGACGGCGTCGCCACTAACCTCGTCATGGTGGGCCTCGAAGGTGCTATGACACCAGGCGGTGTGCAGGACGGAGGTCCATTCGCTGTCGGCCCGATCCGGGCGGGTCAAGGCGATGCGCTGGCCGGTCTCGACCAAGCGGGCGAGGTTTTCAGAGCGTTCCAGGTACCGGAACATCCAGAGCAGGCCGCCTGCGGTTTTGCC
>JBCDCW010000197.1:0-7013 GCA_039180995.1 Pseudomonadota bacterium
GGGCGCAAGGCGGGCCATCTGCGCCTCGCTCAGCCAGAAAAGATCACTCATGTCACCGCTCGCTTTTTCCGGAAATGAATCAGCCCGTAACCCCAAAATCAATGGGTCCTGACCCTAGACACCTGGAGCGAATGTCGCAGCGAGTTGATCCGTCTTAGATCGCCAAAGGCCCGGTGGCAGCCAACAACCACGATCAGGTTGAAATGGGCCCACGGGTTTTTGCGAACGGTGAGTTCGCAGGGGAGACGGGTCGAATTGGACGGTTCCCTGGCGAAATCGCGACATGGGTCAAGACCGGCCATTTTAAGACAAAGTCTCGATGTATCAGAACCATAATTCTCTGCTTGCCTTGGTCTTGATTTGATTGTGACCCGATCTGCGGGTCTAAAAAGTGGAAGACCTAAAGATGAAGACCATTGGAAACAGCCTATTCGCTTGCAGCATCGCCGCCGCATTTTCTACCATTCCGACGGCGCCGGCCTCGGCAGCGCGGTCGATCGAGTGCGGCCCGGCCTATACGGTGGTCCGTGGCGACTCACTCAGTGGCATCAGCTTGCGCGCCTATGGCTCGTTGGACTTCGACTTCTTGTATCAACAGAACCTGGCCGAAATCGGTGGAAATCCGAACATGATCCGTGTGGGGCAGGTTCTTCAGATCGCTTGCTTGGTGGCCGATGGGACCGCGTCTGATGCGACCCCCGAGGCCGAGGTCACGGCGGTCAGCGTCGAAATCGACGCCACGGCGGGCGATCAGCCGGTGATCTTGACCTTCAACAAAGCTTCCGCGCCGGGGTTCATTATTAATACGGGGATCATAGACAATTACATCGAAGAGATCGCCGAGGTGACGGAGGGCCGGGTCCAGTTCGTTGACCCGGAGGTCATCAATCGCGACCCGACTGCACAATACGATATGGTCATGTCCGGCGACGTGGATGCCGCCTATGTGCTAAACGACAAGCTACGCGTGTCGCACCCGCTTTTGAAGCTTCCCATGCTGCCGCTGATGGGCGGCTCCGCCGAGCAGACCGCCGTGTCGCTTTGGCGCCTGCATGACGAATACCTTTCCGAGACAGGGTATTTCGATGAGGTCAAGCTTATGGGCTTTGTCGCCGCACCGGCCGCGCATATCTGGCGCGAATCGTCCGATCCAGTGCGCGCGGACGAAGGCATTAGCGACAAGAACGTCTATCCGGTCCCGTATTTCAAGGATCTCGACGTCCAGGGTCCAGCGGTCCTGCGCGAGAGCGTCGCGTCTTGGATGCAGGACTACCAGGCTCAGAACACGGCGCCACCGACCTTCTTCCTGGCCCATGGCGCGGCGAGGGCTTTGGGCGTGTGGACCGACGATGTGACGGTGACCGAGGTCGATTACGGCGTCTACACGCCGACATTCTCCGTCATTCTGTCCAACGACGCATGGGCTGAGATTTCGCCAGAAGATCAGGATGCCATCCTGTCGGTGTCGGGTGAGCGTCTCGCCTCCCGGTCGGCATCCTGGGATGCCTTCGACAATGGCTTCCGGGCCGATATGTTGGTCAATGGTCTGAAGTTCGTGAAGGCCGATCAAGCCCTTCTGGACGATCTACGGGTCCGCAAGGCCGAGGGCCTTGAGGTCTGGATGTCGGCGGCCGATGCATTGGGCGTTCCCGGCCGAGCAGCCCTTGCGGCCTATCAACAGAACTTGGTCGCCTTGGAGGATCGCCTTCTGTTCAAGTGAGATGTCAGCGCGGTTTAGCATGAGACTCACGGATCGGGCCCGCATTTTGCGGGCTCTCGTCGCATCGGTCAGACCAGCGTCTCGATCACGCGGTGCAGCAGGGCCTCGCCTTTCTGGAATTGATCCACGGTGATCCACTCATCTGGCTGGTGAGCCTGGGCAATATCGCCCGGGCCGCAGACCACAGCGGAGTAGCCGCGTTCTTGAAACTGGCCGGCCTCGGTGCCGTAGGTCACCACATGAGGAGCGTTATCGCCGGTGAGGCGGCGGATCAGGGTTTCGGCAGTTCCGTCGGGTTCCGGGGTCAGGGCGGGGACAGAGTTGGATCGAGTCCAGGTGACGCCGGCTTCGGGGCGTTTCGCTTTTAGCGTCGCGTCGAGGTCGGTCAGGAAGGCGTCCAGGGCGGTAACGTGCCGTTCCAGGTTGTCGCCAGCGGGGACGCGGAAGCCCAGTTTGAAATGGCAATCGGCGGCGGTGATGTTGTGGGCCGTGCCGCCATGGATGATCCCCACATGGGCCGTGGTATGGGGCGGGTCGAACGCGGCGGAGATGGGGTTCGGTGTCTCCGCCATCAGTTTTTCGTTCCAGTCGTTGACCCACCCAAGGATGCGGCCCGCCTCGTGGATGGCGGACACGCCTTGGGGCAGCTTGGAGGAATGGACCTCGAAGCCGTTGACATGGATGTCGTGGATGACCGAGGCATTGTGGCCGGTGACCGGTTTCAGCATGGACGGCTCGCCAATGATGGCGGCGGCGGCGCGGGGCAGGTGTTCGGCCATGTCGTCGATCATGGGTGGGGCGCCGAGGCAGCCGATTTCCTCGTCATAGCTAAGCGCGATTTGCAGCGGGCGTTTCAGATCTGAGGCGAGGGCGACCGGCACCATGGCGAGGGCCAAGGCGTCGAACCCTTTCATGTCACAGGTGCCGCGGCCATAGAGCTTGCCGTCCCGCTCGATCACGGTGAAAGGGTCGCTGGTCCAGTTCTGGCCGTCGATGGGCACCACATCCGTATGGCCCGATAGAACCACGCCGCCTTCGACCTCGGGGCCCACATTGGCATAGAGCGCGGCTTTCTTCCCGGTCGCGTCATAAACCCGCCGCGCCAGGACACCGTGGCTGGCCAGGTAGGATTCGACCCAATCCACCAAATCCAGGTTCGACCGTCGGCTGACCGTCGGGAAGGCAACGAGCGTATCCAGGATCTCTCGGGCGGTTAGGGTTTGGGGCATGGCGGGGCTCCTTTGCATCGAAGGCGTGCGGTTCGGGCGGGCTCAGGTCAAGAGACGTGCCCGTCATTTGAGCATTTGCCGCAAGGGCGGGCGGCTCGCCCCTTGCAAGGTGAGGGTTTGTTGATAGCGTAACGAGTCTATGACGGGCAAAGACCCGTCGCGATATACGGGGAGCGGGGATGGCTGAAAGCCGAACCGGCAATGTGTTGGAGGTCCGAGACCTTCGCACAGTCTTTCAGACAAGGGGCGGCGAAGTGCACGCCGTGAACTCGGTCAGCTTCGATGTGAAGCCGGGGGAATTGTTGGGAGTGGTCGGCGAATCCGGTTCGGGCAAGTCGGTGACAATGATGTCGCTGATCGGTCTGCTACCCTCGCCACCGGCCGAGGTGCGCGAAGGCGAGGTACTGCTCGACGGGGAGGACCTTTTGAAGGTCTCGCCGTCGCGGCTGCGGCATGTGCGTGGGGGCGAGGTGGGGTTCATCTTTCAGGACCCGATGACCTCGCTGAACCCGGTCTTCACCGTGGGCTATCAGATCATGGAGCCGATCCGGCGGCATCTGGGGTTGAATAAGAAGCAAGCGAAGGACCGGGCGGTCGAATTGCTGGAACTGGTGGGGATCCCCAGTGCCCGCGCCCGGCTGTCGGACTTTCCGCATCAGTTTTCCGGGGGGATGCGGCAGCGGGTGATGATCGCCATTGCGCTGGCTTGCGACCCGAAGGTGCTGATCGCCGACGAGCCGACGACGGCGTTGGACGTGACGATCCAGGCGCAGATCCTGGAGATCGTCGAGGACCTGCGGCAGCGGCTGGGTATGGCCATTGTCTGGATAACCCACGATCTGGGCGTGGTGGCGGGCATCGCCGACCGCGTCCTGGTCATGTATGGCGGCCAGGTGGTCGAGCAGGCGCGGGTGAAGCCACTCTTCAACGACCCACGGCATCCCTATACCCGCGCGCTTCTAAAGACGATCCCGTCTGTGTCGGGCGCGCGGGCTGATAAGTTGCAGGTGATCGAGGGGCAGCCGCCGATCCTGGGCGCCGCGCCCAGCGCGTGTCCGTTCCGAGACCGCTGTCCGCTGGTCTTTGACCGCTGCCATGCGGAAAATCCGCTGCGGATGGGTGTGGGGGACGGGCATGACGTGGCCTGTTTCCATCCAATCGCCCACACCGCGAAGGAGGCCGTGGCATGAACGCCCAGACGCCCCTGGTCTCGGTGCGGGACCTGAAGATGCATTTCCCGATTCTGGGCGGGATACTGCGTCGCCAGGTCGGGTCGGTGAAGGCGGTCGATGGGGTCAGCTTCGACATCTATGATGGCGAAACGCTTGGTCTGGTTGGCGAATCCGGGTGTGGGAAGTCGACCTGCGGGCGCGCCGTGTTGCGGCTGTATGATATCACCGACGGTGAGATCACCGTGGATGGGCGCGAGATCGGATCGGTGGATCAGACCAAGCTGCGCGAGATGCGGCCGACCATGCAGATGGTGTTCCAGGACCCGCAGGCGTCGCTCAACCCGCGCATGACGGTCGGCTCGATCATCGGGGAGCCGTTGTCGGAGCATACGGGCCTCACCGCCGAGGAACGCCGGGCGCGGGTCGAAGAATTGATGGATCAGGTCGGGCTGAATCGGGCCTTCGTGAACCGCTATCCCCATGAGTTTTCCGGCGGGCAGCGGCAGCGGATCGGGATCGCCCGGGCGCTGGCCCTGAAGCCGAAATTCATCGTCTGCGACGAGCCGATTGCGGCGCTGGACGTGTCGATCCAGGCGCAGGTGGTGAACCTGCTGGAGGAGCTGCAGGACGAGCTGGGGCTGACCTATCTGTTCATTTCCCACGATCTCAGCATGGTCCGGCACATCGCCGACCGGGTCGCCGTCATGTATCTGGGCAAGGTGGTCGAACTGGCGCCGCGCGACGACCTTTATGACCAGCCGCTGCACCCCTATACCCGCGCGCTGCTGAGCGCCGTGCCCGAGCCGGACCCGGCGCGGGCGGGCGAGAAGAAGGATCGCATCGTCCTGCGCGGCGACGTGCCCAGCCCGGCGAACCCGCCCGATGGCTGCAACTTCTGCACCCGCTGCCCAGATGTCATGGACATCTGCCGCAGCAAGGACCCCGAGTTCCGTGAGGTGACGCCCGGCCATTGGACCGCGTGCCATTTGCGCGACAGCCAGAGCGCGGGCTTCACCGCGCCACCCAAGACCATCCAACGAGGAGAAACGACATGACAATCCGAACCACGCTGCTGACAAGCGCCGCGCTGGTCGCCTTGGCGCCGATGGCTTATGCCGACGGCCACCAGGGCGAGCGCGGGCGCGACGGCGAAGTCAGCATCATTTATTGGCAGGCCCCGTCCACGCTGAACCCGTTCCTGTCGGGCGGCACCAAAGACGTGGAATCCGCTTCGCTGATCCTGGAGCCGCTGGCGCGGTTCGATTCGACCGGCACGATCACGCCCTGGCTGGCCACCGGCATCCCGACGGTCGAGAATGGCGGCGTGTCCGAAGATCTAACCCAGATCACCTGGACGCTGCGCGACGACGTCCTTTGGTCGGACGGTACGCCCTTCACGTCCGAGGATGTGAAGTTCACCTGGGAATACTGCACCCACCCGGAAGGCGGTTGCGCCCAGATCACCAAGTTCGAGGGCATCGAGAGCGTCGAGACGCCCGATGCGACCACGGTTGTCGTCAACTTCTCGGAACCCAAGCCCTATCCCTATTCGGCCTTCACCGGCGGTGAGAGCCCGATACTGCAGAAGGCCCAGTTCGAGGCCTGCCTCGGCGCGGCGGCGTCGACCTGCACGGACCAGAATTTCGGACCGATCGGCACCGGCCCGTTCGTGGTGACCGAGTTCCGGACCAACGACGTCATCGCCTACGAGGCGAACGAGAATTACCGCGAGGAGGGGAAGCCCGCCTTCGCCAGCGTGAACTTCAAGGGCGGCGGCGATGCTGATGCGGCCGGCCGCGCCGTCATGCAGACGGGCGAGTTCGACTATGCCTGGAACCTGCAGCTGGCCCCCGAAGTGATCGCGCAGATGGAAGCCGGCGGCCTGGGCACGCCCATCGCAGCCTTTGGCCCGCTGGTTGAGCGGATCATGCTCAACAACACGAACCCCGATCCGGCGCTTGGCCCGGATGAGCGGGCGGTCATCCGCCCGCACCCGTTCCTGGGCGACCCTGCCGTCTATCGGGCGCTCTCGATGGCGATCGACCGGCCGCTGCTGGTGGAAATCGGCTATGGCCAAGCCGGTCGCGTGACCTGCAACTGGGTGCCCGCGCCCGAAGCGTTCAACTCCACCTCCATGGATTGCTCGACGCAGGATCTGGAAGGTGCGGCCGCCATGCTGGAAGAGGCCGGCTGGGTCGACAGCAACGGCGACGGCGTGCGCGAGAAGGACGGGGTCGAGCTTCGGATGCTCTACCAGACCTCGACCAACGCGGTGCGCCAGGACTTCCAGGCGCTGATCAAGGAATGGTGGGAGGAGATCGGCTTCGCGGTCGAGCTTCGCAACGTCAACGCGTCCGTGTTCTTCGGCGGCGATGCGGGGTCGCCCGACACGTTCCAGAAGTTCTATGCGGACGTGGAAATGTACGCCAACACCTTCAACGGCACCGATCCGCAATCGTACTTGGCCAACGGCCTGTGCGATAAGGCACCGAGCCCGGCGACCCAGTGGCAGGGCGAGAACATCTCGCGCTTCTGCATGGAGGAGTACGACGCGCTGTGGAACGAGCTGGCCCAGACGGCCGAGTTCGAGGAGCGGACGCGGATCGCGAAGGAGCTCAATGACATGTACGTCCAGAACGGCGGGATGATCCCGCTGGTGCATCGCGGTCGTCTGTCGGCCCATGCCAATTCCCTGGGCGGCGTCGAGCTGAACGTCTGGGATTCGGAGCTGTGGAACATCGCCGAGTGGTACCGGATCGACGGCTCGTAAGGACGGTTTCGGTCGATTGACCGTTTGACGATGTCGAGGGCGGCCTGCGCGCCGCCCTCGATCTTCCCGGGGGATGATGGGGTGAAACCCCGTCCTACAGCGGACATTTTGCGATGCTGACC
>JBCDCW010000198.1:0-6994 GCA_039180995.1 Pseudomonadota bacterium
CCATGGGCGACGCCAATGGCTGGTTCTATCGTAAGGATTGGTTCGAGGATCCGGAGATCCGCGCAGCCTATCAGGAAGAGACCGGCCAGGAATTGCGCGAGCCGCAGACCCAGCGCGAGATGCTGCAGATCGCGCAGTTCTTCCAGGGCCGCGAGATCGACGGCGAGACCCGCTATGGCGCTGCGATCTTCACCGAGCGGGGGTCTGAGGGGATCACCATGGGCGTGACCGGGGCGCTGTATCCCTGGGGCTTCCAGTACGAGAACGAGCCGGGCTCCTACGACATGGACGGGGCCGTGAATTCGGCCGCCGCTGTGGAAGCATTGGAATTCTATAAGGAATTCTACGAGACCGCGACACCCCCCGGCTATTCCGACAGCTACATGGAGCAGGGTCTGGACGCGTTCAAATCGGGTCAGGTCGCCATGGCGATGAACTGGTTCGCGTTCTTCCCCGGGCTCTATGCTGATCCGGAACTGGACGGGAAGATCGACTTCTTCGTGAACCCACCGCAAAACGTGGCCGGCTCGACCCTGGGGGGGCAGGGCATCTCGGTCGTCGCCTATAGCGACAAGCAAGACGCGGCGCTGGAATATATCAAGTGGTTCGCCCAGCCCGAGGTTCAGCAGAAATGGTGGGATCTGGGTGGCTATTCGGCCCACAACGCCGTGCTGGAGGATCCGGGCTTCGTCGACAGCGCCCCGTTTGCCGGGGACTTCCTGGAAGCCATGGGCCAGGTCCAGGACTTCTGGCAGGAGCCGGCCTATGCCGAATTGCTGCTGGCCATGCAGAAGCGCCTGCATGACTACATCGTGGCAGATCAGGGCACGGCGCAGGAGGCGCTGGACAAGCTGGTCGAGGATTGGACCGAGGTCTTCCAAGACTAAGGAAAACTTTCCCCCAGACGGCCCCGACCCCAGCGGTCGGGCCCATTTCCAAGCGAAGAGAGCCGATCAGGCTCGATGAGCGTGCGCCCGGCGGCACGTAAGCGGAGACATTATGTCCGACACACTACCAGATCGCGCCGCGCGGGCCACGCCCGAGCCGGTCGCTCGCCGCATCAAGGGGCTGAGCGACCGGGCCATCGCCTGGATCTTCGTCGGCCCGTCGATCGTGCTGCTGCTGGCGGTGAACATCTTCCCGCTGATCTGGACGATCAACCTGAGCTTCACCAACTTCCGGGCCAACCGGAACCGCGAAACCGAATATATCGGCCTGCGCAATTACGAGCGCATCCTCACCGACGAGGACATCTGGCTGACGATGCAGGCCACGGCGCATTTCCTGTTCTGGACCATTCTGATCCAGGTCCTGATCGGCTTCGCGCTGGCCTATCTGATCAACAAGAAATTTAAGGGCAGCGATCTGTGGACCACGATCATCGTGCTGCCAATGATGCTGTCGCCCGCGGTGGTCGGGAACTTCTGGACGTTCCTGTACCAACCGCAGATCGGGCTCTTTAACTACATTGTCAGCTTCTTCACCGGCGCGGACCCGAGCAGTTTTTCCATGGTGGGCGATGTCATTCTGGCGCCCTGGGCCATCGTGATTGTGGATACCTGGATGTGGACGCCGTTCGTGATGCTGATTTGCTTGGCGGGGCTGCGATCAATTCCCGACTCGATCTACGAGGCGGCGGAATGCGACCGGGCCTCCAAGTGGCGGCAATTCTGGACGATCACCGTGCCAATGGTGCTGCCGTTCTTGATGCTGGCCGTGCTGTTCCGGGGGATCGAGAATTTTAAGATGTTCGATCTGGTGGTTCAGTTGACGGGCGGGGGCCCCGGGTCGGTGACCGAGCTGACGTCGATCAACCTGAAACGGGAGGCGTTCGAGAAATGGCGGACGGGCTATGCGTCGGCCTACGCCGTGATCTTGTTCGTGACGGTGTTCGGCTTGGCCAGCATCTACGTGAAGGCTCTGAATAAGGTGAAGGATCGATGAGCGCGTTTTCCGTCACCGAGCCGTCGCTGCGGCAGAAATGGGTCGCGGGCATCTTGGTCATTGGCTACGCGCTGATCACCATCCTGCCCTTGGTCTGGATCATCGCGACTGGGTTCAAGTCGCCCTCGGACGCCATCGCCTATCCGCCGAAGGTTGTCTTCGAGCCGACGCTAGAGGGTTACGTTAACCTGTTCACCACGCGGACCCGGCAGACCGAGGAGTTCTTGGCCGCCAACCCGCCCGAGACCTGGGCGGATGAGATCGTTCGGCAATATGACATGGTGATCGTAGGGCCGTCCCGCTATGGCGAGCGGTTCTTCAATTCGGTGATTATCGGCTTTGGGTCGACGTTCCTGGCCATCGTTCTGGGCACCATGGCGGCCTATGCGTTCAGCCGGTTCAAGGTGCCGCTGAAGGACGATTTGCTGTTCTTCATCCTCAGCACGCGGATGATGCCGCCCATCGCCGTAGCCATCCCGATCTTCCTGATGTTCCGGCAATTGGGGCTGAGCGACACCCATGCGGGGATGATCCTGCTTTATACGGCGGTGAACCTGTCGCTGTCGGTGTGGCTGCTGAAGGGGTTCATCGACGAGATCCCGCGGGAATATGAGGAAGCCGCGATGATCGACGGCTACACCCGGTTCCAGGCGTTCTACAAAGTGGTGTTGCCGCAGGCGGCCACGGGCATCGCGTCGACGGCGATCTTCTGTCTGATCTTCGCCTGGAATGAATATGCCTTCGCGGTGCTGCTGACCTCGGGCACGGCGCAGACGGCGCCGCCCTTCATCCCGACGATTATCGGCGTGGGCGGGCAGGATTGGCCGGCGGTGGCGGCGGGGGCAACGCTGTTCCTGGTGCCGGTGATGGTGTTCACGATCTTGCTGCGGAAGCACTTGCTGCGCGGGATCACCTTCGGGGCGGTGCGGAAATGAGCGGTTTTTTGAAAGGTCTCGCCCGGTTCCGCCGTGGCCCGTGGGAGATGGTGGCGACCGTGCTCATCGCCGTGGGGGTGGTGATGCTGATGCAGCCCTTTGTCCTGATCCTCTACACCTATTCCTTCCTCGTCACGCTGGTGGGCACGGTGATGTTCATCGTCGTCTCGCACTTCCCGGAGGGGCCCTGATGCTGCAGCAGGTTTGCCCGATCATGCCGTCTCGCGATTTCGACGCTACGGCGGCATTCTATGCCTCCATCGGATTCGACGAAGTCTATCGGCTGGAGGCGCAGTACCTGATCGCGAACCGCGACCGGATCGAGTTGCACTTCTTCCACCACTCGACCCACCGGCCCGAGGCCAGTGACCATGGGGTCTATATTCGGCCCGACGACGTGGATGCGATCTCGGCCGAGGTCGCGGGGCTGGGCTTGCCGTCGGACCATGGGTTCCCCCGCTTCATGCCGGCCGAGGACAAGCCTTGGGGCATGCGCGAGGCGACGGTGTGGGATCCAGATGGGAACTTGCTGCGCATCGGGCAGGAGATCTGAGATGGCGCAGATCCGCATCGAGAACCTGCGCAAGGAATTCGGCGACTTCACCGCCGTGCAGTCGTCCAGCTTCACCATCGAGGATGGGGAGTTCTTCATGCTGCTGGGGCCGTCCGGCTGCGGCAAGACCACGACACTTCGGATGATGGCGGGGTTGGAGCTGCCAACATCCGGCGAGATCTATATCGACGGCGAGGAAGTGGCGCAGAAGCGGGCGTCGGAGCGGGACATCGCGTTCGTGTTCCAGATGTTCGCGCTCTATCCGCATATGAATGTGCGGGGGAATATTTCCTACCCGCTGAAATCCCAGGGGATGGCCAAGGCCGATATCAAGGCCAAGGTGGCCGAGGTCGCGCGAATCCTGGGGATCGAGGACATCCTGGACCGGCCCGTGGGCGGGTTGTCGGGCGGCGATCGGCAGCGGGTGGCGTTGGGGCGGGCCATCGTGCGCGACCCGAAGGCGTTCTTCATGGATGAGCCGCTGGGCGCGCTCGACGCCGAGTTCCGGGAGCGGATGGCGGAGGAGCTGCGGAACCTGCACGACCGGATGGGCGCGACCACGGTTTATGTGACCCACGACCAGCTCGAGGCCATGCAGATGGGCGACAAGATCGTGGTGATGAACCACGGCGTGGTCGAGCAATTCGGTGTGCCCCAGGATATCTATGACTGGCCCGCCACCAAGTTCGTCGCGGAGTTCATTGGCTCGCCACCCATGAACTTCCTGACGTTTGGGGGGGGCGTGGCCGAGGGGGCCGAGGCGGTGAACCTGGACGGGGCCGAGATCGCGGTGCCGGTGCAGCGGGTCGGCAAGACCGGGACCCTGTCGCTGGGGGTCCGGCCGGAGCATGTGCATCTGGACGAGGGGGCCGCCTATCGCGGTTTAATCACGGCCACGGAATACCTCGGGACGACCCAAATCGTAACGTTAGAGACGCCCAATGGGGTCTTGAAGGCCCGGATCCCGTCGGATCGGCCCGCCAAGGAAGGCGACCGGACGGGCCTGCGCTTCGATGCGCGGACGCTGACGTTGTTCGATGAGGGGACGGGTGTCGCCCTGCGCTCGGCGGCGAATGAGGGAGTGCTGGGTCATGGCTGAGGTCAGCTTGCACGGCGTCACCAAACGGTTCGGCGACACGGTCGCTTTGGACGATGTCAGCCTGACGGTGCCGGACGGGTCCTTTGTCGTGCTGCTCGGCCCGACGGGTGCGGGCAAGACGACGACGTTGCGCATGGTGTCGGGGCTGGAGGCGCCCGATGCGGGCGAGGTGCGGATCGGCGGGCAATCCATGGCCGGCCTGACGCCCGCGCAGCGGGACGTGGCGATGGTGTTCCAGCAATACTCGCTCTACCCCCATCTGACGGTGCGCGAGAACCTGGCCTTTCCGCTGAAATCGCCGATTTTGAGGACCCCGGCGGAGGAGATCCGCAGGCGCGTCCAGGAGGTCGCCGAGACGCTACAGATCGCCCACAAGCTGGACAACAAGGCCACACAGCTTTCGGGCGGTGAGATGCAACGCGTCTCGATTGGCCGCGCGCTGGTGCGGACCCCGAACGTCTATCTGATGGACGAACCGCTCAGTTCGCTGGACGCCAAGCTGCGCGCCGATCTGCGGATCGAACTGAAGCGCATCCAGCATGAGTTGGGGCAAACGCTGATTTACGTGACCCACGACCAGATCGAGGCCATGACCATGGCGACCCATGTGGGCGTCTTGGATCAGGGTCGGTTGGTGCAGTTTGGCCCCCCACGCGAGATCTACGAAAACCCGGTCAGCACCTATGCCGCCGCCCGCCTCGGGCAGCCCCGGATCAACCTGCTGCCCGCCGACCTGTTCGAGGGGGCGCCGAGGGGCGCGAAGACCATTGGCCTGCGCCCTGAGCAAATCGTGCAGGGCGAAGGGCGCGAGGCGCGGGTGACGCGGGTGGAGCATCTGGGCGACCAGACCCGGCTGCATCTGGAGTTTGCGGGGCACGACATCGTCACGGTGACGGACGCGCATACGGAGCTGAAAGGCGGCGAGGCGCTGCCGATCCGGCCTGAGCGGCCGTTTTGGTTCGATGCGGCTGGGGCACGTATCTGAGGGAGGACAGGACATGGCGCAATTTGTGAATGCCAAGGAGGCCATCGTCACCGATGCCATCGACGGGTTGCTGCGGGCCTCGGGGGGCAAGCTGCGGCGGCTGGACGGGTATCCGCATATCCGCGTGGTGACGCGCGGGGATTGGGACCGCTCGAAGGTGGCGCTGGTCTCGGGCGGCGGCTCGGGTCACGAGCCGGCCCATGCCGGGTTCGTCGGCCGCGGGATGCTGACGGCGGCGGTGTGTGGCGACGTGTTCGCATCGCCGTCGGTCGATGCGGTGCTGGCGGGCATCCTGGCGGTGACCGGGGATGCGGGCTGCCTGCTGATCGTGAAGAACTACACCGGCGACCGGCTGAATTTCGGGCTGGCCGCCGAGCGGGCGCGGGCCTTCGGCAAGCGGGTCGAGATGGTGATTGTGGACGACGACATCGCCTTGCCCGATCTGCCGTCGCCGCGCGGGGTGGCCGGAACACTGTTCGTGCACAAGATCGCTGGGCATTTGGCCGAGGGTGACGCGTCCTTGGACGAGGTGAAGGCCGTTGCCGAGAAGGTGATCGCCGGGACCAAATCCTTGGGTATGTCGCTGGACACCTGCTGGGTGCCGGGCTCACCCAAGGAGGATCGAATCCCCATGGGCAAGGCCGAGTTGGGCTTGGGCATCCATGGCGAGCCTGGGGTCGAGCAAGTCGCCTATCAAGGCGCGGCCAAGGCCATCGACGCGGTGGCGGCGAAGCTGGCCGCGGTGATGGAGGACCGGCCGCATGTGGCGCTTCTGAACAATCTGGGCGGCACGTCGGAGTTGGAGATGTCGATCCTGGCCCGCGACTTGGCGGCCTCTGAGATCGGGGACCGGATCACCCATATGATCGGGCCCGGTTCGCTGATGACCTCGCTGGATATGCGCGGGTTCTCGGTCTCGGTCTATCCGGCGGAGGGCGACGAATTGGGTGCGCTGGGATCCGACGTGGCGCCCGCCGTCTGGCCCGGTTGTTCGGAACTGGGCGAGGTCGGCGTCGATGCCATGCCCGACGGTCTGGCGCCCGTGGCGCCGGTTGCCTCGGCCCATGCGGAAACGGAATCGTTGTTGCGCCAGTGCTGCGCGCTGTTGATTGCGGCGGAGGCGGATTTGAACGCGCTGGACGCGAAGTCCGGCGACGGGGACACGGGGTCGACCTTGGCCGGGGCAGCGCGGGCGTTGGAGGGGGCGTTGGGGCGGTTGCCGTTGGCGGATCATACACAGCTCTTCCGGGCCATTGGACAGGAATTGTCCCAGACCATGGGTGGGTCGTCGGGCGTGTTGATGGCGATCTTCTTCACCGCCGCTGGGGATGCGGCGGCGAGCGGGCACCGGATGTCGGATGCGTTGCGCGCCGGGCTCGACCGGATGTGCGAGATTGGCGGCGCGAAGCGTGGGGACCGGACAATGGTCGATGCTTTGGGGCCTGCATTGGAGGCGTTGCCCCAGGGTGTGACGGCGG
>JBCDCW010000199.1:0-6945 GCA_039180995.1 Pseudomonadota bacterium
GGTGGCGAATTCGTCCACGGCGGATTGGGCGCGGCTGCCATGGCCGCAGATCATGATGCCGGTCTTGGTCATGTGGCTTGCCCGGCGGGCTCTTCGGGCGCGGCCTCCTGCGGAGGCGCTTCCTCATCGCCTTTGCCGCCCTTCAGCCAGCCGAGGATCGCCGCGCCGACGAAGGCGCCGAGGCCCGCCCCCAGGCCCCAATGGCCGTGGCCCGCAAGATCGGCGATGTGGCCGGGATGGGCCGAGGCCGGGCTGGCCAGCAGGAGGAGGGGGAGCAAGCGCATGGATGGCGGCCTTTCGCATCGGGGCCGCCCCCGGTGTCGAGGGCCGATGACGATGCCGTGTCTTCGCCCCCTGGATGGGTCGGCGTTGTGCGGCCTCCGTTCCGGCCCCCGGTGGCGGGGGCGTCGTCATCCCGAGGGGTAATCGGCGGCGCGGGGGGGCGCAACGGGATTCACATCTCCGACAGGTCCACGCGGCCGATGGCTGGGAGTTTCAGGGCAGGGCGGGCCAGGTCGACGCCGACGGCTTGCCCGAGCAGATGCAGTTCGACACCGGCACGGGGCCCGAGGGAGAGGCCGGCCAGGCCGTTTGCGGACAGATGAAAATCACCGGCGACGGACCGGGTGGTTCGCAGGCCGGGGCCAAGCCAATCCCGACCGACGGCATGGGGCGGCAGGGTCAGGTCGAGATCGGGTACGGCGCGCAGGATATGGGCGACGAAGGTATTGGAATTGGGGCCGGGGAAGATCGTGTAGGCGCCGTGATCGGCCCAGGGATAGGTGGTGATCGCCCGCTCGATCTGGGGGATGGCAAGGGCGGCATCGGCGCCGGTGACGGTGCCGACGACCTTGGGTGGGTTGGAATACCAATTGGCGTCCGCGGCATAGGCGTCGCGGCGGACGGGATTGCCCCAGCCGACGACTTCGTGGCGGGTCCAATGCGGGTCGCCCGCGCGTTTCAGGACGATCCAGGAATGGACCGAGACGGCGCCTTTGGCGCCGCCGGTGCGCGCGGCGAGGATGTGGATGACCGGGCCGGGCACCTCGGTTGCCGGGGGCAGGAGGCCCGAGGATCCCCAATCGGCGGCCCGCCAGGATGCGGGGCGATCCTGCTGGGACCACCAGACGGCGGAGGCGGCCGACGGCAGTAGGAAGAGGAGACCAAACGCGAGGGATGTCCAACGGAGGAGGCGGGCGAGGGCGCGGAGCATGGGAGGGCTTTCTCGGGGGCGGTCTTTGGGGAATATGGGACGGTCGGGCGCTGTGGGGAAGTGTTTGGCGTTGACGGGTTGGTGACCGGGGCGGGGCAATGGCCCTTGTGCTGGTCTGCGGTGGAACAGGACCGGTGGCCCGCGGGACCGCGTCGGGCTGTCGGTCCAGGAGATGCCGGTGGCTTCCGATTGGGTCCGGCGAGGTCGTCTGCCGCCCTTTGCGTGTCGAGTTTCGTGAGGTCCATCCGGTGGGGGGCGCCGGTCGAAGTGGCTCGGCCGAAGGCGAACTTGGACTCAGGCCATCGGTCCGCCTGGCGGGCGCTGCTGTATTGGCCGTACCCCAGAATCCCATCCTGGGCTCAATGCAAAGCGCCGAAGGGCCGGTTGTGGGCCGCTCAGGCTCGCGGCGCTGTTCGACGGGCGTGGGCATCGGCTGGTCGGTCGGGGATGGCGGCGGGGGGCAGAGCCGGCCGCCAAGGCCCGCGGTCGCCCCCCCGATCCGGTTCGATCGGGGGATGCAGGATTGCCGCATCGGGTGTCCGGTGCCGGTCTGTCTCGGCGGATTGCCGGAGCCCGCGGGCCGGGTCTGGCATCGTGGCCCCGATGGTTGCGGCGTTCTGGCGCTGCGGCGCCGCCCAGCCGGGACGTATCGGATGCCATGCGCCGCCTGCGCTGCGCGGGTGTTCGTCACTCCGTCCGCGTGGGCGCCGGGATCAATCCATCTTGGCCAAGATGCGGCCCAGGGGTCGACCGCCGATCAGGTGAATGTGGAAATGCGGGACTTCCTGGATGGCGTGTTCACCCGCATTCGTCAGGGCGCGGAAGCCGTCTCCCTTGGCGGGGGCAATGCCCGTTTCCAGGCTGATCCGGGCGCAGGTGCGGTGGAAATCCACGATCTCCGCGTCGGAGGCTTCGACATGGAAGTGATCGTAGGTGACGTATTTGCCCTTGGGGATCACCAGGACATGGACGGGCGCCTGCGGGGTGATGTCGTTGAAGGCGAGGGTGTGCTCGGTCTCGGCGACGGTGTCGTTGGGGATCTCGCCCCGCAGGATGCGGGCGAAGACGTTCTGATCGTCATAGGCGTAGAGCATGGTTTCTCCGGCGGTGGGGCGACGCCAGAGGAGAGCATCGGCACGGCGCGAAGGCAATGGGTTCAACCCGCGGGCGCGGTCAGGGCGAGGAAGCGGGTCAGGGCCGTTTCGGCGCGGTGCCGTACCGCGTCGGCATCCGGCGCGGGCAGGGTGCCGATGACGCGCCGGATTTGCAGATCGCCGACCAGCAGCGCGATGTAGAGATCCAGCGCCTCATCGAGTTGGTCGTAGCGCAGGTCGCCTTGGTTGCGGGCGGCCGCCAGGACGGCGCCAATCCGCGGCAGGATCACGTCCCGACCGGTTTCCGCCAGGGCCCGGCCCAACGTGCCGGTGGCATCGCCGGCCGCTGCACGGTTGAGCGCGATGGCCCTGTCCCCAAGAAGCAGCGTCAGAAGCGCCGGGCCGAGCGCGGCCAATGTCTGAAGTGGCGCCGATTCGGGTGCCTGGGTGTCGAGCAGGGCGCGCACGTCTTGGCTGTTGCGCTCGATCAGGGCGCGAAAGAGACCCAGCTTGTCGCCATACCAATTGTAAAGCGTCTCGTTCGACGCGCGCGCGGCCTTGGCCACCGCAAGCATGGATGTTCCGGCATAGCCGCGTGTCTCAAGAAGGTCATAGGCGGCTTTGGCGATCCGGTCCTCGCGCGCTTGGTGGGCATCGTCTGGCATGGGAGCTCCGGTCGGGTGGGCATGTTGACGATTGACCGTACATCATGTTACGGCTTCTGCAAGCGTACACATCGTTACGCTTTCAGGTTTCAGGAGATTCCCCATGCCCGACCGCACCGCCACCGCCGGCCTTGCCGCCCTGATCGTCCTCCAGGTCGTGATGCTTCTGTCGCTGTACACGCAGACGCCGCCGCATCCGCCGACCGCCGTCGCGCCCTTCGCGATTGCCCCTTTTCTGGCCGCCGCGCTTGGCTTGGCCGTCGCCGCGCTGATCGTCGGGCCGACGGCCAATCGGTTGGGCCGGACCCTCGCCTTGCTGGCCGTGGCCGCGGCCTTGGTGTCCTACGGGCCACAGAAGGTGATCGACGCCCAGTTCGCGGCGATCTGGCCGGCGGTGATCGGCGGTCAAGTGGCGGCCATCGGCGTCGTCTGGGCGGTCTGGGCCACGCGGGGCCGGACCGGGCGGGCGTGATGCGACCCGCCTGCGCCGATCAGTCGTCGAACAGGAACGGGGTCTCGGCCAATGCCCGCGCGGTCTCTGGCTCGGTGTCGAAGACCTGTTGCAGGGTCGTCGTCAGGGTTTCGACCGGCTGGCTCTGTGCGATGCGGTGAACTTCGGGCAGGTCGGATTCGCGGATCCGCGCGGTTTCGGAGGCGAAATCTTGCGCCACAGTCGGCATCAGGCGTTCGACCGTGATCCGGGGGGTGCGAGCGCCGATCAGGCCGACGCGTTCGGCATGGCCCTGAAGGTAGGTCTCGTCGTAATCGCAATCAATCAGCAGGGTCTTCACCCCGGTGCGGTCGGCATAGAGATCCTGGAGCAGGTCGTAATTCACCGGGTCCAGGCAGATCGCGGCGCGATCGGATCCCAGGCGCCGGAACAGCATCCTGAGCAGGGCGCGGCGGTGGCGATGGCGCTTGGGCAGGGTGGATTCGATGCCGCCCAGATGGGGCATGGGCGTGTGTTCTTCGTCGAAGAGGTAGTCGATGGCGGGCAGGATCTGGTGATCGCGCAGGGATTGGGCCAGGCGTTTGGCCACGTGGTACTTTTTGCAGACCAGCACGATCAGTTCGCGGTCGCGGCCCAGCGTCGCCTCGGTTTCCCAAAAGCGCTGGGCGAAGCGGCGGCCGATGCGGCCGCGCTGGGTCAGGAATTCGAACAGGCGGCGGCCGTCGCCGGCGATGGGGAAGTCGCGTTGGCCCGACGTCCAGAGCGCTTCGAGCCGGTCCTTCAACTCGCCCGCCTCGGGCGAGATTTTACGGGCGAAGAGGAAATCCTGGCTGACGAGCAGGTCGTAATGGTCGTCGTAGAACGTGGCGGGCATGCCGTAATCGGTGAAGACCAGAAAGGTCGGCGTGCGGCTGTCGATCTCGGCCCGGGGGACGAGATGGCGGACGAGGGTCTGGAAAAACGTCTCGTCAGGGATCCAGGTGGTTGAGAAGAAGCGCATGACGTCGCGGCGGGCCCGGGTGAAGGCCACGATCTTTTCCAATGTGGCGCGGCGCAGGCACCACCATTGGGAGCCGATCATGACTTCGATATCTTCGGGAACGGCGCGGTCTAGCCCCAGCTTTCGCTGCATGAACAGGGCGGCGTAGAACATCCGCTGATTGTTCCGTTCGTTGAAGAAATGGCGGTAGATCAAGCGATCTTCCTTGAGGCCCGTCTTGATCCAGCCCGAGGTGAAGAAGTCGAAGCTTTCGATATAGTCGACGTCGCGGTCGTCCAGGACGGCATGGGCATGGGCGGCGGACTTCACGGGGCGGCAATCGCCCGAGACCATGTAGAAATGCGTGGCGCGGGGGAACGCATCCAGGGCGACATCCACCGCGTTCAGGGTGGCGCGGACCAGGGACCATTCGCCCCAGCCGCAGCGCACCCGGCGGCGCACCAGGGCCACGTTGGGATTGCTTCGCGTGCCCGCCTCGATCTCGGCGAAGGCCGTGGTGGGGGAGCGCGCATCGAAATGGATGACCACGTAATCGCCTTCGGCGGTCAGCCCATTGGCTTGCCGGACGATGGCGGCGGGATCCTTGTGGCAGAGAAGGAGAAAGGCGATCTTAGCCATTGACGATTTCTTCACCCTAAATCGGCCACACTGTCCTCGCAATAACGACCGGGGCGTGTTGAAGAAAGTGGCCGGGGTGGGCTTTATGCCGCCGAAAGAAGCGTGACGAGGTTAAGATGGGGTTTCCAGGCACCTGGATGACCGAAAGTGAAAGTGTCGTGTACCGTGTGGTGCCGAAATGCGCCTGTTCGTCGATCGGGCAGATCATGTTCTATTCCGATCACGGGCGCTTCTTCGACGGGGACATCCACGATTCGACCGCCGGTCTGCACAAATGGGCCCAGGAGGAGAGCCAGCCCCTGATCGAGGCGAACGCGAAGGGCCACAAGTCGTATGCGTTCACCTGCGTGCGCAACCCCTACACGCGGATCCTGTCGTCGTTCTTCGACAAGATCGCGGGGATCCAGCGGAACGGGAAGCGGTACCGGGGCAACATGGTGCCCATGCTGATGCAGAAATACGGGGTGCAGGTGGGCAGCCCGGAGGATGGGTTCGAGTTCGATCAGGTCGCCAGCTTCCGGCGGTTTCTGCTGTTTGCGCGCGACACGATCCGGTGGCGGCGGCCGATGGACCCGGACATCCACTGGTCGGCCATGGCGGGCCATGTGGGCACCTACATCGCCAATGGCGGGCGCTACGACCACATCTTCTTCACCGAGAAGTTCAACGAGGGGATGAAGCATGTGCTGGACCATATCGAGACGCCGGTGACGGTGGATATCGAGGAGGTGCCGCGCTTCAACGAGAGCGAGGGGCACGGGCCCAAGCGGGCCTATCCGGTCGAGGATTACTTCGACGATCTGTCGATGCATCTGGTCTGGGAAATCTACCACCGCGATTTCAAGCTGTTTCGCTACGACTTCGAGAACCCGGGCAACAAGATGCCCTTGGGCGAGGTCGATCTGGATGAGGTCCACGCGAAGCTGGGGGATTGAGCCGGATTCGCGTTAATTATAATGGACGTGGGTGAGGTTGAGATCGGCGCCGTCTTCCCAATCGTAGAAGACCACATTCCGCAAGTGAGTCTCTCTGCCGGCCGCATAGCATCGGACAAGTATCGCGGTAAATCCGGCAGCGATCACCCGTTCCGCGAAGAGTTGGGAGGGGACATCCCGGCCCTCATCCATGAGCCATCGCCAGTCATCGCGACCCAGCTCCGCATGGCTGAACCCGAATTGGCCAACGGCATCGTCGCTTGTGGCATCATAGATGGATTCGTAATCGCAATGAAACTCGACGACAGGGTTTCTTGTTGGTAAATTCCACTGTGCCCATTCCGCATAAATCGCTTCCCGCGTGGTACACGTGTAAAGCGCCGCGCGCCCCACCAGATTGAAGCGCCCGCCATAGCGCCGGGCACCTTCGCCGGAAAAGGGTGTTGATAGGTATCTGGAATTGATCGACCGAAAAAGCGGGCCGGAATAACTAGCCGAGAAGGCCTTGGTCGAACTCGTCAAGGTAATCCAGGACGCGGTGCGCCCTGCCCATATTGATCAAATCAAGTGCAGTCCGGCCCCCGTAGCCCGGAAGCACAGTCCCGCTCACCCAACCTAGCGCGTCGTCAATGTCGCTGAAATGGGCGGCAAGAGCGCCGAGAATGTCGACCAGCGCATGGACCACATCAATGTCCTGATCCGGTTCGACCAACACGCGGTACCGATCCGGGCCGAAGACAAAATCGACATGCCGCTTTACCTCGGAGGAAGACCCGCCACGCAGCACATCCGAAGCCTCGCCAGGATGCTCGGCCCTCTGCGCGACCAGCACGTTCGATACCATACCTTGCCCCAACTCGACCCGGTCCCCGGTGGGCACCAGTGGCCAAGCCTCCCCGGTTTTTGTTTGAAGCATCGACATCGTTCTCACTCCATGTGCGCAAGTTGCGCACATTCCCACATGTCACA
>JBCDCW010000200.1:0-6942 GCA_039180995.1 Pseudomonadota bacterium
CCGGCAGGGCCGTCACGAAGCCTTCCACCACCCGGCGCAGGCGGGGGAAGACCGACACGATCCGCAGCACCCGCCGGATCCGCAGCGCGCGCAGCACACTGAACGGGCCCGCATTGGGGGCCAACGCGATGGCGACGATGGCAAAGTCGAACAGGTTCCAGCCCTGCTTCCAGAACCGCGTGCCCTGGGCGATCATCTTGGCGGTCAATTCGACCACGAAGATCGCCAGGCAGATCCGGTCGATGGCGATCAAAAGCGGCCCGGCCGCCGCCATGGCGGGGGGGACCGTCTCCAACCCCAAGGTGACGGCATTGACCAAGATCACCGCGATGATGAAGTTCCGGGTGGCGGGGCGGTCGAGCAGGGCTTCCAGGCGGGCGCGGGCGGTCATGGTCTCTCGAAACTAGTGATCAATTCGATATGGGGCGACCAGCGGAATTGGTCCACCACCGTAATCGGCCCCATGCGCCAGCCCGCTTGCGCCAGGATCGCGGCATCCCGCGCGAAGGTGGGCGGGTTGCAGGAGATGAAGGCTATGCTTCGCAAGGCAGACCGCGCCAGCTGCCGGACTTGCGCCTCGGCTCCGGCGCGGGGCGGGTCGATGATGGCGGCGTCGTAGCGAGCCAATTCTTCGGGCAGAAGCGGATTGCGGAACAGATCCCGGGTTTCCGCCGTGATCGGCCTGAGCCCCGAAGCCTGGCGCGCGCCATCCTGCAATGCGGCGAGCAGCGCGGGATCCCCTTCCACGGCATGCAGGGCCACGGTCTCGGCGGCGGGAAAGCTGAACGTCCCGCAGCCCGCAAACAGATCGACGACGCGGGCGGCCCCCCCGAGGATCGCGCGCAAGCGAGTGACGAGGGCTGCCTCTCCGGCGGCGGTGGCTTGCAGGAAGGCGCCGGGCGGCGGCGTGACCGGCGCCTTTCCCAGATGGATCGCGGGCGGGGTCTGCTGCAACGCGAGGTCGCCATTCCAGGTGACCCGCGCGAAGGCGTCGGCCAGCGCCGCAAGGCGCGTCAGGCCGCCCCGGTCCAGAGGCTTGGCATCGCTCACCGCCAGATCCAATCCGGTCTCCGTCACCGTCAAGGACAGCCTGATTTCCGCCCCGCGGGGCGCGGCCAGCCGGGTCACCTCCTCCAGCGCGGGCAGAACCGCCAGGATCGCCGGCGCCAAGATGCGGCACCCGGGCACTGCCACGATGTCGGTCCCGCGTGCCGCGTGGAACCCCACCGTCGCGCCCTTCTTGGTCTTGCGGCCCGCCAGCGCCGCCCGCCGCCGCGTGCCTGGTGGCGAAGTCTCGATTCCGGCGATGGCGGCGTCGATCCCCACACGGGCCAACGCGTCCCGCACGGTTTGAGCCTTCCAGTCCGCCACGAAGCGATCCGAGGCATGCTGCAACGCACAGGCGCCGCAGCGCCGGTAATTCGGACAGGGCGCAGCCACCCGATCCGGCGAAGGGGTGACGATCTTGGGCGCGGGTATCCGGTCGCCCTCGATCTCGCCGGTGACGACTTCGCCAGGCAAGGTCCGAGGGACGAAGAGGCCATCGGCGATCCCATCCCCGTGTCGGCCCAGTCGGCCGATGGTCAGCACCGATTATTCCGCCGCAACGTGGTCGACCCCGATGAACCCGCCCGATTGCCGATCCCAGTAGCGGGCATAGGTGCCCTTGCGCGCCAGAAGTTCGCGATGGGTGCCCTCCTCGACGATCCGCCCGGCCTCCATGACGACGATCCGGTCCATGCGCGCGATGGTCGACAGGCGGTGGGCGATGGCGACGACGGTCTTGCCCTGCATCACCCGCTCCAAGGCCATCTGGATCGACGCCTCGACCTCTGAATCCAGCGCCGACGTCGCCTCGTCCAGGATCAGCACCGGCGCGTCCTTCAGGATCGCCCGGGCCAAAGCGATGCGCTGGCGCTGGCCGCCAGAAAGCTTGACCCCCCGCTCGCCCAAGAAAGCGTCGTAGCCCGTATTGCCCTTGTGATCCCGCAGGCCGGTGATGAAATCGTGCGCCTCGGCCCGCTTGGCGGCGTCGATCATCTCGGCCTCCGTCGCGTCGGGGCGACCATACAGGATGTTGTCGCGGGCCGAGCGGTTGAACATGGCCGTCTCCTGCGTGACCATCCCGATCTGGTGGCGCAGACTGTCCTGGGTCACCTCGCGCAGGTCGTGTCCGTCCAGCGTGACGCGCCCCTTTTCCGGGTCGTAGAGACGCAACAGCAAGGCCACGAGCGTGGATTTGCCCGCGCCAGACGCCCCGACCAGCCCCAGCTTCTCGCCCGGCCTGACCTTGAGGGACAGATCGCGGAGGCCACCGCCATCGTCGCGACCATAGGTGAAGGTCACGTGTTCAAGTGCGATATGGCCCTCGACGGGGCGCAGGTCCTGCGCGTCGTCGGCGTCGGTCAGGGTCCAGCGGGGCGTCAACGTGTTCATCCCGTCCTCGACCTCGCCGATATTGGCGTACATCGCCATCAGCGTGAAACTGACCCAGCCGGACATCTGGCTCAGCCGGATGGCGATGGCGCCGGCCGTCGCGATCTCGCCCGGGGTGACCAGGCCCTGGCGCCAGAGCAGCAACGCCCCGCCGATCAGGATGACCGGCAGGGTGCCGGCCAGCGTCATCAGCGTGAAGCGGAAGCCGGTGGACATGCGCCCGAAGCCGATGGCGCGATCGCGCAGCGTGTCCATCGCGTCCAGCGCGGCGCGGTCCTCGTGTTCGGCATGGCCGAACAGCTTGACCGTCTTGATGTTGGTGATCGTGTCCACGACCTGGCCCGTGACCATGGCGCGGGCCGCCGCGCGATCCTTCGACCGCTTCCGGATGCGGGGCATGAAGTAGCGGAACATGACGACGTAGCCGCCGATCCACACAGTCAGCGCCAGGGCGATGCGCCAGTCGATGGCGATCAGCAGCAGTGCCGAGCCCAGGACCGAGGACAGGGTGAAGGCCACCACGTTGATCGTCTCGGACGTCACCTCGGTCACGGCGCGGGCGGTCTGCATCTGCTTGGTGGCGATGCGGCCCGCGAAGTCGTTGTCGAAGAACGTCACCGCCTGGCCCATGGACCAGCGGTGCAGACGCGACTGGACCAGGGGATAGACCGACGGCATGACCGATAGACCGTTGAACGCCGCCGACGTGCCGAAGATCAGCGGGCGCAAGATCAGGTAGAACGCCACGAACGCCGTCAGCAGAAGGGCGTTCGTGGTGAAATACGCCTCTGGCCCCGCCACGGCGCTGTCGATGACGGCGCCCAGCAGGAAGGCGGTGACGATTTCGGTCACGCCCGCCAAGGCGGACGCCGCAAAGGCGATGCCGATGACAGGCCAAGCGCCCGACAGGCACCAGCGGAAGAATGGCCAAAGGTCGCTGGGGGGTGGGCCATCGGCGCGCGCGAATGGATCGAAGCGGTTCGCAAACCAGATCAGCAGGGGGTCGGCCAAGCGGCGCAGCATCTCTGTCCCTTCAGGTCGTTCGGTTGGGCGGCCCAGCCTATCTACCGCCGTTTTCACGCCGGGGATATTCTTGAAGATCAGGCGCCTTACCCCAGATATATTGGGACAGAGACGTTATTGGGCCGCCGCTTGGGTGTCGATGAACCCGCCCGATTGCCGCGCCCAGAACGCCGCGTAAAGACCGTTCCGTTCCAACAGAGCCGCATGCGTCCCTTCCTCGACGATCCGTCCCTCGTCGATGACCACGATCCGATCCAGCCGCGAGATGGTCGACAGACGGTGGGCGATGGCCAGCACCGTCTTGCCCTCCATCATCCCATAAAGCGTGTCTTGAATGGCCGCCTCGACCTCTGAATCCAGCGCCGAGGTCGCCTCATCCAGCACGAGGACCGGCGCGTCCTTCAGGATCACGCGGGCCAGCGCGATGCGCTGGCGCTGGCCGCCCGACAGCTTCACGCCCCGTTCGCCCACATGGGCGTCGTAGCCGCGGCGGCCCTCGGGGTCTTCCAGGTCCAGGATGAAGTCGTGGGCATGGGCCATGCGGGCGGCGTTCCGGATCTCCTCTTCCGAGGCCTCCCAACGGCCGTAGCGGATATTGTCCATGACCGAGCGGTGCAGCAGCGAATTGTCCTGGCTGACCATGCCGACGGCGTGGCGCAGGCTGGCCTGCGTGACGTTGCGAATGTCTTGCCCGTCGATGGTGATCGCGCCCTTTTCGGTGTCGTAGAACCGCAGGAGCAGCTTGACGAGCGTCGACTTGCCCGCGCCGGACCGGCCGACGATGCCGACCTTTTCGCCTGGCGCCACAGACAGGTTCAGGCCCGATATGCCGCCCTGGCTGCCGCCGTAGAAATGGGTCACGCCGTCGAAGGCCAGCGCGCCATCGGCCAGTGCCAGCGGCTTGGCATTGGGGGAGTCGGTCAGGGTGATCGGCTGGGCGATGGTCTCCATCCCCTCTTCGACCACGCCGAGGGACCGGAAGAAGGACGTCACCGCCCACATGATCCAGCCGGTCATGGCATTCAGCCGCAAGACCAGCGCCGTGGCCGCGGCGACCACGCCGACCGACGCCGTGCCGTTGACCCAAAGCACGATGCCCCAACCGACGACGCCCACGATCAGGAGCGAGTTGAGCAGGGTCAGCGCCACGTCCATGATCGTGAAGAGGCGCATCTCATAGGCGAAGGTGCGGCGCGTCTCCTCGATGGCTTCGCGGGCATAGTCGAGTTCTTGGCTTTCATGGGCGAAGAGCTTGACGGAATGGATGTTGGTATAGGCGTCCACCACCCGGCCCGTCGTCATGGAGCGGGCGTCGGAACTGGCCTTGGAGGCCGGGCCCACGCGCTTGACCGTCCAGCGGACCAGAAGCGCGTAGAGCGCGAACCAGATGGCCAGCGGCAACAGCAGGCGCGGATCGGCGCCGAACAAAAGGATGCCCGCGCCGACCAGATATGCGAGGGCGAAGGTGAGGGCGTCGAAGACCTGAAACACCGCCTCGCCCGCCGCAGGCGGCGCCTGCATGATGCGGTTGGCGATGCGGCCGGCGAAGTCATTCTCGAACCAGCCGACGGATTGGCGCAGCACGTGGTTATGGGCGCGCCAGCGCATGGCGGTGCCGTAGTTCGGCAAAATCGCGTTGTTCAGAAGCAGGACGTCCAACGCCTGAAGCGCCGGACGGATCGTCAGGATGAAAACCGCGACGGCCACCAATTCCCAGACGTTTTCGGCCAGGAAGGCGGCGGGGGTGGTGTTCGACAGCATGTCCACCAGGCGGCCCATATAGGCGATCAGCCAGATCTCGACGGCGGCCACGACGACGGACATGGCCCCCGTCAGGGCGAAGACGCGTGCGAAGGGGCGCGAGTAATCCTTGAGGAATGGCCATAGCTTCGGGGGCGGCGTGTCGGCTTGCGCCGGGCCCCCATACGGGTCGACCAGGTTTTCAAAGTAGCGGAACATGGGACTCGGCCTTTCGGGCTGAGCCTTCGATATAACCGGTCAGGCGAAAAAGACCATAACGCCCGAGGCGGCCAGCGCGGCTGCCATCACGGTGGTGAAGATCCGCCAAGCCGTGGGCGTGGTCAAAAGGTAGGCCAGCAACGTTCCCGCGAAGGTCCAGAACAGGCAGACGAAAAGGTTGATGCCGGAAAAGGCGCTGCCGATGCGCAGCGCCTCGAAATGTGCGGGAAGCGCCGATGCATAGCCCGAAGCGGCGGCGAGCGCGATGATCCAGATCTTGGGGTTCACCCATTGGAACAGGACGGCCTCGACGAAGGTGAAGGGGCGATCCTTTTCGCCCGGCGTCGCGCCGCCGGGCGAGCGGAGGAGCTTCCACGCCATCCAGAGGATCCAGGCTACGGCGATGATTTGGAGGGTGAGCTTGAGCGCCGGAACGGCCAGCAGCAGCGCGCCGATGCCGAGTGCCGTGAGGGCCGAGGTGACGCCGACGCCGAATGCCACGCCAAGAACGTGGGGGATGGTGGGCCGGAACCCGAAGCGCGCGCCCGAGGCGGTCAGCAGGATGACGTTCGGGCCGGGGGTGAAGAGGCCGGCGAAAACAAACAGGTAGAGCGGGTCGATCACGCCATGGCCGCCTGGATCAGGTCGGATTTGGCGATGGCGCCCTTGCGTTGGCGCCAGATGGTCCGGGCTTTGGCCAAGGCTTGGCCAAGGGCTGGGCCTTGCAGGTCGGGCATGAGGTCGGCGGCCGTCAGGGGGAAGGTCGCATCGGCCCCTTGACGGGCCTCTTCGACAGCGCCCGGGGCGAGCGGTTCGCCCAACAGGGCCGCCCGGATCAGGAGCGAGTCGCGGGCGCGGGGGCCCAATTCGTCGCCCAGCGTGAAGGGGTCGGTGCCGTCGCGAGCGGATGTGGCCAGGCCGTGAAGCGTCCTGGCCTCTTGCTTGGAGAGGCGCAGATGGCTCGCATCCCCGCCCAGCAGGGCCAGGCGGGCGATCCAATCGGTTTCGCCCAAGTGGATCAGCGGCGCGAGCGGCGTGGCATCGGCCCCGGGCAGGATCCGCTGGAGGATGCCGCTTTGCGCCATGCTCGCCACTTCGGGCGCGGGATCGGCGGCGGCCAGCAGCTTGCGAAGTTCGTGGCCGATGCGCTCTCGGCTGAGCGTGTCGAGGCCCTCCTGATGCTCGGCGCAAGCCGCCAGGCCCTCGGCATCGAGGCCCAGCGCCGGGTCGCCATACCAGGCGGTGAAGCGGAAGAAGCGGAGGATGCGCAGGTAATCCTCGGTGATCCGCGCCGCGGGGTCGCCGATGAACCGGACATGGCGCGCCCGCAAATCGGCGAGACCACCCAGCGGATCGACCACCCGGCCCTGCCGATCAGCGTAAAGCGCGTTCATGGTGAAGTCGCGCCGCGCCGCATCCGTGGCCGGATCGTCCGAGAAGGCGACCTTGGCGTGACGGCCATCGGTCTCGACATCCTGGCGGAACGTGGTGATTTCATGCGGGATGCCGCCCGCGACCAAGGTC
>JBCDCW010000201.1:0-6933 GCA_039180995.1 Pseudomonadota bacterium
AAATTGCGGCGCGGCACGGCCAACAACCCTCGCGCCGCTTCCGGACAAATCGTACCATCCAAACCCCCAAAGTTACCCCAACTTGTGAAAACTCCCGTCCGACATCCCTCTGCCTCACCCCCCGCCCCGGGGCTGTACTTTTGCCGGGCGCACGTCCTGGGGCAGCACCATTCCGGCGCCGATGGCGAAGATCGCGGCCGAGGTTCTGTCGCTCACGCCCAGCTTCGCAAACAGTCTCCGGATCAGCGTGTCGACCGTGTGGGGTGACACGCCGAGGTCGCGGGCTATGGCCTTGTTGCTCGCCCCCATCACGATCAGGTCGACGATGTCCCGCTCGCGGGGGCTTAGTTGTGGCACGGGGCCGTCGCGTTCGGGCGTCAGCGTGCAGAGCCGCAGATGGCAGGTCTGGGAAATCACCTGCAAGCGGCGGATCGTCAGCGGCGGCAGCTGCTGCACCGGCACGTGAAACCCGATCGAGATCACCCCGCTGCGCAGCCGCGGTCCCGCCATTTGGAAGGCTATCCCCCCGCGCAAACCTACTTTTTCCACTTCTGACATTAATTTGGACTGGGCAGGCGTGATGTCCGTCTGGCTGTAAAGATCGGCCCAGGACACCAGGCTGACCGAACTGCGGGCTAGCCGGTGGATCGGGTCGATCCGCCAGAGCCCCTCCTCCAGATAGCGGCGCGACAGGGAGTCGGGCCAGCCATCCAGCGCCACGAACGGATCGGATTCGGCCGAGGGGCGCGGGTAATTGTGATAGCATAGGGTCGCCGCGCCCTCTGCGGTCAGCAGATCGACGGCGCAATGCCAGAGATCGCCCGGATCGCGTGCCGCATCCACCGAGGCAATCAGGCCGTCGAGCGTCATACCTGACATGTCTGTCCCCATCACCTTCGGCAAGGTTACGCCGAAGGTGACGCTGGGGAAACCTTTCTTGCAAGATAAGACGCGGTAGTGCGGTCGGATTCTGTTAGATGCCCGCCAACCCTTTGCGGTCGCGGGATAATTCTCGCGCCAGTAGGTCGAACACCGTCCGCACCCTTGCGCTGGTCCGCAGTTCCTGGGCGGCGACCAGCCAGACGGGAAAGATAAAGGGCTCAGTCTCGGGCAGCACCCGGACGAGCTTGGGATCGGCCACCCCGCCCGAGATCGGCCCGATCCCGATCCCCAACCCTGCCTTGGTGTTGGCCCAGTGGATCAGATGGCTATTGCCTGAATTGATTGTGAAATTCGCTCGCGTCACGGGGATCCCCCGGGCGGTATAGGCGGCGATCAAATCGGTATTGTCGCTCATCCCTAGGAACGTGGCATCGGCGAAATCCTCCGGCCGTTGCGTGCGCGGCAAGCCCGCCAGATAGCCGCGTGTCGCAAACAATCCTGCTGCGTCGTCCGGCAGGCGGCGGGCGATCAGATCCGGTTCGGTTGGCGCCACGTTGCGGATCGCGATATCGGCTTCGCGGCGGCGCAGATCGGCGCGGGCATTTGTGGCCAGGATGTCGATCTCGATCCCGGGATGGGCCGCGCGCAGCACGGCCAGGACGGGCGGCAGGGTTTCGGCGGCATAAAGCTCGCTCACGGTGATCCGGATCCGACCCTCGATCCGCTGCGACACCCCCGATGCGGTGAGCGAGATTCGCGCCGCCGCATCGCCCATGGCGCGGCATTGCTCCAACAAATCGCGTCCCGCTGGCGTCAGAATTAGCCGTTTGCCGACCCGGTCGAACAGGGTCACTGCCAGTTCGGTTTCCAACGCGGCCACCTGCCGCCCTATGGTCGGCTGCGTCTGCCGCAACGCCCGGGCAGCGGCCGTGAACGAGCCTTGCTCTGCCGTCGCGAGAAAGGCGCGGACGAAGTTCCAGTCAAAGTCGATAGCAGTCCAATTCATGCGTAGATGCATAACAGAAGACCAAAAATCGACAATTCCCATGCGCAATTGAATGGATCAGAAAGCCTCCGGAAAGGAGGTCTCCATGACCCAAGCCGCCCATTTCTGGAACCGCATCGCCCATCGCTACGCCGCCAAGCCGATTGCCGACCCCGACGCCTACGAGGCCACGCTGGCCCGCACTGCCCACTATCTGGGCACTGAAGACGAGGTGTTGGAACTCGGCTGTGGTACCGGTGGCACGGCGCTGCGCCTGGCGCCGTCGGTCCGGCACTACACGGCCACCGACATCGCGCCCCTGATGATCGACATCGCCCGCGACAAGCTGGCCGAGCGTCCGATACCGAATCTGACCTTGGCTGTGGCGGAGCCGGGCGCCGATCTACTATGGGGCCGCCGCTTCGACGTGGTGCTGGCCTTCAACCTGTTCCATCTGTTGCCCGATCCGGCGGCGGGGCTGAAACAGAGCTGCGACCTGCTGCGGCCCGGCGGGTATCTTGTCACCAAGACGCCGTGTCTCGGCGGCTTGGGCGTTCGGAGTGCGGGATACCGCATCATGGTCGGCGGGATGAAGGCCCTGGGCTTCGCGCCGCATGTCTCGTTCCTGAACCAGCGGACCTGGCCTGCACAGATCCGAGCGACGGGGTTCGACATCGTCGAACGGGGAAGTCACCCTATGGGCTCCTACAACCGCTTCGTCGTGGCCCGCCGCCCGGAATAGGCCCTATCGGTCCGGCAGGGGGATGTGCTCCGCATCGTCGCCCGGCGGCAATTGGAACCGGCCATGGGCCCAATCGCCTGCGCGCCAGGCTTCTTTGGCCGCGTCGATACGGTCCTTGGACGAGGCGACGAAGTTCCACCAGATGTGGCGCGGCCCTTCCAGCGTGTCCCCACCCAGCAGCATCAGGCGCGCGCCTCTGGGCGCAGCCTTGATCGACATCTTGTCGCCGGGCCGGAAGACCATCATCCGGCCCGCCTCGAACACCTCGCCGCCGACGGTCACCGAGCCGTCCAGAATATAGACGCCACGATCTTCGTGGTCGTCCGGCAGCGGGATCGCCGCATCGCCAGCCAAGGTTACGTCGGCATAGAACATCCGGCTGGCGGTCTCGACCGGCGCACGCTCACCCCAGGCTTCACCCAGGATCAAGCGGACATGCTTACCCTCGGCCTCCAGCTCGGGCAGCGCGTCCTTGGGCGCATGGATAAAATCAGCGGGCCGATCCTCCTGGTCCTCGGGCAGGGCGACCCAAGTCTGGATGCCGAACAAGGCCTTGTCTTGATCGCGATAATCGCCGTCCATGCGCTCCGAATGGGTGATGCCGTGGCCGGCCACCATCCAGTTCACGGCCCCCGGCTCGATCCATTGATCGGTGCCAAGGGAATCGCGATGATGGATCTTTCCCTTCAGCAGATAGGTGACCGTGGCCAGCCCGATATGGGGATGCGGGCGCACGTCGATTCCTTGGCCGGTCAGGAACTCGGCTGGGCCCATCTGGTCGAAGAAGATGAACGGACCGACCATCTGCCGCTTGGGTGCGGGCAGCGCGCGGCGCACCTCGAACCCGCCCAGATCGCGGGCGCGGGGAACGATCAGGGTTTCGATGGCATCGACTTGGTCGCCGATGGGACAATGCGGGTCGAGAACGGGGTTCCAGCTCATCTCGGCACTCCTCCGAATGGGATGTTGCCGTAGAAATAGGCGATCATCGGCGCAGCCGCATCCCGGCTGGTCGCACGGATGCTGTGCGAGTGTCTAGACTTCGGTGGTCAGAACCCGCAGCCGCTTGGTGATCCAATCCAGATCGTCTTGCTGTTCGGGTGTCAGAGCCCCGCCCAACTGTGCCTTCGCGGTCCGCAACAGCATCTCTGACAGGTCCAGAGCGAGCCAGCCGACCAGTGTGGGCGACCCGTCGGACAGGCCCGCGACAAGGTCCGCCACCTGTCGCTGCATCTGGGCGGCGTTGTGGCCGGCGCACGGCACCCGGCATGTCGTTTGCCCGGCAAGGTTCGGCCCCCTTGGGGTCTTTATGCTCGGCCGGAAATTGGCCGAGGAGGCGCGCAAGCAGATCGTGGAAGGATCATCGGGGCCCGCATGCGCCGCGGGCGGGGACGGGCGTCCCCGGGAAGGTCGGCCGGAGGTCAGCGCGATCCGCGCCGACCTCCCACCACACGAAGCAGCTTGCGCCAGTAGAGCCGCCGCGTGATCTTGTGAGTGAGGGTATATCGTCAAAGGCGCGCCACCGGCCAAACACGTTCGCTTCAAAGTCGCGCGAGATGCGCTGCGGGGACGTCTTGGGACATGGTGGGTGGTGAGGGGCTCGAACCCCCGACATCCTCGGTGTAAACGAGACGCTCTACCAACTGAGCTAACCACCCGCCGTGCCGGAGGCGTACCGCGTCGACCGAAGGGCCGCAAGTCGTGGAACACTGTGGGGGCGTTGGGAAACGTCATGGAAAAGCACTCGATAAGACCGTGGTTCGGGTCTCTTAGAGGTTCCGCGACTCGGCGTCTTGTCCCGCACCTGCGGGACATGGGGGGTCCAAAACGGGAACCCGTCATCCGGGGTCTGGACAGACCGTGCGGCGGGCGATTGACTGAGCTTTGGCCCCTAGGACAGAGTATCCTCGCCGTCATCGGTGACGCGAAACACCACGCCTTGAAGGTCACGCAGACCGTCCCAACCCGTGACCGGCAGCCGGGCCAGCCGTCCGCGCAAGCCGATGCACAGCACGCCGTGGGTTACCAGGATCGCTCGCGGCGGGCACCGCGCCAACAGATCGTCGATCCGGTGCAGAAAAGCACTCAGACCCTCGCCGCCGGGCGCGTCGAATTTCCACCGCAGGCCCAGCGGCAGATCCTGCCCCGCCACCCTGGTTCCTTCCAGCCGTCCCAGCCCGATCTCTCGCAATGCCGGCTCGGCCCGGCCGCGCAATCCCGCCAACGCCGCCGTGGCGCGCGCGCGGCCCTGCGGGCTGCACCAGACCGGCCGGGCCCCGCCTAGTCGCCGCAGGATCGCGCCCTGCCGTGCCGCCTGCACCTTGCCCCGGGCCGTCAGCGGCGCGTCCAGGCTGCCTTGCAGCCGCCCTTCGCGGTTCCAGACCGTCTCGCCATGGCGCAGGATCAACAGGTCACGCATTGCATCCGCCAAAAAACCCCCTCGCGGAAAGGGGGCCGTTCATCCCAAGAAGGGGATGGTGGGTGATGAGGGATTTGAACCCCCGACATCTTCGATGTGAACGAAGCGCTCTACCACTGAGCTAATCACCCGATCCGTGCGGAGCCTTTAGCCAAGTGCCGGAATGGGTTCAAGTCCGCATCCGCCCGCCGCTTGCCAGCCTCGGCATCGGGCAGGAACATGGCCTCGACCCCGAAATTCGGAGCTGAACATGACCCTGCCCAAGTGCCTCGCCGCCGCCCTTCTGCTGACCCCGGGCGCCGCCTGGGCCGAGCCCCGGATCGCCGTGATGTCGGCCTTCGCGCCGGAATGGCTGGCCTTGCAGGAAGAACTGGAGGATGCCGACACGCAGACGGTGAACGGCAACCGTTTGATCACAGGCACGTTGGAGGGCAAGCCCGTTATCCTCGCGCTGTCCGGCGTCAGCCTGATCAACGCGGCCATGACCACCCAGCTGGTCTTGGACCGCTTCGATATCGACGCTATCGTATTTTCCGGCATCGCGGGCGGCGTGGACCCATCGCTGAACATCGGCGACGTGGTCGTCGCCGCCCGCTGGGGTACCTATCTGGATGTCGTGATGGCCCGCGAAACCGACGATGGCTTCGAAATCCCGCCCTTCCTCACCGTCGAGTTTCCTGGCTTCGGCATGATCCATCCCCGCACCCCAAGCGTCCAGACCGCGCGCGCGCCCGACCCCGAGCGCCGCTTCTGGTTCGACGCCGATCCCGACCTGCTGGCCACCGCCGCCCAGGTCGCCGACACCGTAGACCTGAGCGCCTGCACCGCCGATGACACCTGCCTCAACGAAGCGCCCCGGATCGTCGTCGGCGGCAACGGCGTCTCTGGTGCGGCCTTCGTGGACAATGCCGAGTTCCGTGACTGGACCTTCGACACCTTCGACGCACGGGTCCTGGATATGGAAAGCAGCGCTGTCGCCCACGTGGCCTATGCCAACG
Organism: Pseudomonadota bacterium; assembly: GCA_039180995.1. GTDB lineage: Bacteria > Pseudomonadota > Alphaproteobacteria > Rhodobacterales > Rhodobacteraceae > Jannaschia. The sequence goes on from JBCDCW010000201.1 coordinate 6,027, forward strand.
AGGTCCCCTTCATCGCCTTTCGTTCGCTGTCGGACCTGGCGGGCGGCGGAGACGCCGCCAACGAGATGGGCACCTTTATGGGCATCGCTGCCACCAACTCTGCCCAAGTCGTCCGCGCCTTCCTGGCCGCGATGGATTGACAGCCCAGCCCCTTGCACCGCTTCCTCCGGCAAAACGCCCCGGAGCCGCGACCTTGGACCTGCAAGCCATCCTCGACACGATTGCCCGCGACATGGACGCCGCGCTCGAGCGCGGTCAGGTGGCCAGTTACATCCCCGAATTGGCCTGCATCGACCCACAGCAATTCGGCCTCGCCGCAGCGCTTCCCGATGGCCGTGTCCTGGTTGCGGGCGATGCGGATGTTCCGTTCTCGATCCAATCCGTCTCGAAGGTTTTCACCCTCAGCCTGGCCCTGGGTCGGCTGGGCGACGACCTGTGGCACCGGGTCGGCGTGGAGCCGTCGGGTCAGGCCTTCAACTCCATCCTGCAATTGGAGCACGAGGCCGGAATCCCTCGGAACCCCTTCATCAATGCAGGCGCTCTGGTGGTGACCGACACCCTGCTGCAAGGCCGCAAGCCGAACGCGGTTCTGGCCGAGCTCCTGCACTTCGTGCGCCATGCTGCCGGGGACGACGACATCCACGTCGACCCCAAGGTGGCCGCGTCCGAGGCCGCGACCGGCCACCGCAACCTGGCGCTGGCCCATTTCATGGCCGCCCATGGCAACCTGCGCTGCCCCGTGGCCGAAACCTGCGGCACCTATTTTCACCAATGCGCCATCGCCATGTCGTGCCGACAACTGGCTTTGGCGGGCCGCTTTCTGATCGGTGGGTTGACCCCCGATCTGGTCGCCCCCGCACGGGCCCGGCGCATCCTGGCGCTGATGATGACATGTGGGCACTACGAT
>JBCDCW010000202.1:0-6895 GCA_039180995.1 Pseudomonadota bacterium
TGCAAATCGCGGCGACATCGCCGTCGATCCGGGCGGCCCAGGCGGCGGGATCCGCGCCCTCGGCGGCCGGGACCACATCGAGGACGACGCTGATCCGCTGCGCGGCGGCCCGGAGGTGGCGGACATGATCGCCCCATTCATAGGCCGACAGCAGGACCCGCGCGCCCAGCCGCAGCGTCCGGTCCAGAAGCCGGGTCCACAGCATCGCGGTGCCGGGACCGAAGCCGACTTGGGTCGGCGCGGCCCGCAGCAGCCGTGCGGCATCGGCCCGGATCGCCGCGATCTCGGCCTCGCAATCCGCCAGCGCCCCGACCGGGCCGATCTCGGCCTCGCGGGCCAGGTGATGCCGCATCCGATCCAAAGTAGCCCGGTCGGGCAGCCCGTGGCTGCAGCCGTTGAGATAGATCGACTGGCGGACCATTGCGCGGCCTAACCGCCCACCCGGGCTGCCGGGGCCAGGTGGCAGGCCGCCTCCTCCGCCACGATCCGCCCGATCAGCGTACAATCCGCCGGGTCGAAGGTCAGCGGCAGGCGGATATCCAGCAGGCGGGCCAGGATCGCGTCGGTGCGCGGAAGGGCCTGGGCCGCGACATAGCCCCAATGGTGGTGGGCCGAGGTAAAGCCCTGGGCCATGGCGTGGCCGAACCATTTCCACTCGACCCCGCGCACCGCGCAGGCGGCCAGGAAAGCGGGCACCTGGGCCGGGTCATCGACCAGAACCTGGAGCGAGGAGCCGACGAAAGACTCCGCCGCCGAGCGCTCGATGATCCTGAGGCCGGGGGCAGCGCGAAGGCCGTCTTCCAGCGCGCGATACAGCGCAGCCCATCGCGCGGCCTGGCGCGGTAGATCGGCCAATTGCGGGCGCAGGATGGCGGCGCGCAATTCGTCCATTCGGCCCGAAACGTTGGGCATGGCAGCCTTGTGGCGGGCGAAGGTGGCTTCGTCCGGGGCCGTGCCGTTGCGGGCGTAAAGCATGTAGCTGCCCGACAGCAGGATCATCTTGGCAGCCAGGTCCGGGTCGTCGGTGACGATTAGGCCGCCTTCGCCGGAATTGACGTGCTTGTAGGTCTGCGTGGAATAGCAGCCGATGGTGCCCCAGCGCCCCGAGGCCAGGCCGTCCCAGGCGGCGCCCATGGTATGGGCGCAATCCTCGATGACGGTGATCCCGTGGCGGTCGCAGATCGCCATCAGGCGGGCCATGTCGGCCAGGTGGCCCCGCATATGAGACAGCATCAGGATGCGAGCACCGGGGGCCTTGGCGTCCAGATCGTCCAGGTCGATGGTCAGATCCTCGGTCACCTCGACCAGAACCGGACGCGCGCCGGTAGCGGCGATGGCGCCGGGCACGGGGGCCAGGGTCCAGCCATTGGTCAGGACCGGGTCGCCGGACCGCACGCCCAAAGCCCGCAGGGCGCAGCCCATGGCATAACCGCCCGAGGCCACGGCCAGGGCGTGGCGGGCGCCGGTCTGGGCGGCGAACTCCGTCTCCAATGCGGCGACCTGGCTGGGCTCGGCGCCGTAGCGGTGCAGCGCCCCGGACCGCATGACCTCGACCGCGGCGTCGATGGCGGCCTCGGGGATGGGCTCCTGCCGGGTGAAGGACTTGGTGAAACGCGCGGGCGCGTCGGCCAAGGCGGCGGGCTGATTGGTCAAGATCTCGGTCATGGTCGATGCGGGCCTCGTTGCATGACGTCGGGGCGGTCCCAGGACGCAAGCGTCCCGAGATCTGTCTGACAGGTCTGCCGAGGCTGGGAAAGCGGTCGCGGTGCGACCGGGCGTCCGCCGAGCCGCTCGCGGCTCGGCCGGGTCAGGCGTCGGCTGGCCCGGGCCTATCCGCAGACGGGCCCGGGCCGTCGCCCTGGGCGCGACGGTCTGAACCGGCGGCGACCGCCGCCGGTCGGTCGGTCAGAACGACCACTTCACCGACGTCTGGAACCGCAGGAAGTCGTCGCTCATGCCATTCACCAACTCGCGCTCGGCCAGGATCGCTTCGGCCCCGACCTGGATGTCCTGGATCGGCTGATAGAATGCCGTCAGGTGCAGCGACTGGATGTGATCGGTGTCGAAATCGGTGAAGCTTTCCAGCAATTCGTACCGGCCATAGGTCGCCAGCAGGGTCACCGTATCCGTCAGATCGTAGCCCACGCGCGCAAAGCCGCTCACGGTCTCGATAGCATTGATGTTGCCGTCGGACAGGCCGCCGGTTAAGAACGCGCCTTGGTTAATCCCGAAGAAGACATAGCGTCCGATCCCTTCGCCGTAGATCGCCTGGCCCGAGAAGGTCAGCCGATCCGTGATGTCGTACTTGCCCGACACCTGGATGCCGTAGCCTAGTTCCGAGTCGTCGGAATCCGGTGCGTTCAGCTGGCGGAGCAGGACACCGCCTTTAACCAAGCTGCGCTCTCCGGTGTGGGTGGCGGTCAGGACGAAATCGGGGATGATGTCCAAACCCGCATCCAACCCGAGATCGGTCGACGCCCCACCCAGACCGCCGCCGAGTTCCAAAGCGTCGTCCCGCAGTGTCGTCTCGGAGTTTTCGGCCGAGATGACGAACCGCAGCGAGTCCGTGGGCTTATACGTATACCGGATCTGGGCCTGGCGCAGGAACGAGTTGCCCGCCGGGCCGCCGAAATCCACCGTTGACGGATAGGTCTCGATTGGCACGAGGGCCGACCAGAATTGCCCGGCCAGGATCTCGTGCTGCCCCGTATCCAGGCGACCATAGGCATGGCGCAGCCGGAACGGGAACGAGTTCGTCACGAATTCGTTCGACGAGATGGTCGAGGCGAAGAAGTCCGCCTCCAGGTGGACGCGGACATCGCCGATGGTGGTGGGCGTGTCGGCGATAAAGAACAGGCGCGATTCATTGGCCAGGGCACGGAACGCCTCGTCATCGTCGCCGCCGGCGACCGAGATGCCCGGACCGAAGAACAGGTCGCCTGTGGATTCCTCGGTGTCGAAGATGAAGTCCAACTTGGCGAAGCCGCCGATCTCGATCTCGGTGTTGCCCAGCGCGAACGCCATGCCCGGCGCGTTGTTGAGCTGGTCATCTGGGATGTCGCGGATCTTGGATCCAACCGCCCGCGGGTTGCGCAACGGGGCCGGGGCCGCGCCGGTCGCGGGCGCGCTGGCGATGCGTTCCTCGACCCGGCTGACCCGCCGTTGCTCGTTCGCCTGCGCGGCTTCGAGGTCGGAGACCCTGCGGGCTTCAGCGGCGCGCGCGGCTTCGATCTCGGCCAATCGGCTTGCCTCTTGGATGCGCGCGGATTCCATTTCTTCGACTTTCGCCGTCAGCGCTTCCAGCTGAGCACGCAAGTCCGCCAAATCATCGGCGGCCGCGACACTTGGCATGGCGAGCGCAATTGCCGTTCCGGCCAATAGCATTCGGAGACCATTCAGTCTTTTTTGCCTGTCGGTTGTTCTCATTGTCTTCCTCATCCATAGAGATACTACCCGCAGCCGATCACTCGGCGGACAATCCCGTCGGAGATTTGGATATGATCCAAAAAAGCGGCTCTTGGAGCGTTCGATCGGCCGCGAATTAAACGTACCGATGCCCCCAATTTTCTCTAATCAACTCTAGATTTGCAGGGGATTGTCGTGGTTTCTTGGTAAATGTGGCCGGGATCTCGCCACAATTGACGGGGATCGAGACCTGGAAAGCACAGCCCAACGGATGCCCGGGCCCATTTCTGGCTTTTTTCGGCTAGGTCGTGTGGCCCACTACCCACATTTCGAGAAGCCGCAATTCCCGCAGGTGGCGCAGCCCTCGGCCATGTGCAGCTCGAAGCTGCCACAATTGGGGCAAGCGGGACCCGGGGAAGAGGCGCCCGGCACCGGATCGAGCTTCAGCCCCAACCCCTCGCCCGACAAGAAACCGGTCGCCACCATGTGCCGTTCGATCACGCCGCCAATGGCCGCCAGGATCGAGGGGACGTATTTCCCCTGAACCCAGGCCCCGCCGCGCGGATCGAAAACGGCCTTCAATTCCTCGACCACAAAAGACACATCGCCGCCGCGCCGGAAGACCGCCGAAATCATCCGGGTCAGCGCCACGGTCCAAGCGAAATGCTCCATATTCTTGGAATTGACGAAAATCTCGAAGGGCCGCCGCCGCCCATCCAATTCGATATCGTTGATGGTGATATAGAGCGCGTGCTCCGATTGCGGCCATTTCAGCTTATAGGTTTCGCCCGGCAGCGTGGCGGGCCGATCAAGCGGGTCGAACATCTGGACCACCTTGGGCGCCTCGGGCGCGGGTTCGGCCGAGAGCACGCTGCCCGTGACCTCGTTCGGGCGATACGTGGTGCACCCCTTGCAGCCGGTCCGCCAGGCTTCCAGGTAGACGTCCTTGAACGCCTCGAAGGGGATGTCGGCGGGCACGTTGATCGTCTTGGAGATGCTCGAATCCACCCAATCCTGCGCCGCCGCCTGCATCGCCACATGATCGGACGGCGTCAGGTCCGCCACCGACACCATATGCTCCGGCAAGGGCGCATCCCCATGCAGGTCGCGCCACACGGCGACGGCATAATCCTCCACCACCTCCTCGGTCTTGGTGCCGTCGGGCTGAAGCACCTTGCGGCGATAACTGTGGGCGAAGATCGGCTCGATCCCCGACGACACATTCCCCGCCAGCAGGCTGATCGTGCCGGTGGGCGCGATCGAGGTCAGCAGCGCGTTGCGCAGCCCCTGCGCGCCGATGGCCGCGCGCACGTCCCGGTCCAGGCGCTGGACCATGGGCGCCGCCAGGATCGCGTCCCGGTCGAACAGCGGAAACGCCCCCTTTTCGGCGGCCAATGCGGCCGACATCCCATAGGCCGCATTGGCGATCCGCCGCAGCCACCCCTCGGTCGCCCGCACCGCCGCCTCCGACCCATAGCGCAACCCGCACATCGCCAGCGCGTCGGCCAAGCCGGTCACGCCCAATCCGATCCGCCGCTTGGCCCGCGCCTCCTCGGCCTGGGCGGGCAAGGGAAAACGCGACGCATCCACCACGTTGTCCATCATCCGGATGGCCGTCGCCGTCAGGTCGGCCAATTCGTCTTCGTCGATGCGGGCTGTCTCGGTGAACGGGTCGCGCACCAACCGCGCCAAGTTGACCGAGCCCAGCAGGCAGGCGCCATATGGCGGCAAAGGCTGTTCGCCGCACGGATTGGTGGCGGCGATCGTCTCGGCATAGGCCAGGTTGTTGGTCGCGTTAATCCGGTCGATGAAGATCACCCCCGGCTCGGCATAATCGTAGGTGGCCTGCATGATCGCATTCCACAAGTCCCTGGCCTTCAATGTCTTGAAAGTCTGGCCTTGGAAAATCAGATCCCAGTCGTCATCGGCGGCCACGGCCTCCATGAACGGATCGGTCACCAGCACCGAAAGGTTGAACATCCGCAGCCGGGCCGGGTCGGACTTCGCCGCCACGAAATCCAGCACATCCGGGTGATCGCAGCGCAGCGTCGCCATCATGGCGCCCCGCCGCGACCCGGCCGACATGATCGTCCGGCACATGGCGTCCCACACATCCATGAACGACAGCGGCCCCGACGCATCCGCCGCCACCCCATGCACATCCGCGCCCTTGGGCCGGATGGTCGAGAAATCGTAGCCGATCCCCCCGCCCTGCTGCAGCGTCAGCGCCGCCTCCCGCAGGGCCGAGAAGATGCCGGACATGCTGTCCTCGATGGTGCCCATGACGAAGCAGTTGAACAATGTGACCGACCGGTCCGTCCCCGCGCCCGCCACGATCCGCCCGGCGGGCAGGAAGCGGAACCCGTCCAAAGCGTCCCGGAACCGCCCTTCCCACGCCGCCGGGTCGGATTCTGGCGCGGCCAGGGCCTTGGCGATGCGGTCCCAGGTCGCCTCGACGGTCTCGTCCATCGGCAGGCCGGCGGCATCTTTCAGCCTGTATTTCATATCCCAGATCTGTTCGGCGATGGGGGCGGCGAAGGCGGACATGGGCGGATGACCTCAAGGGATGGTTGCGCACCGGGCGTGGGCGTCTAGATATACCTCCACTCTGGCGGGGAGTCACGACATGCCCACGAACCTTCTGAAGCTCAGCGTCGGCTCTGAGACGGTCGAGAGTATGGCCGCCTGGCAAGCCTCGGCCCGCGCCAAGGGGCCCGATGGCCTGCCCCGGCACGTCACCCGCATGTGGCCCAAACGCGAGGCGGAGTTGCTGGACGGCGGCTCGATCTACTGGGTGGTGAAGGGCGCCATCCTCTGCCGCCAGCCGATCCTGCGCCTGGACGAGGTCCAGGGCCCCGACGGCATCCTGCGCTGCGGCATCGTGTTGAAGCCCGGCCCGATCCCGGTCGTGCCGGTGCCGAAGCGGCCGTTCCAGGGCTGGCGCTACCTGACGCCCCAGGACGCCCCCGCCGACATGGATCCGGCTCGGGCCTCCGACGCGCCGCTTCCCCCCGCCCTGTCCGTCGCCCTGGCGGAGATCGGCGTCCTGTGACCCTCGCCCTGCTGGGCGCGGGCGCCATCGGTCTGGCGGTCGGCGTGCCCTGGGGGGCCATTCTGATCGGCCGCGATCGGGTGCTGGCCCCCATCGCCGCAGGCGGCCTGCGCCTCACCGATGCGCGCACCGACCGGACCTTCGCCCCCGATGCGATCCAAACCGCCGGCCCCGAGGCCCTGGCCTCGGCCGACCTGATCGCCGTGGCCACCAAGTCCACCGCCCTCCCCTCGGTCATCGAGACGATCACGGCCCAGGCGCAGCCCGACACGCCCATCCTGTCGCTGATGAACGGCCTTTCCCCGGTCCGGGATCTCACCGACGCTCTCCCCAATCCCATCCTCCGCGGCATGGTCCCTTTCAACGCCGTCTGGCGCGGCCCCACCCATCTGCACCTCTCCTCCGCCGGATCCGTCGCGGTCGAGGACCATCCGGCCA